>CAJUQO010000099.1 GCA_910588295.1 uncultured Lachnospiraceae bacterium | reverse complement strand
CTGGCCGGCTGCATGCTGCATAGCTTCCTGCATTTAAAAAATTCTGTCAGAAAACCATAGAAATCAATCACGTTCTGAGAGTCCATCTTATTCCTGTTATAGTTAATGATAATATCCCTCTGACAGACAGGCTCCTCGATTTTTAAAAGCCGAACATGTTCGTTTTCAATACTTCCCCATGTAAACTCCGGCCAGAAGCCGATGCCCATATTGGCTGCGATCATATTTTTTACGGCGGAGGGATTGTCGCTTTCGAAGATGATCTTCGGTGTAAAGCCTGCATGCTGGCAGAACCGGTCGCAGATATAGCGAAATTCTCTTGATCCCAGAAGGCTGATAAACCCTTCCTCCGCCACCTCATCCAGACAGACGGACTCCCGTTTCTTATATTTTCCGTTTCTGGGAACAGCCAGATAGATCTCCTCCGCGCAGGTAAAGCTGTTTTCTTCATTTACCGCCTGGTAAAACAGTTTTGTCTTAACAGCGATGTCATAAAGCTCGCTCTCCGAGTTCTGCTGGAGCTGAAAATTGATATCCTCATGCTCCTTCTTGTATTCTATGATGGCTTCCATCACAAGCCCTGAGGCCGCCAGAACATTCATATGTATGGTTTCGCCCTCCAGGGCAACCATCATCCGGAGCTGCTCCGGAATATCGTCAATCTGCGCCATCAGCGGCTCCAGCTTCTTCTGGAGATATTTTCCATATTCTGTCAGCACGATATTCCTGCCCTTGGCCGTAAACAGCGGGACCCCCAGGTCATTTTCCAGCCGCCGGATCGCCTGGGTCAGCGCAGGCTGCGTGATATGCAGGTTTTTTGCGCTGTTCGTCATATGCTTCGTGTTGGCCGCTTCCAGAAAATACCGGATCTGCATCAGTTCCATACCAAACCCCCCTCTTGCCTTTATTTTAATTCATAATGTAAACATTATGAATTTTATAAATATTATATATTAGACATAATCAAACGTCAATGATAAACTATAGTCGAAAGATGAAACAAGAGCTTCAAGGAAAGAGAGGGAATAAAAAATGGCCGAACTTTTAGAGTCAACCATGCTGATCTGCTTCGGATTATCCTGGCCTATGAATCTTGCCAAGAATATCAAAGCCAGATCAGCCAGAAACATGAGCATCCAGTTTATACTGCTTATTATCACGGGGTACATTGCAGGAATTTCCGCAAAGATCTACAGTCACAGATTCAACTATGTGTTGGTCGTGTACCTCTTAAATCTGGTTGTCGTATCCGCCAACGTCATTGTCTACTTTATCAACACACGTTACGACAGGCAGGCGCAGGCGGCAAATGCAGAACTGAGCAGACAGATATCAGGACACACAGGAAATACGGACAAAGGCATCGCAGAAGCATCTGCAGACAACGCCCATACATCCGACCCCTTCCAACCATCCATGCATGAACAAGGAGATGATGAAATGCAGACTTATCGTGAACTTAACAGTATTACAGAAGCAGGCGGCGTCGTACTTTTCGGATCAAATACATTTGCTTCACTTCCGGTCGGGGAGCTGGCACAGGCTTTCCGCATCACAGAGCCCATTTATAACCGAGGCGTCAAGGATATACGCATTGACCAGATCGAACGTTATCTGAAGGTGTGCCTGTATGACTTAAATCCCCGTAAAATTTTTGTAAATATGGGGGATGTGGATATCCGGGATGAGAATGTGGATGTAGACAACTTCATTTCCAAATATGAATGGCTGCTCTACATGATCCATACAAAGACACAGGCGTCCATCTATATCGTACCCATTGTGTCAAAGAGCCCGGCCGCATTCAAGATCAACCAGCGTCTGAAAGCACTGGCCGTACAGACCGGCTGCAAATGCATCGATATCTCAGGTGTGTTCGAATCCAGGCGTCCCACCCTCCGGCTGTTCGAATTGATGAAGGTGCATATGCGCAATCATCCGATCAACTTTGCGGACGCAATGGAGGTTGGCACTCTCAGCAACCGGGTGATTGAGGATGTTCCCGATGACGGAGCGCCGTCCGCAGCGCCTGGAATTAAGAAAGAGGTTGTATATGCGAAGCATTAAACGCGTGCTGCAGAGCATATAAAACTGCAGATCATAATCTGAAATGGCTTTTATGATGCGAGTCACCCTCCGCCGGTTATACGGGAGAGGGTGGCTCTTATGTAATCAGTCAGAGTGGTGGCGCGAATATTTGATTCCTCCTATAGCTGCCAGTGAAAATACCAGTCCCAGGACCGCCGCTCCCCAATCTGCGGTATCGCCTGTCCGGACCGCGCCGGCAGAATTTTGGCCGTTCACATAGAGATCACCTTTGTTCCTTCCATTGCCGGAATCTGACGTACTGCTTCCGGCAGCGCCATTTGACGCGCCGTTCGCATGATCTCCCTTCGGGTCACTGCTTGTACCGGCCGTATTGCTTCCGCCGGGCGTATCCGTTCCGCCGGGTTTATTGTCTCCTCCGGGCTTATTCGTTCCGCCGGGTTTATTGTCTCCGCCGGGCGTATCCGTTCCGCCGGGTTTATTGTCTCCGCCGGGCGTATCCGTTCCGTCGGGTTTATTGTCTTCTCCGGGTTTCTCCTCTCCGCCCGGCTTATCTGTTTCTCCGGGCTTCTGATCCTCTCCGGGTTTGTCCTCTCCTCCGGGCGTTTCTCCGGTGTCTGACGGCTTCCATCTGGCATAAATGGTCATGTGCCCGGCTGCGGTCATCGTCTGATCCGCTGCAGTCTCTTTTCCGTCTGTGTTTATATACCACCCTTCAAATAGATAGCCGCTCCTCACCGGGTCAGGCGGCAAAGTAAACGTACTCCCCTCCGGCAGAAGCCGTTTTTCAACCGTGCCATCTCCTAGATCAAATGTAATGATAAAATTGACTGTATTTCCTGTCTGCACTGTTCCGGTTCCTTCAATGCTTCCGGCCAGACGGTTCCGTTCTTCCTCAGAAAGATCCTCCGGAAGCAGAAGAAGTCCGTCCACGACCAGAGTGTCTCCCAGTTTCAGATATATCGACAGGTTCTCGTTCGTAACATGTGTTTTTGCGTCTACAACGGCCCCTTCCTCTATCGTCAGCTTTCCTCCCGCCGGAATCTCCAGGACAGTCCCCCAGGCCCCATTGTTGGCAGTTCCCGCCCCCAGTTCCAGCGTCTGTCCATTCCTTAATACGGCATTGCCTTCCACCTGATATCTGACCTGACCGGATTCTCTTATATTCACCAATCCGTTGATCGTCCCTTCATTCTGAATCACACCATTGTACGGATCGCCGTTAAAATTGACCTGAATGCTGCATAAGGTTCCGTCGGCATTGATCGTGCCCTTATTTTCCAACAGAGAGGCATTAAAAAATGTAGCTCCCGGCGCCAGATTGATCTCGCCGTAATTCCTGGTGAGTACCCCGCGGCTGCCGTTAGCCCCGTCGAAATTATAGAGTGTCCCTCCCTCTGATACATTCAATGTTCCATAATTGGTCAGTACGCCGATTTCTCCCGTTCCCCCGTAGCTGTTGCGCAGCGTGGCTCCGTCCGGGATCACTGCCGTTGTCCCTTCTGGAATCGTCAGGGTACTTCCAAGCATGCCGATATACAGCCGCTGGTCCGCTCCCAGCGGGAAACGGATATGCTCGTTCCAAACCACATTTCCATATACATTTCCGTTGCCCACAGATGTGATCTGGTCGGACGCTTCGTCATAGACGCAATCGGCATACTGGATATTATCCCCCTTCTGGATCAGATAATTATAGGGGCCTCCGCAGTATATCACGGCGCTGTTCTCCCATTT
>CAJUQO010000098.1 GCA_910588295.1 uncultured Lachnospiraceae bacterium | reverse complement strand
CCCTGGGCACCGGAGTCGGCGGCGGCGTGATCGTCAATGGAAAGGTGATCACAGGAGAACACGGCGCAGGCGGCGAGGTGGGCCATCTCTGTGTGAATTACGATGAACCGGATACCTGCGGCTGCGGAAACCACGGATGCCTGGAGCAGTATGCGTCCGCCACCGGGATCGTACGGCTGGCGAAGAAACGTCTGGAGTGGGATACCCGGGAAACGGCATTGAAGAAAGAGAGCGTTACGGCAAAGGACGTATTCGATGCGGTAAAGGCAGGAGACACGGTGGCTATCGATGTGGCGGAGGAATTTGGAAAATATCTGGCCAGCGGCCTGGTCAACCTGGCCGTGATCGCGGATCCGGCCGTGATCGTGATCGGCGGCGGAGTATCCAAGGCAGGAGAGATCCTGATTCCGTTTATCGAAAAGCCCTACAGGGAAAAAGCGTTCTTTGCAAACCGGAAAATCGAATTTAAGCTGGCGACACTGGGCAACGATGCCGGGATCTGCGGATCGGCAAAGATGATGCTGGATGCCTGAGAAGGAAAATGTAGCAGATGTGCTTCGGCGCAGGTGTGCGTCAGAACGTATACTTTTTATTCATACAAAAGACCTGTCGATGACAGGTTTTTTGTATGAATTCGAAAGATTTTCTTAAATTTCCTGATATATATGAACTTTTTGTTTTTTTTCTTTATTTAGAAAAACAAATTTGGTATAATATGAATTGCGCCAAAGCGCAAGCAGGTCATCAATTTTCTGGCGAAAATTGGTGACAAATATAATAAAAATCATGTATAAAGGAGGGCAGGATTCATGAATTACGGAAAAGAACATCTGGAGAAACGAAAAAAAGAGATCTCCTCGAAAAAAAATATGCAGAAAAAGCGGGTGGGAGTCCGTTTTTTCAAGGCCCTGATCATCTGTGTCCTTCTGACTGCGGTGGTTGGTGTCGGAGGTGTGGGTTATTTTGTAAAGAAGATCCTTGACAACAGCCCGACCGTGACTCCTTCCCAGGTCAAGCCAACAGGCTATATATCGGTGGTTCGCGCGAAGGACGGGACGCAGACGGAAGAATTTTTACGGGCCGGCTCCAACCGTGTTTATAAATCAATCGAAGAGATTCCGGATTATCTGGGCAAAGCATTCGTCGCTATTGAGGACGAGCGTTTTTACCAGCATAACGGGATCGACCTTCAGGGTATCATCCGAGCCGGGGTAAAGGGAATCACATCAGGTAATTTTGATGAGGGAGCCAGTACCCTGACCCAGCAGCTGATCAAAAATAATGTATTTATCAACTTCATGGATGAAAAGACATTTTATGACAGGCTGGAGCGAAAGATCCAGGAGCAGTTCCTTGCCATAGAGATCGAGAAGCAGATGTCCAAGGATGAAATCCTGGAAGCCTATATGAATACCATCAATCTGGGGCAGAGCTGCCTCGGAGTGCAGAGCGCGGCGGAGCGGTATTTCGGCAAGGACGTGTCGGAGCTGACGCTTTCGGAGAGCGCTCTGATCGCGGGGATCACCCAAAGCCCGTCCGGGTATGACCCGATCCTCCACCCGGAAGCCAATCGGGGACGTCGGGAGGACGTGCTGGATCATATGCTGGATCAGGATTATATTTCCCAGGCGGCCTATGACGAGGCGATGGCCGATACGGACGCGGTCTATGAGCGGATTGTCCAAACACCGCCGGTGCAGAATACAACGCCCTATTCCTACTTTAACGATCAGCTCTACGCGCAACTGATCCAGGATCTTCAGGAGCGGAAGGGATATACGGAGGCGCAGGCCCAGACCACGGTTCTCAGCGGCGGCCTGGATATCACGTCCACCCAGGATCTTCGGATCCAGGCAATCTGCGACGAGGAGGTTGCCAACAGTGCGGTTTACCCCCCGGGGACAGAGTACGGCCTGGACTTTGCGCTGACGATTTACCGGGAAAACGGAGAGATTGAGAATTATAGCAAGGAGATGCTGGAAGAGTATGTGAAAGGCGCGTGGGGACGGGAGTACGCATTGCTGTTCTCCTCGCCGGAGGAGGCGGAGCAGGCGATCAACGAGTACAAATCCACGCTGGGGATCACGGAAGCGGATACCGTAGAAGAGTGGAGGGATATCACACCTCAGCCCCAGACCTCGGTCGTGCTCATGGACCAGCATTCCGGAGAGGTTCTGGCTGTGGTCGGCGGAAGAGGACAGAAGACGGCCAGCCTTTCTTTGAACCGGGCGACGGATTCCACCCGGCAGCCGGGATCCTGCTTTAAGCCATTGTCTGCCTATGCGCCGGCCATCGACGCGGCGGGATATACACTGGCGACTCCGATTCCGGATAAGGGGCCTTTCCAATATCCTAACGATCCGAACAAGAAGGCGAACAACTGGGACGGCATTTATCTGGGAAGCGCGACGGTGCGCTACGCCATCCTGCATTCCATGAACGTATGTGCCTTGGAGACCCTGCAGGCGATCACTCCTCAGCTGGGCTATGATTATCTGATCAATTTCGGATTTACTACGATCGTGAATTATGATAATCCGGCGTATCCGGACTATACCGATGTCCAGCTTCCAACCGCCCTCGGCGGTCTGACCCTGGGTGTTACAAATCTGGAGCTGACGGCAGCCTATGCGACCATTGCCAACAACGGAACGTATATCAAACCGGTCCTGTACAGCAAGGTTCTGGATCATGACGGCAATGTACTGCTGGATAACGAGATCAAGGACAGCCATCAGGTGCTTAAGGATACGACGGCCGCGCTGCTGACAAGCGCCATGCAGGATGTGGTCACCAGAGGTACCGGTACGGCGGCGCAGATGTACAACATGCCGGTATCAGGCAAGACCGGTACGTCAGAGTACAGCCGCGACCTGTGGTTTTCCGCATATACGCCGTACTTTACGGCTTCCGTATGGGGCGGATACGACTGCGGCAAGCCGATGGAAAATATCTATAACCAGGTATGGCATGAAGTGCTCTGGAAAAACATCATGAATCGGGTGCACGAAGGCCTGCAGCGTCAGGAATTTACCATGCCGCCGACCATCCAGCAGAAAACGATCTGTCAGCAGACAGGCTTTCTGGCGACCAGCAGTTGTCCGGCCTTAACGGAATATTTTGCGGAAAATGCGCCTACGGTGAGCTGCTCCGGACATTACCGGGCTCCTGTGGTGGAAGAAAAGGAAGACGATGATAAGGAGGGTGACGGGGATTCAACCACCTCCGAAAGCGGTTCTTCGTCTGACGGTGAGGGTGGAAGTACCGGCGGTACAACCGGAGGAAGCTCTTCGGGCGGAACCACTTCCGGCGGAACCACATCGGGATCCTCCGGAGGATCTGACAGCTCTACAACGGAATAAACAGAGAGGAAAAAGGCATAGTCAGAGATGCATCCGGGCTGCGATCCGCGGACGGTCAGGCCGCGGATCGCGGCACCTCTGGCTATGTCTTTTATGAAGCACTGCCGTAATGCCTGACACAGATACATGATGCTGAAAACACAAGGAGGAAGAGAGTATGAGCTTTATAATGGAAAAGAAACTGCCGACCCCGAAGGAGATCAAGGAACTGTATCCGATGTCTGCGGAGGTGGCAAAATGTAAGGAGGAGAAGGACAAGGAGCTGCAGGATGCCATCAGTGGAAGAAGCGACCGTTTTATTGTCATCATCGGACCGTGTTCGGCGGACAATGAGGAGGCTGTATGCGATTATATCAGTCGTCTGGTGCGGGTCCAGGAGGCCGTCATGGAGAAAGTGATCATTGTACCGAGGGTTTATACCAATAAGCCGCGGACTACGGGGGAAGGATATAAGGGGATGTTCCACCAGCCGGATCCGGAGAAGGCGCCGAACCTTCTGGCAGGCCTGGTTGCGATCCGCCATCTGCATATGCGGGTGCTGGAGCAGTTCCGGCTTCCGGTCGCGGACGAGATGCTCTACTCGGAGAATTACCGTTATCTGTCCGATATCTTATCCTATGTGGCTGTGGGCGCCCGCTCTGTGGAGGATCAGCAGCACCGCCTGGTATCCAGCGGGATCGAGGTTCCGGTGGGGA
>CAJUQO010000097.1 GCA_910588295.1 uncultured Lachnospiraceae bacterium | reverse complement strand
ACGGTCGTCGCCGGTCAGCCCTTCCAGATCGATTTTCTGTTCCAGACGTCCATGACTGATCTGCCCCACCCCGTTCAGCACCTTCTGCCGCTGTACGGCTTTTCTGAAAAGAGCAGTCAAAACCGTTCCGTAAAGAATGATCAGAACAAGTGCCGCAGCAATAATTTGAATCAGATACCGCCCTTCTCTGACCGCGCCGTACGCCTTTAAGCTGGATATCATCCACCACATGGCCAGCACATGAATAATGGTCCCAATCACAAAAGCCACGATCAATCTGGTCACTGGCTTCTGATTTTCGGAAAACAGCCGCAGAGCCTGATTTGCCTGATTCCCGGCCACTTTCAGCAGACTGTTATCCGTCAGTTTTCCAACACGCATTCTCCTGACAAAGCTCAGGCCGCCTGTCAATATAATGAAATAAGTGCCAAGCCAGCCCACAATACGGGAAACAGAGAGTGGATTCCGGCTGCTGTGAATCACCGGCAGCCAGTTCCAGAACAGAACAAAACCGATCACTACAAGCAGCGATACTTCCCAGTACCAGAGATCCATGCCGCTTAAAACATATTTTTCTTCTCCGTCCGTCACCACTTTTCCAGTGTTAAAGATCAGCCAGACCAGAGTCGCCACGGAAAGAATCAATGCGCCAATAAGGGATGCCAGACTGCTGGTAAACAGATTTTTATAGAATGCCTGCTGTTCCTGGTCGATTCCGCTGTTTAAATCCGGGATTGTGGGAAACTTCGACGTTTCCAATGCCCCATGAGCCAGATCTGGTGATTCTGACTTGTCTGCTGGCTTAGATTCATTCGCTTCCCCCGATACATCTGCCGGTTCAGAGGCGCCCGCGCCTGATTGCTGCGCTGCAGCCTCAGATGCCTTTGCGGCCTCCTCGGATTCCTTTAAAGCTGCTGCATTTGCAGCCTCCATTGCCTCGGACAACGCTGCTTTGGAATCTGCCCAGCCCGCTGTAATTGTATAGACGGGCTGTGCACTGATCTTATACATATGCGCCGTATCCGTAATTTCAGGCAAATCATAGAGACTGTACCCGGGTAAATTGGTATCTACCTCAGAATCAGGCATATTCAATACAAAATATGTGTCAAGCTTTGTATAATCGATAGGCTGCTCATGATTTGTCACCACCACGTCTGCAGGTCCATCATTCATATGATAGGCAATGGTGAAAAATAATCCATTATCCTTTTTCGTAAATTTTTCCTTCAGTTCAAGATATCGTTCCATCCGCTCATTAAACACACTGGTAATCCCGACCAATTTGTTTTCATAAGCAACCGGTGCTCCTGGCTTATCTTCTAAATCAAATCTCGGATACGGTATTGAAACCCCTGGTCATCCGCATCCTGTCCGGGGCCGCTTACAGCAACCTTATTTACATCGATCTCTCCATCTTCACCCTCAAAAGCTCTCACATACCAGGTATACTCGATGGCTTCCTGGATTTGTTTATAAAATTCCGCACGAAACTCTTCATCCTGATAAGAGAGATCTGTCTGACCGCCCGATATGGTCTTTGTCTCTTTCTCCGTCTCCTGTTTATCTGAAGCTTTTGTCTCTGTTGTCTTTGCAGATGTCTCCTTATTATCTTCCTGATCTCTATCAGTTTCCTCTGGCTTCGCGGACGCATTTGTCTCTCGAAAGATCTCATAAATGCTTCCCCCCGCACCGTCCACGGCATAGATCATTCCGCACAATGACAGCACCAGAAAAATCACCGCTATAATATGTACGGTCGTAAAGACTGCCTTTTTCCCTTTTAAATTTCCATCCTTTTTAGTTTCTTTCCTCATTCTAAAGCCTCCACTTTATATCCGATACCCCATACCACCTTCAAATATTTCGGATCTTTGGGATTGATCTCAATCTTCTCCCGGATATGGCGGATATGGACCGCCACCGTATTATCCACGCCCACGGCATCCTCATTCCATATATTTTCATAAATCTGTTCGATGGAAAATACCTTTCCCTTGTTTTTCAGAAGAAACAGCAAAATATTGTACTCGATCGGCGTCAGTTTGATCGAGTCGTCATCTACCGTCACAATCTTTTTATCATCATCAATAAATAAACCGCCTGTCTGATATGCATTCGAACGTTTCTCTGCCATCGTCCCAAGCTGGGTATAACGTCTCAGCTGTGATTTCACCCTGGCCACCAGTTCCAGCGGATTAAATGGCTTGGTCAGATAATCGTCCGCCCCGATATTCAGTCCCAGAATCTTATCCGCATCCTCCGACTTCGCCGAAAGAATAATAATCGGAATGCTGTTATTCTCTCTGATTTTCAGCGTAGCCCTGATCCCGTTCAGCTTCGGCATCATCACGTCGATAATCAGCAGGTTGACCTCTTCCTTTTTCAAAATATCCAAAGCTTCCATGCCGTCATAGGCTTTCAGCACTTCATACCCTTCCTGGATCAGGTAAATTTCTATGGCTTCCACGATTTCTTTATCATCATCACATACTAAAATTTTAAACATATTCATCACCTCTTTTCCATTATAGCACATCTGTCTCTAAAATGGATCATGTATTACGACATATACCTTTACATATACTTTCCATTTCGAATATCTCTGATACTTTGGATATTATTTATTTTTGATAAACTCAGTTTAACAGGGGAATTTTAAATTGAAGGGGGGAAATTATTAAGGATTCATGAATTTGATAAAATATTTTATATAGAATTTAGAGGAATCTTGATAAAGGTATATTGTTGACATCTCATATTTAAACCGTATAATGAAATTATAAATAACAATTTTTATCCCCTTAATAAAACAGAGAGATCAGCCAGAACAGATATCATCAAATATGAAAGGACATATCATTATGCCGTTACCAAAAATGCAAACTGTTACTCATACTTCCAAACAATACTGGAATCTTCCCGAAGGACAGCGGGCCGAACTGATTGACGGCCACTTATATGCCATGGCTCCGCCCGGCCGAATTCATCAAAAATTAGAAGGCGAACTATACTATATCATAAAAGATTATATTAAATCAAATAATGGCTCTTGTGATATCTATCCCGCCCCTTTTGCCGTCAACCTGGATGCGGAAGATAAAAACTGGGTAGAACCTGATATCAGTGTAATCTGTGATCCGGATAAACTGACAGACAACGAAACATATTCTCTATGCCAACGCCGGTGTACGTGAATACTGGATTGTAGACCCGATGAAGGAACATACCACTATTTATCAATTTGAAAAAGATGACGCGCCTGTAATCATAGATTTTGACCGGACGATTGAAATGGGGTTATGGTATGGTCTGTATATTAATATTGGGGAACTGTTAAAATAGTTTTCATTACATGATATACACGGCAAAGAGTATAATCAGATTTAACAGCGCTTTTTTACTCATATCTTTGCAAACAGTTGAATTTCGTCTATCAGAATATACGCAAAAGGAGTCTTTATGAAACAACGATTAATCTCTTTTTTTCTTCTATGTATTACACTGTTCACTCTCTCTGGCTGCAGCAGAAAAAAAGAGGACGAAACCTTCATTACCAGAACCACCTATATGCTGAACACGATTATCACGATCAATATTTACGATTCCACTGATAAATCTCTGTTAGACGGCTGTCTTGATATCTGTAAGAAATATGAAGAGCTGTTCAGCAGAACCATAGACACTTCCGAGATTGCCCGGCTGAACCGGGGGGAAATCGCGGAGGTTTCTGAGGATACGACGGAGCTGATTGAAAAAGGGCTTTTTTACGGGAAATTAACAGAAGGAGCCTTTGATATTTCTATCGAGCCTGTCTCCTCTCTATGGGATTTTTCTTCAGGAAGCGAACATCCGTTACTGCCAGATTCGGCACTACTGGAAGCCGCATTAAAAAAAGTGGATTACCAAAAAGTGCAGATTCAGGAACACAAGGTTTTATTCATGGAAGAAGGAATGAGCATCGAACTTGGCGCAATCGCAAAAGGATATATTGCGGACAAAATCAAAGCCTATCTCATCGAACAGGGCGTAGGAAGCGCCACAATCAACCTGGGCGGAAACATGCTCTGCGTGGGCACAAAGCCTTCCGGCGCACCCTTTCGGATCGGCATCCAAAAACCCTTTGCGGATCACAGCCAGGTAGTGGGAATTGTAGATATCGACGATTTGTCTGTCGTATCCTCCGGAATCTACGAGCGGTATATCACGGTAGACGGCAAACAGTACCACCATATTCTAAATCCCGCCACCGGCTACCCCTACGAAAACGGCCTGGTCTCCGTCACCATTATCTCCCCAAAATCCGTGGATGGAGACGCCTTATCCACCTCCTGCTTTTGCCTGGGATTGGAAGATGGCATGAAGCTGGTGGAATCACAGCCGGATTGCTATGGAATTTTTATTACGTCGGATGATAAAATGAAACTTGAAAGAAACATCTACGAAGTCATGAGAATCCTCGGCAGCT
>CAJUQO010000096.1 GCA_910588295.1 uncultured Lachnospiraceae bacterium | reverse complement strand
CACGGGCCGGACCCTCTTTGGCGCCAAGCCTCCCAAGGGCCAGGAGCTGGAGGACCACTATTTCGGCACCATCAAGCCCCGGGTCGCCGCCTATATGAAGGAGCTGGACGAGGAGCTTTGGAAGCTGGGCATCCTCTCCAAAACCAAGCACAACGAGGTGGCCCCCGCCCAGCACGAGGCTGCGCCCATCTACTCCGATGCCAACACCGCCTGCGACCACAACCAGCTTACCATGGAGATCATGAAGAAGGTGGCAGGGCGGCACAACATGGTTTGCCTGCTCCACGAAAAGCCTTTTGCGGGCGTCAATGGCTCCGGCAAACACGACAACTGGTCCATCTCCACTGACACCGGCATAAACCTCTTCCGCCCTGGCTCCACTCCCAGCCAGAACGCCCGGTTCCTGCTGTTCCTGGCGGCATTTATCAAGGGCGTGGACGAGTACCAAGATCTGCTGCGCTGCTCCGTGGCCACCCCTGGCAACGACCATCGGTTGGGCGCCCAGGAGGCCCCGCCGGCTATTATCTCTGTGTTCCTGGGAGATGAGCTTACTGCCATTGTGGATTCCATCATCAATGACACACAATATGTGGAGCAGGGCAAGAAAACGCTGTCCATTGGCGTGGATTCTTTGCCCGCCATCCCACAGGATACCACCGACCGCAACCGTACCTCTCCCCTGGCCTTCACCGGAAACAAATTCGAGTTCCGGATGCTTGGCTCCAGCCAGTCCATCTCCGGCCCCAACACCGCTCTGAATACCATTATGGCCGAGGAGCTTAGCCAGTTTGCCGATGAGCTGGAGGGTGCGGGGGACTTCCCTGCCGCTCTTCATGATCTGGTGAAAAGAGTCCTTACCAAGCATCAGCGGATCATTTTCAATGGCAACGGCTACGAGGATGCCTGGGTAGAGGAGGCGGAAAAACGCGGCCTAAGCAATCTCACCTGTACCGCCGATGCGCTGAAGACCTATCTCCAGCCCAAGCACATCGATTTGTTCTGCAAGCATCACATCTTTACTGAGGAAGAGCTGGCTGCCCGAAACGAGATTCACCTGGAGAACTACTGTGAGGTCATCGGCATTGAGGCGAGGACCATGATCGACATGGTGAAGAAAAACATCTTCCCGGCAGTCAGCAAATTCTCCGGAGATACCGCCAAGGCCGTAGCGGCCAAGAAGAGCGTTCTGGCAGATCTGGACTGCTCCGATGAGGAGGCGATGCTGCGGAAGCTCAGCAGGCTGTCCGCCGAGATGATGCGCCAGGCCGCTGCTTTGGAGGATGCCCTAGCCGCTCCCCACAGCACAGACGCCTATGAGACCGCCCACTACTACCGCTACACGGTATTCGAGATTATGGGGAAACTGCGGGGGGCCGTAGACGGGCTGGAAGCCATGACCGCCAGCAAGGCGTGGCCTTACCCCAGCTATACGGAACTTCTGTTTTCTGTAAAGTGAAAAAACGCCCTGATACCCAGATGGCCTTACACCATCCGGGTATCAGGGCTGACAATTTTGATTCATATTTATTTGACTGTGAGGTAAATTGTATGGCAATCCATGAAGAATGCGGCGTATTTGGAGTCATCTGTTCGGAACCCGCCGATGTGAGCCGGATTGTTTATTATGGTCTCTACGCCCTCCAGCACCGGGGGCAGGAGAGCTGCGGCATTGTGGTCAACGACGACGGCGTTTTTGCGTCACACAAGGACCTGGGGCTGGTTGGCGAGGTGTTCAGCTGCGATGTTCTGGAGCGGTTTCCCCAGGGAACCATGGCGGTGGGACACACCCGCTACGGTACCACCGGAGCCTCCAGCCGCCGGAACTGCCAGCCTATCGAGGTCAATCACCAGAAAGGGCACATGGCCCTCACCCACAACGGGAATCTCAGCAATGCTGCACGGCTCCGCAGCGAGCTGGAGCTGACGGGCGCGATTTTCCACACCACCAGTGACACGGAGACTATCGCTTACATTATCACCAGGGAGCGCCTGACGGCACCCTCCATTGAGGACGCACTCAGTGCCGCCATGAAACATCTGGAGGGGGCCTACTCCCTGGTGCTGATGTCTCCGCAGAAGCTGATCTGTGCCAGGGACCCCCACGGCTTCCGACCGCTTTGTTATGGAAGATTGCCGGGAGGCGGTTATGCGGCGGCATCCGAGAGCTGCGCCCTGACTGCCGTGGGCGCGGAATTTGTGCGGGACCTGGAACCGGGGGAGATCCTGATCTTCCAGGGGGATACCGTTACCTCCCGGCGGGAACACTGCGGCAAATGCCCGCCTGCTCACTGCGCCTTCGAGTACATCTACTTCGCCCGCCCGGACTCCGTGATCGACGGCGTGTCTGTCCACGCCGCCCGACTGCTGGCGGGAAAAATCCTCGCGGAAGCGCATCCTGTGGAGGCGGATGTGGTGGTGGGCGTACCGGATTCCGGTCTGGATGCAGCGCTGGGATACAGCCGGGTCTCGGGGATTCCCTACGGTATCGGTCTCATTAAGAACAAGTATATTGGCCGCACGTTTATCGCCCCTGGGCAGGAGCACCGGCTGGCTCAGGTGCGTCTGAAGCTCAGTGCCGTGCGGGAGAGCGTTGCTGGTAAGCGTGTGGTTCTGGTGGACGATTCTATCGTTCGGGGGACCACCAGCGGACGGATTGCCGCGCTTCTTCGGGAAGCAGGCGCTGCGGAGATTCATCTGCGGGTCTCCGCACCGCCCTTCCGGAATCCCTGTTACTATGGGACGGACATTGATTCGCAGGAAAATTTGATCGCCTGCCGGCACAGCATAGAGGAGATTGCCGGTATTCTTGGAGTTGACTCCCTGGGCTATCTGCCGGTTCCTACCTTGGAAGAGTTGTGCGGCGGCTGTTGCAGCGCCTGTTTTACGGGGCAGTATCCAACGGCCGTTCCCCCTGATATAAGAAGAAATCGTTTCGAGCAAAAGCTGTCGGAGCGGCGCTCGTGACGTTGGGGAAATAATAGAAATCGTCTCCTTATTTTTCCAAATTACGCATATCGGACACTGAATGAAAGAACCCATCGGCGCGATTTTTCGGGATAAGGACATAACCGGACACACAAAGGATAAATCCATTTCCCAGTTTCAATCTCTTTGTACTGCTTTGGCAGCTACTGTTGGTACCGGCAACATCGTAGGTGTGGCAGGGGCCATTATGGCAGGCGGTCCCGGCGCGGTATTCTGGATGTGAATCATTGCATTTTTCGGCATGATGACCAACTACTCCGAAAACGTTCTGGGTATCTTTTATCGTGAAAAAAGCGCTTCCGGAGAGTAGCATGGCGGCGCAATGTATTACCTGGAAAAAGGCTTAGGCGCAAAACCGGGCTGCCGGTTCATTGGATCCGGATTAGCGGCACGGTTCTCCATCTTCTGTTTTCTGGCGTCTTTCGGTATTGGCAATATGACGCGGGTCAACTCCATCTCCGGCAACATGGAATCCGTTTTCGGTGTTCCTATCTGGCTGACCGGTATTGTGGTGCTGGTTCTGGCCGGACTAGTGATTCTGGGCGGCTTGAAGCGGATCGCTTCCGTTACAGAAAAGATTGTCCCGTTCATGGTTACTCTGTATATCATTGGCACGGTGGTTATTCTTGTCACGAATTTCTCCCAGATCATCCCCGTCTTTTCCGCTATTTTCCGCGGTGCGTTTGCCATGAAGGCTACCGGCGCGGCCTTTGTAGCCATTGCCATTATACTGTTCGCGTTTTCCACTGTGCTGGGCTGGAGCCATTACGGCAGTACGGCCTGCGCGTATCTTTTTGGTGAGAAATCTATGATCGTTTACCGTGTTATTTTTGTTGCAGCCATTTTCGGCGGCGCTGTGATAGGCGACAATTTGGCTTGGGACATTGCGGACACGCTTAACAGCCTGATGATGCTGCCAAACCTTATTGGTGTTCTGGCTCTCTCACCTGTGGTGTACCGCTGCACACAGAATTATGTGGACCACAAGATCAAGGGCAAGGATATTGAGCCGCTGCTCAGCAATTCCCAGATAATTCAAGATGAGCAGACAAATGCCGTCCTGCACGGAGCGCACTGACATAGGAGACCGTATTTCACTTGGTACGGACACAGATGTGTTTGTATATACTTTTCTCTTTTTTCTGGTAGCAGGGGAAAATGCCAATCGGCGGCGTTTTCCCCTGCCGCCACGGCATTCCAGAGGGCTTCCCGATCTGCCCACTCTGCCGACGCCATATCCGGCAGAAAGAGCTGTTGCCAGACAAGGCCCTGCTTCCGAGTGTAGTCATGCTGAACGCCATCATAGTCGTTGTACATCCGGGAACAGCTCATGTAGGCCGCCGCCGCGACAGCGGAACGGCCTGTCCCTCGGCTGACAACCTTTGCCTCTAAATGATAAATCGCCAGTTTTTATTACCTCCGTCCTTTGTCCCCCGTCCATCGTCCTACGTCCCCCGTAACAGTGAAAAGCTGCCGGAATATTCTGGCAGAACAGCCCATGCATCTTCAGC
>CAJUQO010000095.1 GCA_910588295.1 uncultured Lachnospiraceae bacterium | reverse complement strand
CGACGCGCAGATGAAAAAGACGGCGGAAAAGCTGTCCGGGATGATCCGGCAGAAATATGACCGGGATGTGGCTGCCGGTTTTGACAGCGGACAGGGCAGCGGAGAGGACATTGCGCAGGGCTGTGCCGAGGCGTTCAGGGCTGCGTCCCATGCGGTGACCTGGAAGGAGCCCTTCTATTATTATGACGACCTGAACATCGAGTTATTTATCAATGAGATCTCGGAGGCCGCAATGCTGGAATACCTGGATAAACTTTTTGGCCGGGATTCCGGGGAACGGCTGGGGGATTATATGCACCTGATTGAACAGTATTTTGCCTACGAGGGCGCTGTCGGAAAGATGGCGGAATCGCTGTTTATGCATAAAAACACGCTGCAGTACAAGCTGAAAAAGCTGGCCGAGGTTACGGGAAAGGATATCCGCAGGCCGTCGGACGCGGCGGTTTATTACATGGCGCTTGCGTTTTATCAGAAACTGCATATGGAACGGACACATTTTCCGGATGCGGCGGAGTGACGAAAGATTGGATAAAATAACGGATTTTCTGGAAAAACAGACTGGTTTTCTGTGCAATAATCCGGCAAAATTTCTAGTGTTATGTTACGCATAACAAAATAAATAAAAATATTTGTGTCATATAACATTTACCGAAAAAGTAAAATGTGATATCCTTTGAGACATAAAGCACAAAGAAAATGCATGAAATATAAGGAAATTGTGCATTTTGACGATTGATTTGTGCGTAAAAGTCAAAGGAGGAAGAGAGATATGACAGGAGTTCCATTTTTAATCGTGTTTGTTGTGGCTATTGTAGTCATGATCGTGATGATCAGTAAGTTTAAGATTCATCCGTTTCTTTCCATTTTACTGGTTTCACTGCTGCTGGGGCTGATCGGGGGGATTCCCTTTGCGGCCGTTACAGATGCGGACGGCAATACTGTGGACGGTATCGCGACGGTCATCGGAAGCGGATTTTCATCCACATTTACCAGCATCGGTATCGTCATTATTTTCGGCGCTATGATCGGAACATTTCTGGAGGCAACCGGGGCGGCATTGAAGCTGGCCGACATGGTGGTAAAGCTGGTGGGGCCGAAGCACCCGGAGCTGGCCATCGAGCTGATGGGCTGGGTGGTATCCATTCCGGTGTTCTGTGATTCCGGATTCGTTGTGCTCAATCCCATCCGTAAGGCGATGGTGAAGAGGACAGGGGCTTCTTCGGTGGCGATGACGGTCTGCCTTTCCGCAGGTCTGTACGCGTCCCACGTATTTATCCCGCCCACACCGGGGCCCATTGCGGCAGCCAATACGCTGGGCGTGGGAAACAGCCTGCTTCTGGTGATGGGGCTCGGCGCGCTGGTTTCCGTACCGGCTCTGGCGGGTGCCTGGTTCTATGCGAAATATATTGGGAAAAAGGTGCATTCCAACGATGAGTCGGATCATGAAGGCGTGGTACAGAGCTATGAGGATCTGGTCGCTTCCTACGGCAAGCTTCCGTCCGGATTTATGTCGCTGGCACCGATCATCATACCGATTATTTTGATGGCGATGTCCAACGTATCCTCCATACTGGTCTGGAGCGGCGGTCTGGCGGCGGCCTGTACATTCCTGGGGACACCGATCATTGCGCTGGCAGTCGGCGTAGTATTCGGAATCATTGTCCTGGTGCAGGCGGAAATGGTTGAGAAGCTGTATGATCTGACAAATGATACGTTAAAGACAGTGGGCCCGATCCTGTTCGTGACAGCGGCAGGCGGCGTGCTGGGAAAAATCATTTCCTCCACCAGCCTTGTGACCTTTATTACGGACCATGCAAATGTACTCCAGTCCATCGGGATTTTCTTCCCGTTCCTGCTGGCGGCGATCCTGAAGTCAGCGCAGGGCTCCTCTACGGTTGCGATCACGACGACCGCGGGAATCATGGCGCCTCTGATGGGAGCATTGGGAATGGATTCTACGGTGATGTCCGTGCTCTGTGTTATGGCCATCGGCGCCGGAGCAATGACCGTGTCCCACGCCAACGATTCCTATTTCTGGGTAGTTACGAACTTCGGTGAAATGACGCCGGATCAGGGATATAAGACGCAGACGGCAGTGACGCTGGTGGAAGGCATTTGTTCCATCGTATTCATCTTCATACTTTCACTGTTCCTGCATTAAAGAGCGGCCGCAGAGAGAACAACTATTAGGGAGAAGAACCATTTTCGGACAAAAGCGGCTTTGGCAGCGGATCAGGCGTCCATAAGGCATGATCCATTCATAGATCAGGAGGAAAGCAGATATGGGATTGAGAGAAGACGCGGATCGGATCGTCCGGGAATCCATCCGGAGGGTGCTGCCGGATGAGGCGGTATCCCGCGCTTTGGCAGGAAAAGATTTCGGAAACGGAAGAGTCTATGTGGTGGCCGCGGGAAAAGCGGCCTGGCAGATGGCAAACACAGCGGCGGAGATTCTGGGGAACCGTATGGAAGCCGGTGTGGCCGTGACGAAATATGACCATGTAAAGGGTGACATCCCGGGGATGAAATGTTTCGAGGCCGGACATCCGGTTCCGGACGCAAATTCATTTGCCGGAACCCAGGCGGCCCTGGAGCTGGTGGAAAATCTCCGGGAAGAGGATACGGTGCTGTTTCTGCTGTCCGGAGGCGGAAGCGCGCTGTTTGAAAAGCCGCTGATCCCGGAGGAGGAGCTGGCCGATATTACGAAGCAGCTTCTGGCCTGCGGCGCGGATATCGTGGAGATCAATACCATCCGGAAGCGGATTTCCGCGGTAAAGGGCGGAAAATTTGCCAAACTATGTGAGCCGGCCAGGGTATTCGGCATTGTTTTGAGCGACATACTGGGGGATCCCCTGGATATGATCGCATCCGGTCCGGCCTATCCGGATTCGACCACCTGTGCCCAGGCGGCGGCCATCGCGGAAAAGTATCAATTAAAATTAAGCGAAAAGGCCAGGGAGCTGCTGGGGCAGGAGACGCCGAAGACGCTGCGCAACGTAGAGACTGTGATTACAGGCAGCGTGCGCAACCTCTGCCGGGCGGCTGCGGATGCCTGCCGGGAGCTTGGATATGAGCCGGTGGTGCTTACCGACCAATTGTCCTGCGAGGCAAGGGAGGCCGGGGCGTTTCTGGCGGCCATCGCAAAGAGCCATCAGGAGAGCGAAAAGAGCCTGGCCTTTCTGGCAGGCGGCGAAACCGTGGTGCATCTGACCGGAACCGGGATGGGCGGCAGGAACCAGGAGCTGGCGCTTGCGGCGGCCCAAGGGATCGCGGGGCTTTCGGATACCGCAGTGTTCAGCGTCGGGAGCGACGGAACCGACGGACCCACCGACGCCGCCGGAGGATACTGCGACGGGACGACGAAAGAAGCGCTCCAGAAGCAGGGGATTGATATCTACCAGGTGCTGCGGCAGAACGACGCGTACCATGCGCTGGAAAAAAGCGGCGGTTTGATCATCACCGGAGCGACCGGCACCAATGTAAATGATGTGGCGGTTGTGCTGATTAAAAGGTGAGAAACAGATAACGGATAAGGAGCAGGTTACAGACGTGGAAGCTGTGACCTGCTTTTTTGATACCATCGTATGCAGAAAGGCTGCCGGCGGCAAGCGAATGACAATAAATCAGATATTCCAACCGTCGCATTCTCAAACAGCCGCGTCTGTATTTCACCCTCAAACAAAAATATTCTTATCCCTCGGCTTTCTTTTACAAAATGGTTACAGTCCCCCAATTGAAAACCCCGCTCCCGTGATATAAAATAAAACCATCCCCAGATCATTTTCGGTACAAGCCGGCGGCGCATGCTTAAAAGAGGTACATGCATTCGTCTGCCATATAGCATTCGAAAAGGAATCAGACTCGGAAAGGAATCAGACCATGAAACTGCAGACAAAGATCACCCTGGCAGCAACGGCTTCCATGCTCTTTTTGTCCCAGATCTTCTCCATCTGGAACATTTCGGTGACACAGCGCCAGATCATAGACAATATCCTGCTCTTTGAATCGGAGCAGCTCCAGAGCGACATCAACAGCTTTTCCAATCAACTCAGCACCAGGAACGTACATAATTCCCAGGGGATGCAGTATGCAGGGCAAAGCGTTTTCCGTTCCGGATTCAGTGAAAACGCCATCCTGTATTATGAAGAGGAAGAACTTGACAACCGCACTCCCTATATTTTTGATATGAAACACGCGGAAACGCTTTCCAGCCCGTACCAAAGCGACGTGATTCCGAACGACTCGCCGATCTCCGTATTTCTGGAGGAATTAAACGGTACAAAGCTTCTGATTCTCTATGGGAGCAGTGATCAGTTTCAGCTTCTCCACTACCGGGATGTGACCTCGGTATTCCAATCCGGAAGGGAGCTTTTGTATCAGGGGATTCTGGTGGCGTGCATCCTCTCCGTTATTCTGGCGGCCGTGCTGATGCTGACCATCCGGAGGATTCTGACCCCCTTCTACCAGCTTCGGGATGCGGCAAATGTGATCGCGGACGGGGATTATCAGAGACGGGTGGACCGTCCCGGGAGCGATGAGATCGGACAGGTTTCCCAGAGCTTTAACCGGATGGCGGACCGGGTCGAGGAACACATCCGAACACTGGCGGAAATGAATGAGAAGCAGCGGCAGCTTCTGGGCTCCCTTGCCCACGAGCTGAAAACCCCTATGACCGGCATTCAGGGCTACGCCGAACTGCTGCAGCGGGTAAAGCTCCCACTGGGAAAACAATCCGACTTCCTGCATCTGCCGAAAAGCCTGTTGCCGGCTGGCCGGATGTAGGTTAACGCT
>CAJUQO010000094.1 GCA_910588295.1 uncultured Lachnospiraceae bacterium | reverse complement strand
TCCAGAGCTGCTCTTTTAATCTGCTCTGAATCTGATACTTCACTTAATAATTATATCAGAATCTGATCCAAACGGCAAATCAGTTTTACAACCAGTATCCATCCTGTCCGTATGATAGTTGTTCCATCAAATGAGTGTTTTCCGGCTGAGAAGCCATGAAAAAACAGATCCTGATACCTGGGAAGTATCCGGCGGACAGATAGAATAATTTGAAAAAAATACTGCCCGTGATTTTGATGTGCTGTCAGTATAGCACGATCGTATAAGATATGCAACAGATAATTTCGCCTTCGGTAAGGAGGGGGATTTCTCAAGTTATAGTTCGCGGTCGGTCAGATAACAGGCCGTAAACTGTAAATTTCTCAAATTTATTAGAAAAACGCCGTGCAGCATAGTGCACGGCGTCGTGTAAACTGTAACAAGTATTCAACATGTATTTCATATTCACTCAGCCTTTTTTCATCTTCATCCTCTTGATGACCTTCAGCCGTGTAAATTCTTCTCTGTCTTTTTCCTCCAATGCATTCGTAATGCTGCTGACCAGCTCGGTATACATGGGAATCGTGATGTTCTGCAGCGCATTGGCGCGCTTCTGTGTCTTTTTGATATTGGAAGCCAGCCGGTAGGCCGCATTCTCAACCATGGACAGCTTTACGGTCAGATCCTTTACTTTCTGAAATGCCCTGGTAGCCTGGTCGATGGATTCCCGGGTGGTACTGAATGCATAGGTGGGCAATTCATGAACCGGCGCGTATTTCACATGGGGGATTTCTGTTCCCATGATACTGCGGGAGCGGATCGAGATGGAATTTTCAATGGGTACAGTGTAGGCTAACTGAGATACCATATTGATTCCGTGCTCGATGTTGGCGCGCTGCAGGCACTGGTAAGCATAGGTAAAGGTGCTGTCGATCTCATCCTGGATATCCCGGGCTTCGTCGATCAGGGACATCAGCTCACGGATCAGGATGTTCCGCTTCTTATCCATCAGGTCATAACCCTGGCGGGCGAGTGCCAGTGAGTTCTTCGCCAGCATCAGATTTCCTTTGGTTGGAAAAGTTCGTGGGTCCATACGGTGCAGCCTCCTTTACTCGTCATCCTCCGGCATTGGCTTGTAGTACTTATCCAGGATCTTCGTATCCACACGGTCCAGCTCTTCCCTGGGAAGGCGTCCCAACAGCTCCCAGCCCAGGTCGAGAGTTGCTTCCATGCTTCGGTTTTCGTTCACTCCCTGCCCGATGTAACGGGTTTCAAAATCCTTTCCAAATGCCAGGTATTTCTTATCCGTGGGCGACAGCTCATCTTCTCCGATAACAGATGCCAGGTTCCGGGCGTCCCCCACCTTCGCGTAGGCGGAGAATAACTGGTTGGCCAGATCCTGATGATCTTCTCTCGTATAGCCTGCCCCGATGCCGTCCTTCATCAGACGGGAGAGGGAAGGGAGAATGTTGATCGGCGGATAGATGGACTGTCCGTGCAGCGTACGATCCAGTACGATCTGCCCCTCGGTGATATATCCGGTCAGGTCGGGGATCGGATGGGTGATATCGTCGTTGGGCATGGTCAGGATGGGAAGCTGTGTTACGGAGCCGTCCACACCCTGGACGATGCCGGCGCGCTCATACAGGGTCGCCAGCTCGCTGTACAGATATCCCGGATATCCTTTTCGGCTGGGGATCTCTCCCTTGGAGGAGGATACCTCACGCATGGCCTCGGCAAACGAGGTCATATCCGTCAGGATAACCAGAATGTGCATATTCTGTTCAAATGCCAGATATTCCGCAACCGTCAGCGCCACCTTCGGCGTGATCAGACGCTCCACCACCGGATCATTTGCCAGATTCAAAAACATGGCCACATGGTCGGCAACGCCGCTGTCCTCGAAGGTACGGCGGAAGAAGTCTGCCACATCGTGCTTGACGCCCATTGCGGCAAATACAATGGCGAAATCTTCATCGGAATCCTCACCCAGGGAAGCCTGCTTCACGATCTGCGCCGCAAGCTGGTCATGGGGAAGGCCGTTTCCGGAGAAAATCGGCAGCTTCTGGCCGCGGATCAGTGTGGTCAGGCCGTCGATGGCGGAAACCCCGGTGTGGATATAGTTTCTGGGGTATTCCCGCTTGACCGGATTCAGGGGCAGGCCGTTCACATCCCGACGAAGCGAAGAAGTGATGGGGCCCAGGTCGTCGATGGGCTGCCCGATGCCGTTAAAGGTACGGCCCAGCATATCCGGGGAGAGTGTGACCTCCATGGGATGTCCGGTAAGCCTTGTGTGGGTATTTTTCAGGGACATGTTCTCAGAACCCTCAAATACCTGGATAACCGCACGGTCCTCGTAGATCTCCACGATACGCCCGATCTTCCGCTGCGTGCCGCCTATCACAAACTCCACGATCTCGTCGTAGAACGCGCCCTGCACGCCCTCCAGGGCGATCAGAGGGCCGTTGATACTGCTTAAGCCTAAATATTCAATTGACATGGTATCATTCCCTCCTTATGCATTTTTTTCCAGGACGCGCTGGTAAAATTCGTCAATATCCCGATGGTACTGGGTGAACATTTCCAGACGGTCATTGGGTACGTCATACTTGATGGAAATGACCCGGTCGAAGATGTTCTCGGACTTCAGTACGGACATCGGATGTCCCATGGTCACAAGCGCACGGGATTTTTTATACAGGTACAAAATGGTTTCCATCATCAGGAACTGCTTTTCCATGGATACGCAGGTGTCGTCCTTATGGAAGGCGTTCTGCTGCAGGAATCCAAGACGGATGACACGGGCAATCTCCAGAACCAGCTTCTGGTCGTCCGGAAGTACGTCGCTTCCGATCAGCTTGACGATCTCCAGCAGGCTGCTCTCGGAGTTCAGAAGAGCCATCAGCCGGTTCCGGTAATCCACGAACTTCGGGGATACGCGGTCCTGGTACCAGGGCGCCAGATCCGTCAGATACTCACTGTAGCTGGTGAGCCAGTGGATGGCCGGAAAATGCCTCGAATAGGCCAGGCTCTTGTCCAGTCCCCAGAAACAGCGTACAAACCGCTTGGTGTTCTGGGTAACAGGCTCGGAAAAGTCTCCGCCCTGGGGGGATACCGCGCCGATGATCGTTACAGAGCCGTCCGTATCGTTTAAGTTGTGCATCATGCCGGCCCTCTCATAGAACGCGGAGAGCTTGGATGCCAGATAAGCCGGGAAACCTTCCTCCGCGGGCATCTCTTCCAGACGTCCGGAGAGCTCTCTCAAGGCTTCCGCCCAACGGGAGGTGGAGTCTGCCATGATGGCTACGTCATAGCCCATATCCCGGTAATATTCTGCCAGTGTCAGGCCGGTGTAGATGCTGGCCTCACGGGCGGCAACCGGCATGTTGGATGTATTGGCGATCAATGTGGTCCGGTCCATAAGAGGATTGCCGGACCTGGGATCCGTCAGTTCGGAAAATTCTTCCAGAACCTGCGTCATCTCGTTCCCGCGCTCGCCGCAGCCGATATAGATGATGATGTCCGCGTCAGACCATTTCGCGATCTGATGCTGGGACATGGTCTTGCCGGTTCCGAATCCGCCGGGAATGGCAGCCGTACCGCCTTTGGCGATGGGAAACATGGTATCGATGATACGCTGTCCGGTTATCAGAGGTACGGATGCGGAGAACCGGTTGCTGGTGGGCCTGGGTACACGGATGGGCCAGTGCTGGGTCATGCTCAGTTCCCTGGTCGTCCCGTCTGCAAGTTCCAGTGTAACCAGCGTCTCGTCGATGGTATAATCGCCGTCCGGAACCACGCTGATTACCTTTCCTTCCACATCCGGAGGCACCATGCACTTATGCACGATTGCCCGGGTCTCGGGAACCAGCGCGATGATCTCGCCGGGGTTCAGATAATCGCCCACGGAAGCGATGATATGTGCCTTCCATTTTTTGGTACGGTCCAGCGAATCCACACTGACACCGCGGGTAATAAACGCGCCGCCCGTCTCGGCGATCCGTTCCAGAGGGCGCTCGATTCCGTCAAAAATATTGTTCAGGATGCCGGGGGCCAGGGTTACGGACACGGCGCTTCCGGTGGCGATAACTTCATCGCCCGGACGGAGCCCGGTGGTCTCCTCGTACACCTGGATGGTCGTCATCTCCTTATCCAGCGCGATGACCTCGCCCACCAGCTTTTCCTTACCGACATATACCATTTCCTGCATACGGAAGCCCGTATTGCCTTTCAGATAGATGACGGGGCCGTTGACACCGTAGATTGTTCCGATATTATGCAATTCCGTCACCTCCTGAGAAAATAAATTTGTCATACTCATTGCGCAGCAGTGTTGTGAATGAGTTGTCGATCAGAATATTGCGTTCCCGGATGACTGCCCGGGTTCCGCCGATAAAATCCTCCGAACTCACGGTCAGCCGTGTGCCGGTCGCCTTTTCCAGGGAGGAAAGGCGCGGCTCATCAGAGGGGTTGATGTAGATGGTCATATCTTCTCCTGGGGCAAACTCCGTGGCCTTGCGGATGGATTTGACCAGATAAGCCTCATACTCGTCCGTCTGCATATACTCATTTACCAGCATATGCGCTTCTTTAAAAATCTTATCTTTCAGTTCGACCTGTACCTTGCCGGTCTTTCTCTTGAGTTCAAGCTGTGTTCTGGCGTTTGCCTGATTCAGCATGTGCCTGGCGTTGGACTGCTCTGCCTTGATGCGTGTCTCAGCCTGCCAGCGCATTTCCTCTTTATGGTCCTTCAATACCTTTTCCAGGGCTTCGCGGTAGTTGTCAATGATCGCATTGCCTTCCGCCCGCGCCTCTTCCATGGAGGATGCCTGTAAATGTGAGAGTTTTTCTTCCAGAGTCAAGAGGGGTACCTCCTTTTATATATGTTCTTACGGCTGCCGCCCCTGCGGGGGCAGCAGATTACAATTTTAACCCGATTGCTTCGGTTACATAGGATGTGATAAAGTCTTTCTTACGGCCGGTTCCGT
>CAJUQO010000093.1 GCA_910588295.1 uncultured Lachnospiraceae bacterium | reverse complement strand
TCCAATATCCTCCATGACACGGTAAACAGTACGTTCGCTGGGAATATCCACATTTCCAGGCTGTTTTAACATTAATGCCTGATACATGCGGATCCGGCCGTAGGTGTCATTACAATCGTCTTCCTCAAGGATCTCCATCATGGCATCTGCCAGAGCCTGGTACTTCCATGGGCGGTCTTTATTTGCAAGGTACCGGTAAAATCCCTGCCTGCTGACACGAAGGGCTCTGCAGTAAAAAGAAATATTTCCTTTTAATTCGCCGTCTTTGGTTTTAAACGCAATAAACTTCATTCTTTCGTTTTTGCTGACCTCAGACGGCTCGCGGCGAAAAAAGCGCTGGCTTCCCCAAGAAAGTCATTTTCCTTTTTCAAACGGCGGATTTCTTTTTCCTGTTCCTTAACCTGCTGTCGGAGCTTTAAGAGTTCCTCATTAAGCGTCATGGCGCTTTGCGGGGTCTGTGAACCTGCCCCAAGGTCGAGGCTGCCAAGGCGGTTGGCCCGTACCCAGCCATACATAGTATTCTTTGGTACCCCCAGTTCTTTGGCGGCTTTTGCTTGTCCGATTTCCTTTGCGAGTTTCACTGCCTGTACTTTGTATTCATGGTCGTATTGCCTGTTTTCTGCCATTTTTGTTCACTCCTTATTCTCTTGATTATATCTCAAATCCTTGAGAATGGGCTGTCAACTTTTTTTATACCATATCATCGCATTTCTTGACCGGCTGTTTTACAGCACGCCTTTCGATAAGACCATGAAAGTGGGGGCCAGTGTGGTGGCGGCAAGGCGCGGCGGCCTGTCGGCTACCTTTGATGAACTGAATAAATATTTCACAATTTCCGGTATGCCTGTGGCCTCTGGCCAGTACTGGAACAGCATCCATGGCAGAGAAGCCGGAGGAGCAGTTCAGGATGAAGAAGGGCTGCAGAGCATGCGGACGCTGGCAAGGAATATGATATTTCTCATGAAGAGTATCGCGCTTGGCAGAGAACAATATGGTCTGCCGGAGAAAGAAGAGTTTCACATGACGAATTTTATCCGATAGGAATATTGAAATTGTAAAAGCATGTTTCGTAAAAGCAAGATCTTAGCGCCGCAGGTGATTCTGCCGTGGGTAAAACATCTAATTTCCGGAAAACTGTTTAAAAAGCAATGCAATTTAATATTTATGATTGATAAAAGCGCAGAAATCACATAAAGTATAGATGTTAAGGGGACAGACGTTTTTTCGGATGTTCAGTGAAAGGAGTTTTTATCATGAATAATTATTATATCAGCTGTTGTTCCACTGTTGATCTGACTCCGGGGCGTATGAAGGCGCGGGATCTTCGGTATGTGTGTTTTAAATTTATGCTGGACGGAGTGGAATATCCGGATGATATGGGCGTGACCATGTCTTCGGAAGAGTTGTTCCGCAGGATGGAGAACGGCGCGGATACCAAGACGTCGCAGGTGAGCGCCATGGAGTATGCGGAACATTTTGAGGCTATGCTGAAAGAGGGAAAAGATATCCTTCACGTCACGCTGTCTTCGGGAATCAGCGGAACCTACAATTCCGCTTGGGTGGCGAAAGAGGAGCTGGCACAGAAATATCCCGAGCGCAAGATCTATATTGTGGATTCTCTGGGCGCCTCCAGCGGCTACGGTCTGCTGGTGGACACGCTGGCCGATATGCGTGACGCGGGGAAGACGATTGATGAGCTTTATGAATGGGCCCAGGAGAACAGACTGCGTATGCATCACTGGTTTTTCTCCACGGATCTGACTTTTTATATACGCGGCGGGAGGATCTCTAAAACTGCCGGTTTTATCGGGACAGTATTGAATATCTGCCCTCTGCTCAATATGGATCAGGGCGGTCATCTGGCGCCAAGGGAAAAGATACGCGGAAAGCGTCAGGTGATTAAAAAGATCGTTGCGAAAATGGCGCTTTATGCCGAGAAGAGGGCGGATTACGACGGTAAGTGTTTCCTCAGCCATTCTCTCTGTATTGAGGACGCGAAGGCCGTTGCGGCCATGGTGGAAGAGCAGTTCCCCCATCTGCAGGGACAGGTGGAGATATTCCCCATCGGTACCACGATCGGCAGCCATACCGGCCCGGGAACTGTGGCCCTGTTTTTCTGGGGAGATGAAAGGAATGATTAGACGTACAGTATGTTAATGTCAGGGCCTGTCCGCCGATGAGCAGCGGACAGGCCCTGTTACACAATGTTTAAAATCCGCATATTTTCTCATGACTTTCATGTGCGGTTCGATCCTAAAGAGACTTTATGGGAACTCGGTGAAAAAATTTATAGCGGCTCTATATGACGGGGAAGGTCTGTCAAAGAACCAGATCAAGGAACTTAAGGATTATCTGGATAGCTTATAAGGGAAAGGAGTTTTTATGGAAACGGTGTTTTGGGAATTAGTGAAAATATCGGTGCTGTGCGGTGTGGGGATTCTTTTGATTTTGCCGTATCCCCTTTGCTTCAGAAGAAGCATACGGTTTATACGTCCCCGGCTGTCTCCACGCCGATGCTGATCGGGATTCAAAAACCGCAGATCGTGCTTCCGGATAGAAAATACGCAGAAGAAGAGCTGGCCTTTGCGAAGACCCTTCATTGGTTCAATCCGGCGGTTTTTTGGATGGAGCGGCAGGCAGTACAGGATATGGAGCTTCTGTGTGACGGATGCGTGGTCAGACATTTTTCCCGGGAAGAAAAAAAGGCAATATGGCGCGGCGCTGTTAAACTGTGCTTCCGCGAAAAAAACAGGATGGCCGTTTTGTGTACCAGTGAATTTTCCAGGGACGTTAGGACGCTGAAAGAGAGGTTTGCCAATATTTTTTCCGGAGTAGGGACAAAGAGGGGGATTTTCGCCGTCGCATTCGGCGTGGTACTTTTATTGTCGGCGAGTCTGTTTGTGATGTTTGGAGCCTCCCAGAACGGGGATGAAAAAGGATCACAGAACCCGGGAAATACTGCGTCGGAAAATATGAATAAGGGCGATGAAAAAAACGGGGAGACAGGTACCGGAGGGGAGGAGGAGAAAGAATCTCCGAAGGGGGAACAAAACGTACGTCAGGGAGATCCGCAGTTGGGTGATGATAGTCTGTTCTCCGGGCTGAATACTTATACCTGGCAGGAGATCACGGTTTCGATTCCGGACGCATGGGAAGGAAAGTATCAGGAGCTGGGATCCGAGGACGGGTTTGCTCTGATGCAGAAGGCCTCTTATGAGAAGCATGAGGGCATGGGCATGCTGTGCGGCTTTTACAGAACAGAGGGTATGCTGATGGATTATGCGGGCGCTACTCCCCTGGCTTTTACGGATACCCGGATCTACTATATGACGGAACCTACGGATGTGAATTATGATTATGAGGATGAGGAGATCGCCAGGGAATACAAGGCGGGCGGGCGGCCGGGTATCCGAGGATTTGGATCAGGACGGCCGGGCAGAAACAATTATTATCTGGGGAGCGTATCCGGATTTCCGTTTGAGCAGCAGACAGGGCGCAGCAGGTTTACCGTGGGCAACTATGTGATTGGGGAATCCCGTATGGATTTTACCCATACCAATAGGGTCTATGACAGTTGGTGGTATGATGTGGACGGGCAGAAGCTGGTTCATGAGGACGGGGGATATTACAGTATTGTGCCGGAGGGGCCCCATGCCCTTTCGGAAGATATCACCGTGTATCAGGAAATGGACGAGACGCATATGAAAAACGTTCTTCCGGCTCAGGATCAGTTTTTTTCTCGAAACGGACGGAAAAGAATGGGTTCTTGTAAAGGGGAAAGACGGCACAAAAGGCTATATGCATATGGTGGACGTTAAGTATAGTATAGTTTTAATTGTGTATGGTGTGTATAGAGTTAAGGAAAAGCGGGAAATAGGAACTACATCCACAAACAGAAAGAAAAATGTGTATGACGTTACATGGAAGAAAATTAGAAAAATCCTTAAGGCAGGGATGGATTCTGGTTCTTTTTTTATGCCTTAAGGAAGGGGATGTTTCGATGGATTATATAGAACTGATTGAAGAAGTAAGAGCAGAACTGCTGCAGGTTGTGAATCAGAGATGCGATGACATGATCCGGATGTATCAGAATGGGGAACCATACAATCGTTCAGAGATCAGGAGCAGGGAATGCCGCCTGGGGAGTACTTCCCCGTCCATGCTCAAAGGGAAGAGGCCGGTCTCTGTTACATTTGCTTCTGGTGAGACCGTAGAAACACCCACATGGAAAAAGGCAGTCCAGATCATCCTGAAGCACTGCAACGGACAGCCGGACATGCATGAAAGACTGATGCAGCTGAGGGGAAAGGTATTCGGCAGGCAGCGGATGATACTGGGAAGGGATCCGGCAGGCATGGATGTACCGATCCAGATCGATAAGGAGCTGTATTTTGAGGCCAAGTTTGATACGGAGGCATTACTGACAATGATGGAGAAAAAAGTACTGGAGCCTGTGGGCTATGACTTTTCCGGGATCGTTATCCAGTATACAGAAAAGAAACCGGCGATATCAGAAAGCCTGAAGAGTGTGCAGGACGAAGGCAGGGAAGAAGTGCCGGAAGAGGAACAGAGTGGAGGGATGACGCTGAGTTAGAGAAAAGGATATCTGTATACGAAGCAGAAGGAACTTCCATAACCGGAGGAATCCTTCTTTTTTACTGCCTGAACAAAATCCGTATATGAAGAGACAATAACGAGGAGGGAGAGAGGATGCATGAAATCAGAAAATGAACAGATGATTCAGCAGATCATGGACACCGACACCATGGGCTACGCCTGTGTGCATGACAGCGGCAGCAGTAAAAGAGAAGAATACCTGGTTGCGCTGACCGCAGAGAACCTTGCTAATCTTATCGGCGGAAAGAGCGGGAAGGCCCGGCAGATCACTGTGACCGATGTTCTGGACCGCCTGGTGGCAGACAGCAGAATGGGAACGCTGGGCAGCTGCCCGGATCAGAGACTGTGCGGGGAGATCAACCAGTTCAGGGCACTAATCCAGAGGGGAGAAAAAGGGGCAGGGGAGATTCTGGCCGTGAGCAGGGATGCAGCGGACGAATACTTTGCAGCGGAAGGGAACGCGGGTATCTTGGCAGAATACCAGATGCTATTTTTTATTTATAGTATTAGTAAGAGATAATTGTAAAGAAAAAATCCTTGATTGATACCAGATAAGGATAGATTTTTTATAAAAAAACGTATCTTGCAATTAAAATTTGCATATGCTATAATGCCATTAGGCAAAG
>CAJUQO010000092.1 GCA_910588295.1 uncultured Lachnospiraceae bacterium | reverse complement strand
TATCGGTCCGGGAGCCATTGCTATAACGGCTACGAAAAAAATGAAATAGACCGGAATATAAGGTTCCACTCATTCGCGAAATGGCGAAATGAGATGGAACCTTAAGTTTGTGAAGCGAAGAGATTAAATCCATCCGCCGTCCAGTGCAATAACCTGACCGGTGAGATAATTACTCTTATAAGCCAGGTGGTAAACCAGATCGGCAACCTCCTCAGCTTTGCCGAGCCGCCCGGAAGGAATCTCGTCGATGAGAGCCAGCAGATCGTCATCTTCCATCCACTGATTCATCTCCGTATCGATGGCGCCGCAGGCCACGGCGTTTACCTGGATGCCGCTGGGGGCCAGCTCCTTGGCCAGTGCTTTTGTGAAGGCGTTGACGCCGCCTTTGGTGGCGGAGTAGGCGGCTTCGCAGGAAGCGCCTGTGTTGCCCCAGACAGATGAAATGTTGATCAGCTTTCCGCTGTGTTTTCTGACCATGCCGGGGATGGCCAGCTTGCAGCAGTTGAAGACAGAGGTTAAGTTGGTGCGCAGAATTCTGTCCCAGTCCTCCGGCTTCATCTCCTGTAAAAGGCCGATATAGGAGATGCCTGCATTGTTCACCAGTACATCCGGGTCGCCGAACATTTTTTGGACTTTCGCAAACATTTCTTCACATTTTTCGTAGATACCCATATCCCCTAGGAATGTAAGACAGGGAACCTGATAGGATTCAATATCTTTTTTGACCTGCAAAAGCATATCCTCATGGGCGGGATTGACACAGTTGATCGCCACCTGATAGCCTTTTTTCGCAAATTTTACTGCGATTGCTTTCCCGATCCCACGAGAAGCGCCTGTTACGATAACCGTTTTTTTACTCATAAGTTCACCCTTTCTATGAAAGTACCGCAACTCCCCTTTTAGTCCCCCGAGCCGGTAGAATGTTCAGTCGCTGATACTTATTATTTTGCAGCCCGGCTCGTCGCTGATCTATAGTTCCGCAATTCATTTGATCTTATTTAAGTATACCACTTTTTCCGAAAAAGTTATACATAAACCTGCAAGCCTGTGCTATACTGGTTAATAGAAAAGGTTGAAAATAAACTTTCAAATCTACCTTGCTGACATAGTAAACTGCGTCAAGAAAGAGGAAAACATGATAAAACCCATTAGAATCATGAATGGAGGCTGAGTTACAAATGGAAAATCAAAAACAGTACGATCTGATTATTATTGGCTCAGGGCCGGCGGGTCTCTCCGCAGCGATCTATGCCCAGAGAGCGAAGCTTGAGACATTAATCATAGAGAAAGAACTGATGAGCGGAGGGCAGGTGGTCAATACCTATGAGGTGGAAAATTACCCGGGGCTGAAAGGCATTAATGGATTTGACCTGGCGATGAAATTCCGTACCCATGCCGAGGAGCTGGGAGCGGTCTTTGCGGAGGATGAGGTAACGGGCATTGAGAGGCTTGAGACAGGCTTTAAAGTGGTCTGCGCTGCTCATACCCATGAGGCTAAAGCAGTGATTGTGGCTACCGGAGCTACCCACAGAAAGCTGGGTGTCCCGGGTGAGGATACCTTTGCGGGGAAAGGAGTCAGCTACTGTGCCACCTGTGACGGCGCATTTTTCCGCAATAAAACCACGGCAGTGGTAGGCGGCGGAGATGTGGCGGTGGAGGATGCCATTTTCCTCGCCAGGATGTGTGAGAAGGTGTATGTGATTCACCGTCGGGATGAGCTGCGGGCGGCTAAAATATTACAGGAGCGGCTGTTTGCGTTGCCGAATGTGGAGCTGGTGTGGAACAGCACGGTGGAGCAGATTCATGGGACAAGTTCCGTGGAGGAGCTGGAAGTTAAGAATAAGCTGACCGGGGAAACGATCCGGTTAAAGACAGACGGCGTGTTCATAGCGGTGGGTATCGTTCCCCACAGTGAGATTTTCGCCGGATTGGTGGAAACGGACGAACAGGGCTATCTGATTGCAGAGGAGGACGGGGAAACCTCTGTGCCTGGCATTTTCGCGGCCGGAGACGTGCGGACGAAGCAGCTGAGACAGATTGTGACGGCGGCATCGGACGGCGCTAATGCGCTGGCTTCGGTAGAACGGTGGATGCTGGAACAGTAAAGTGGTAATCAGCCTGTCAAAAATAACTGCTCGGAAGGTTGATCTGACTTCGTCCGTATAATATCTGTAAATCTGCAAACACTTTCCATAAGACATTCTTTATATCACCGGAAGGTTCTTTTGAACTTCCCCATGATTAAAGAGGTTCGCAGAGCAAAATTCTTATTGATGGAGGCAGATACGATGATCAATGATATGACGATGCTGAACTTTATCCGGCAGAACACACAGATGGGCAGGCAGGGCATTTTGGATGTGCTTCCCAAGGTAGAAAATGAAAACAGTACCTTTACCGGCGCTCTGAACCGGCAGCGGAGGGAGTATGAAAGCATTTATGCCGAGGCGGATACCATGCTGAGGGAATTGGGCGGCCAGCCGGAAAATATCTCCGCCATGTCCAAAATATCTTCTCAGATGATGACCACGATGAAAACCATGACCGATTCTTCGGTTTCTCACATTGCCGACATGATGATTCAGGGCAGCTCTATGGGTGTAACCAAGATCATACAGCACAAAAATGATTATGATCAGAGCAATCCCCGAATTACCGCCCTGGCGGACAAGCTGTTAAAGACAGAGCAGAATAATATTGAAGAGCTGAAAAAGTTTTTATAACATTAGAGAAAATAAGCCGGAGGCCGCGAATGCAGTGACAGAGCATTCAAAGGGCCTCCGGCTTATATTGAAGTATCCGGCCAAATGCGCGATTGCAAAACATATCTGCAAAACATATCTGCGGCGCGCCGGAAGCGTATCCTGCGCAGTGACGCCTTTAATTAAAAAACACCATGTCATCCGGAAGCGGATCGGCTTCTTCAATGCTTTCCGCATATAGCACAGGCCCTTTCGCCCTGTAAGCCCGGGCATATTCCTCGGCCAGTTTTGCAGTCAGCGTAATCCATTGGCCGTTTCTTAATGTTTCGGCCTGATCGCTTTTACAGATAAATCCGATAAAAGAGGTATCTTCTTCACAGCAGGCCATAGCCATGCGGCCGGGTACGAAGATTCCGTGGCCGATTCGCCGGTCTTTCATTACCTGGGCTCTGAATCGAAGGGTTTTGCCGAGATATCTGTCCGTGTGTTCTAGGGCGTCCAGATACCAGATTCCATAGTCCTCTAACGGAATATCCACCACAGGCGCATCGAGATTGAAAGGCATTTCTTCCTCAAATATATTGTCCAGCTCGCCCGTCTCGTCCTCAAAGATAATTTCCGAACGTTGATTTACGGCCTTGATGTTCCGGCGGAAGGAGGCCAGCGGCAGCTCCGGGGTGCAGCGGTTGAAAATGACCAGCTCGGAATCTCTGACCATATCCATGAACAAAGACTTCATATTATTCATATACACCTGACAGGTGGAGGCATCGATCGTTGTGATCTGCTGGACAATCTCCCAGCCCTCGGGCAGCTCCATCTGATGAAGCCGGCCGGTTTGCCACATGCCATTGTATTCGATCAGCACACGGCCGGGCTGATAGATTTCTTCCAGCTTCTGAAGAAATCCTTCGTTAAAATGTTCCTGATCCTCTACAATCTCCAGCCTTGTGTCATGATCTGCCAGCTCTCTAAGATCATATTCTTCCTCTCCCTCTTCACAGAGGATCAATAGCGTGGGCTCATCGATATCAAAGTATTCCTGAGCGACAGTAAAACGCAAAAAGGAGGTTTTCCCGCCTTCCAGAAACCCGTTTACCAGATAAACCGGTACTCTTACATCATCTTCTTCCATATGTCTTGTGAAACCCTTTCTCAAATGATTGCTTTTGAGTATTGTACATCTTTCTCTATCGGCTTGCAAGCCTCATTCTATTGAAACGTAGCATAGCTGAAGAGCAACGGGAAATTATGGTGAAAAAGTGTATTCTATCGAACAAAAAAATTGTAAGTTTTACCAAACGTGAAGATTAAGGGTTAGGCGGTTGACAAAGAAATATTCATTTGTTATAATGTCAAAGACGATTTAATAATTTTGTAACAATTTCCGCAGGCCCTGCGGGAATATACAAAACAGAGTGGTTGTAATTGGAGGTACCAATGAAATATAAAAATAATAAGAAAGCGGTTATCGCCGCATGTGCTTATGCGACAGCAGCGCTCACGGTTGCGTCTATGCTGCCGATTTCAGCCAGAGCGGCGTCTGTTTCTATTCTGCCGATGGATTCGGCGCTGGCCGGGATTTCGATTCCTATGAATAATTATTATGCCAGCAGCCTGGCTCCGGAAAAGGAACTGAAAGAGTTTTTAGAGACGAAAGTTTCCGCGAATACGGTGAAGGAAACGGAGACGGTCACACCGGAGACCACAGAGGAGGGAACTTCTGCCGCAAGTGAAAGTGTGACGGAGACATCCGCCGCCACAGAAAGCGCAGAGGAAACAACCGCTGCCAAAGAAAGTGTGACGGAAACCACAGTTGCCGAAGAAACCACAGTCGCCGAAGAAACCACAGCCGCGATGACAGTAGCCGGAGAAGGTGTTGCAGGCATGGCTGCCGTCCAAAAGGAAACTACGGCTGCACAGACAGAGACTCCCACAGAGACAAATGCGCCGTCTCCTTATGACAATATAGCGATTACCCGCGTGTCCAATTATGTGAATATCCGCGATGCGGCCAGCACAGAGGGCGAAGTGGTAGGTAAGATTTATGATAAGGCTGCCGCCACGATCCTGGATACGGTGGACGGTGAGGATGGCCAGTGGTATTACATAGAATCCGGTAATGTAAAAGGATATATGAAGGCGGAGTTTTTCGTGACCGGCGAGGAAGCAGAGCGGATCGCCAAAGAAGTGGGCACGGTATGGGCAAGAACCACGGCGGTTACTCTGAAGCTTAGACAGGAACCCAGCACCGAGAGCTTGGTGATGACATTACTGGCTCAGGGTGAGACCTATCTGGTGAGAGAGGAAAATATTATAAACGAAGCCGGCGAGAATTTTATAGAGATACTGGTCAGCGCCGGCGAGACAGAGGAAGACAGTCTGATCGGTTATATTTCCAGCGATTATGCCGATGTTTATGTAGAATTTGAGGAGGCAATCTCCAAGGAAGAAGAGGAAGCGGAGCTGGCCCGTATTCAGAGACTCAAAGAAGAGGAAGAAGCAGCCTCACAGCGCCACACGTGGCGCCCCTTGCTCCCTGACAAAAGAGGTTTACAACC
>CAJUQO010000091.1 GCA_910588295.1 uncultured Lachnospiraceae bacterium | reverse complement strand
GCTGTTCGGCTCGATTCCCAACATCGACAAAAAGGATACCAGGCTGGTTCCCATACCAGGGTTGATGCCGGATCCGGCCAATCTGCCAAAGGGATGCTGTTTTGCGCCCAGATGCCAGTACAGGCTCCCGGAGTGTGAGAGCTGCCATCCGCAGACCGCAGAAGTGAGCCCGGGACATTTTGTGAAATGTCTGAGGGCGCAGGAGGGAGGCAGGACGAATGGGTGAAATCCTCAGAGTGGAACATTTAAAGAAGTACTTTAAGACGCCGGCCGGAATGCTGCATGCAGTGGATGATGTGAGTTTCTCTATCGAAAAAGGGAAAACGCTAGGCGTTGTGGGGGAATCCGGATGCGGAAAGTCAACGCTGGGGCGGACGATTCTCCATCTTCTGGACAGCACAGACGGTAAAATCTATTTCGAGGGACAGGATATCACGAGTGTGTCAAAAACGCAGCTAAAGGAGCTGCGGCGTAATATGCAGATTATCTTTCAGGATCCGTTTTCCTCCCTCAATCCCAGGATGTGCGTCAGTGAGATCATACAGGAGCCGCTGGAAATCTACCGGGCCTGTCCGGATAAGCAGTCCATGCTGCGGCGCGTGGCCGCCCTGATGCGGACCGTGGGTCTGGCTCCCAATCTGGCAGGCGCTTATCCGCACGAGCTGGATGGCGGGCGCAGGCAGAGAATCGGCATCGCGAGGGCGCTGGCAATGAACCCGAAATTTATTGTCTGTGATGAACCGGTGTCAGCACTCGATGTCTCGATTCAGGCCCAGATTTTAAACCTGATGCAGGATCTGCAGGCTGAGCTGGAGCTGACTTATGTTTTCATCACGCATAACCTGTCCGTGGTAAAGCACATTTCGGACGATATTCTTGTCATGTACCTCGGCCGGGTGGTGGAGTACAGCCAGGGAGATGAGCTGTTTGAGCATCCGTATCATCCGTATACGAAGGCGCTTCTGGCTGCCATCGCGGTTCCCGACATTGACAGGCAGAACGAGAGGATTCTCCTGAAAGGCGAGATTTCGTCTCCCATCAACCCGAAGCCGGGCTGCCGGTTTGCGCCACGGTGCGAATTGTGTACGGATATCTGCAGAAAAAAGACCCCGCCGACGGAGGAACTGGCGCCGGGACATTTTGTTGCATGCCATCATGTCAGGGAGATGAATGGAGCAGGTTAGTACAGCGGCGCAGCCGTGGAAAATAGAATAACCGGATGTATTTGCCGCATTGGGAGTGATTTTCAGGGGCAGGAATGGTAACGGCCCGGCTGGTGCGGTTATAAACCAACCGGCCGGGAAGGAAAGGGAAAGAGATAAGGGGTAAATATGGAAGCAATGGACAGGGTAAAACAGTTTGAGGAGTCTGTATACAAGGTCATGGAATGTTACGGCGCGGCAGGAATGGCGGTTTCCATTTTTGATACAGAGCATGTCAGGTATGAGCGCTTTTTCGGATACCGCGACGCGGAAGCCGGGCTTTCGATGGACGAAAACACGATCTGCGGAATGGCTTCGGTCAGTAAATCCTTTACAGCACTTGCCATTATGCAGATGGCAGAACAGAAGCTTCTGGTGCTTACGGATCCGGTTTCCCGCTATCTTCCGCAGTTTAAGGATACGCGGGTGACGATTTCCCATCTTCTGTCGCACAGCGGGGGATATTTTCCGCTAAAGCGGCTGCTTGTCCGCGATATCGCGGACGGGCTGGGGATCTACGAGAATGGAAAGCGGGAACTGGGATACGACCCGGTTTTGGCGAAGAAAGGGCTGGAAGAAGTCTGTAATCGTCTGAACCGCCAGACAAAGCGCCTGGGAAAACCGGGACAGTATATGAGCTATTGTAATGACGGATACGGAATTCTCTCGGAGCTCATCCACCTTTACGGCGGGGAAGCTTCCTATGGGGAATATATAAAGAAGCACATTCTGGAGCCGCTGGGGATGACGCGCAGCTTCTGTGAGTTTGTGCGCCCGGCGGAGGATGAAAACGGTACGGAGCTTTATATTCACAGAAACGGCAGGCGGGAGCACAGCCGGGATTTCTATGACAATGCGTTTGTTCTGATGGGGGGCGGTGCAGTCAAATCGACGCTTTGCGATATGAAACGCTATGTGCAGATGTATCTGAGAAATGGGGAAGCAGGAGGCGGGCAGCGGCTTATCAGCCGGGAGTCGATTCAGGAAATGTGCCGTCCGCGCCAGGAATACCACTACGGCCAGTGGTACGGATACGGCCTGGCTGAAAAGAGGATCGGCAGCCTGACGATCTGGGGACATGGCGGCAGTCTGACCGGAATCTCCAACCACATGGCCTGGGAACCGCGGCTGGGAGTCGGGGTGCTCGTACTCTGCAACACGACCGGCGTCCCGGCTTCCTATGTGGCCGATATGGCATTTCGGCTGCATACCGGCCTTCCGCTCGAGGAGCCAGAACCGGCCCCGGTTATTGCCTGGAGCCGCACGCTTCAGGAAAAGGCGGCCGGAAGCTACCGATCTGGCGAAGGTGTCCATGTCGTACTGGAGGCGCGGGAGAACGGCATGGGGCTTTTGGTGGGCGGTGCGGAGACCGGGTGCCGAATGCTGCTTCCCGGAGTGCTTACGGTGGAAACGCTGGTGGGAAGCGACGATCTGATGCTGATGACAGATGATGACGGAGAGGTATTCGGCGTGCGGTTCCGCGGACGGATCCTTCCGCGTGAAAAATAAGCATAGTAAGCAAGTATGAAAAAGGAGGTGCGCGATTGAGTATCACATTGATTGCGACGGGGGATGCCTTTATTACCAGGAGCCTCCCGGAAGGCGGGTATGAGGGATTTAAGGAAGTGAAGGAGCTGATCGGCAGGCATGACGTGAGATTTTCCAACCTGGAAATGACATTTCACGACCACGAGGGATATCCGGCCGCCTTTTCCGGCGGGACATGGGCGATGACCGGGCCGCAGATGCTGGACGATATCCGGTCATTCGGTTTTAACCTGTATAATACGGCCAACAACCATTCCTGCGATTACAGCCACGGCGGGGTGTTGGCGACAATCGCCCACCTGCGGGAACGGGGGATGATATTTTCCGGAACCGGAAAGCATCTGGCCGATGCTTCAAGGGCGTGCTATCTGGAGACAAAACACGGGCGCGTGGCACTGATTTCCCTGTCGGCTACATTCCATGAATCGGGAATGGCAGGGATACAGAGTGATGAGATGTGCGGCAGGCCTGGGCTGAATCCGCTGCGTTTTGAGACGATTTACCATGTGACGCAGGAGAATTACCGGAAAGCCGGGGAGCTGGCGGCCCTGACGAATATCAATGCGGAGTCAGAAAAATCCGTGAAAAACGGTTATAAAAATCCGCCGGACCCGGGAATGCTGCCATTTGGCCGTTATCTGTTTATGCTGGATACCAGAGACTGGGTGGAGACAAGGCCGCTTGAGGAAGATATGGTGCGCACGGAACGGGAAATCGCGGAGGCGGGACGCCAGGCCGATGTGGTGCTGGTGAGCTTCCATGCCCACGAGATGCGGGATACCGCCACAAACGTACCGGCTATGTTTCTGGAGACTTTTTCCAGAAGATGCGTGGACGCAGGGGCGTCTGCCGTCATCGGCCACGGGCCGCATGAGCTGAGAGGGATTGAGATCTATCAGGGCGCACCCATTTTCTACAGCTTGGGGAATTTCCTGTTTGAGACAGAGACCGTACTGTTACAGCCCGGGGATGCCTACCGGAATAAGAAAATGCCGCCTGACACGCGGGTCGGTTCCTATATGGACGCTCGGAGCAAAAACGGAACGGCCGGCTACGGCGTTCTGCCGGAGATCTGGCAGTCCGTGATGGCGGGATGGACGATAGAGAACGGGCAGGTTACGGAGATTCGGCTGTATCCGATCGCCCTGGGGATGGAAAAGAAACGCTCGCAGAAAGGTGTGCCGGTGCTGACGGGCGACGAAGGGGTATTGCACTATCTGAGCGAACTGTCCGCACCGTATGGGACGGAGATCGTGATTCGGGACGGAGTGGGATACATCAGGAATGTATAGATAATACATAATGGGCAAGCCCTAATTTTTGATTGACAGCGGCAATAGCAACTCCCTCTGCTATTGCCGATACCACCTTAAGGCTTGCAATTCCAATACTGGAAGAAATGCCCTGTATTTTCTTCCGGTTGCTTTTTTCCCGGAGGTTTGCAAGGAATTCATGTCCTGCTGGTGTTAGGTCGTAACTGTCCGCAAATTCCTTGTTCGGTTTAAAAAGCATGCCTTTCATTTCCATATATCTCACATGGCAAGGAATAAAGCCCTCCCCTCCATATTTTTCTAATTCCGGATACTTCCGATATGCTCCCATCATATGGCACCCGTGTTCAATGTTAGAATTTTCCTCAATCGCAAACAGAATATCCCTCACACATTCGCTGTCAATTTTCACTTCCCGATCTTCCAATACATTAACACCTACAACATACCATATTCTGATATAAAGTGCTATACAAAAGTCAATACCCAAAATAAAAAGTGCTTCTAACATAGAAGCGCCTCTGCCTACAACAAGTCAAGCATTTTTTCAGTTTTTTAATCTCATGGAAAAATGTAGAATTATGCCGAAATGCGTGATATAATGTTTTCGTTGTCCAACCGATACCCGGCAACGGGAGGAGGTGTTTTCATGGAAATACTTATCACTTTTCTTGTGACTGTTGCGGCAGGTGTGGTTTGCCACCTCATCAGCAAATGGCTAGACAGGCATGACAAGGGCAACAAATAGCCTAGTGGGCGCTTTGCCACTATAAAAGAAAAGAAGAATCCCCGGACTGTGTTGCACCACGGTTCGGGGATTTCGTTCTTTGTTCACATGGAACTTATCACTTTTCTTTTTTGCCTACTGGCATTATAGCATATGCAAATTTTGATTGCAATATGTTTTTTCGCAAGAGACATTGGGGCAAACACTCCAGCCGGTAATAACCGGCACCCCTTTGAAAGCATTTTATCATCCTTTATTTTCTCAACCTGCCAATCCCTCTGTTTTTTTGTTTAACATATATTTCCCCTATATCGTACATTTCCAGAAAAATGAATCTGCTTACTGTGATACTTACAACATACCATATTCTGACAGGAAATGCTATGGGAAAGAAAAAAGAGCAGTATTTCTACTGCCCTGCGCGCTTACCTTATTATATGGTGTTGTATCATTTTAGTTGACAACTCATACGCAAGGATTTGATGTATAATCAAAGAGAATTAAGGAGGCAACTACAATGGCAAAAAAACAACGGAAGTACGACATGGAATACAAAATCCAGGCCGTAAAGCTGGCAAAGGAACTTGGCGGCGCAAAAGCGGCTTCTGAACTGGGCATCC
>CAJUQO010000090.1 GCA_910588295.1 uncultured Lachnospiraceae bacterium | reverse complement strand
ACATCCCTCTCACTTTTTATCTTATGTAAACTTTCTAAATACATACCGCATGACGGTATTTATTATTCTTAAAAGATATCTGCCTCTATTTCAGGGCAGATTTTCATATTTCTCCTTATTTGTTACTGTTTATTCTTTGTTTCCAGATAAACCGCCGCCAGTTCTCTCATTCTCTCTATCAGCTCATCATCCACAATGTCCAGTCCAAATCCTTCCATCATCTGCTTAAATACCATCAGCTTCCGGCAATACTCTTCCATGGTGTTGTTAAATACCATCGGGTTTATCCAGATATTTGCCGCAAGTGTGACCAGTTCCGAAAGCGCCGCCGGATAGTCCGTCTGAATCGTGCCGTCCGCGATCCCCTGCTCGATGATCGGTCGAATATAAAATGGAGCTACATTGTCCACCGTATCCCGGAATGTACTGAACAGCAGTCTCGGATTGTTGCTCAAATCCGGCCCAACTGCAAACAGATCATCCATATCGGATCTGCCCACGGACTCCTTGAAGATCATTTTCATTTTCTCCTTACCGGTCAGATCTTCCCTGTCCCGAATCTTTTCCAGTATCTTATTGGATTCTTCCGTCATCTTATCCGTAACAGCCTCTAGAATATCTTCCTTTGATTTAAAGTGGTGATAGATCGCCCCCTTGCTGAGCCCCCCCAGATTGCTGATAATGTCCTGGATGGACGTATGCTCGTACCCTTTTTCTATAAAAAGACGAGTGGCTGCCTCCAATATCCGATTGACTGTTTCCTCCGGATGTTTGTTTCTTGCCATATCTGATCTCTCCCCCACAAAATATGCCTGCCGCTCTTCCCTGAAACCATCGGGTGGTCTTTAACCCGGGCATCTTTAAACCACCATAAACATACCGATGGTATGTTTATATTATCATACCATCGGTATGTATGTCAATATCTGTATTCAATAATAAGATGCTCCAAAGCCCGCATTCCTTCCGCCCGGTTATGTCTAGGCAAGCGCTTCCTCGAATATCCGCAGAAGCTGTTCCTGATGAAAGGGTTTATCCACAAAAGCTTTGGCGCCGATGGCTTTCACCCGCTCAAAAGTGTCATCATATGCCAAAGAGGAGACAATAACGATCCGCGCATCCGGATGTTCTTTCAAAATAATCTCGGTAGCGTCCAGGCCGTCCATTCCCTGCATAATGATGTCCATCGTCACCAGATCGGGGTTCACCTCCGCATACCGTGCGATCGCGTCCTCACCGCTGCGGCAGTGTGCTGCAATCTCATAATCCGTACCTGCCAGAACGTCCTCCAGCTGAACCAGGACCAGCCGGGAATCATCTACCACCATAATTCGTTTGCTCATTCTTGCACTCCCCTCTCTCAGGCTTCCCCGGAAACCGCCCCATCCACGTTGGCACAAGGCACATGATGGATCAGCTGAGCACCTCCACAGTGCTCAGCGGTGTATGTGAGCACAAACTGTATTTCACTGCCTTCCGGCTCATAGCGCCCACGATAAAACACCGGGGGACCAAAATGAGCAGAAACCTCTGTGGCCAAAAACATTGCCCTGGCAATTTTGCCACAGAGCACATTAAGATATTCCTTGCTGAACTCTTCCAGATCCTCAGAGCTGACCGATTCCTCATGAAAAGAATTGCAGGCCATGCGGTACAGCAGTCCGGTATCCGCGCAGAGCGTAAGACTTGTACGAAACCCCTTATCGAAGGTGATCTGAACCGTACACAGATCCTCCCCCGGCGACTGTTCTCCCTGGTGAAGATGCACGCCGGCCGTCCGCTCCGTCACATCCTGAACGGCCTGATCCAGTATTCGTTCAAGCTCTTCTTTTGCAATGACAGTATTCATAAAACAGATTCTCTCTTTTTATAAATCACTTCATCTCGTCCTGTTCGGCCGGATCTAAAACCCGTCGAATCCTCTTGAGAAGATCCTCCGAGGAAAATGGCTTCAGCATATAATCGCAGATCCCCAGCCTTACACTTTTCAAAACCGCATCCTTATCCTACACACCGGTAAGCATAATCACCGGTATATCCTTTCTGTCCTGCATCATGCGTATTTCCTGCAGCGTCTCAATACCGTTCTTCTGCGGCATCTCAATATCCAACAGGATAAGATCCGGTCTCTCCTGCTCCAGATACCGCAAAGCCCGCACCCCCGAATTGACTGTGATCACCTCATAGTCACTGCGCAGGGTATCCACTATCCGGGTCAGGACAATTGCCGTATCATCCACTGCCAGAATACACTTTCTGGAATCTCCGCCCCCTGTTTCGCTCATCCGCGTTCGTCCTCCTTTTCCAGTATGCCCAAAAGCTGGCGCAGCAACTCTTCCACATGGTCATCCTCATATAATTTCAGCTGTTCCCGTATCTGTACCAGACGTTCTTCCACATCGTCTGGCAGTTCATGCAACAGCATGGAATCCACTCTTTCCGCGCACTCTCTGGAACGAAAATGCTCCAGTTCCGAAAGCGCCGCCGAAGCTTCCTCATGTATCTCTCCTGTCTGCAGGGCAGGAAGTTTTTCCGCTTGATTTTCCTCCTGCTTGCGCTGCTTCAGAAACCGCTCGATCTCCGCAAGCAACGTCTCATACTCCGCCAGCAGTTCGGGAAAATGCCCGGATATAAATTCCCTGTCTCCCCGCGCGGCCGCCTCCTCCTGGGCTCTGGCAAGCCCAGAGACTTTCATGGCCCCTATATTGGCGGATGCGCTCTTGAGACCGTGAACCTCTATCTGATAGCGCAGAATATCCTCTTTTTCCAGCTCCTTCAGAAGTTTTGCCTTGCGTTTTCCGTCCATACAGTAAAGTTCCAACAGATCCACAAAGCCTACCTCATCTCCGGAATAGTACTGCATGGCCGCATCCATATCCACTCCTTCGATCCTGAAATCGGCCGGATCGATGGGTTTAAACACTTCTTCCTTTTCTTTCCCCTGTCTGTACCTCTCCGGCACCCAGCGCAGCAAAAGCTGGTTCAGCTCTTTCCTGTCAAGGGGTTTGGCTATGAAATCCTGAAAACCGCAGGCCAGAAAATGTTCCCGCATTCCCTCCATGGCATTGGCGGTCAGCGCGATCATAACCGGCGCAGTGCCGTTCTCCCCGCAGTCCCTGCGTATAATCTCCGCCGCCTCAATGCCGTCCATGCCGGGCATCATGTGGTCCATAAAGATAATATCAAACCGGATCTCTTTCACCAGATCGATGGCCTCCGGCCCGCTTTCCGCCTCTGTCAGATCAAATTCGTAATTTTTCAGAAAGCCTCTGGCCACTTTTCTGTTGATTACATTATCATCCACGATAAGCACCTTTACGCCGGGCGCGGTAAAGATATCGGTAATCTTCTGCTGCATCTCCGTAATCTCCGGCATCTCAGAGACAGGGCAGGGATCCACGATCTTCTGAGGTATCGTGATCGTAAACGCGGTTCCCTCTCCGTAGGTGCTCTCCACATCGATCGTGCCCTGCATCATTTCCACAAGATGCTTCACGATGGCCAGCCCCAGACCGGTGCCTTCCACACTGCGGTTGCGCCTGGAGTCCACCTGCCTGAAATCCTCGAAGATCTTCGCCAGATCATCCTCCCGAATCCCGCAACCCGTGTCTTCCACACGGAAGGTGATCAGCTCTTCTCCCGGATTTTCCCCAGGTCTTCCTGTGATATACGCCCGCACATATCCTTTTTTCGTAAACTTAATGGCATTGCTTAAAATATTCAACAGGATCTGTTTAATCCGCCCCTCGTCTCCGCTGTAACGGCAAGGAATCGTCTCATCGCACTCGTATTTTAAGATCAGCCCGCGCTGGGAAGCCGCCATATCCATCATGCCCATGATCTCGTCGGCCATGACTTTTATGTAGTAATCCGTATAGATCAGCTCCATCTTGCCCGCTTCCACCTTGGAAAGATCCAGAATATCGTTAATAATAGTCAGCAGATTCTTTGCCGCAGACTGCACGTCCTTGGCATGGGCATATATTTCGGTATCGCCGCACTCCTCCATGATTATATCGTTCAATCCGATGATGGCGTTCATCGGCGTACGTATCTCATGGGACATATTGGCCAGGAATTCGCTCTTTGCAATGCTGGCTTTCTCCGCCTGGCGCCGCACCCGCTTGATCTCATTGATGTAGGCCTTGATATCCGTCATATCCAGAATCAGAATAACACAGCCCTGTTTTTTGCCGTTCTCATCTACTATATACTTGGTGTGGCTCTCATAGTGCTGTCCGTTAATGGAAAAGCTCTGGGGAATATCCTCATTCAGCATTTCCTCCCGGAACTCCTCCAATACCCGGATATTTTCCCCCGGTTTGTGGGACTGCAGCGCAGTAAAAATACCTGCCGCCGCCCTGTTGTAGCTGACCAGTCTATCGTGATCATCCAGCGCGATCACGCCGTCCCCCAGTCCCTCCAGCACCTTCTCGGCAGCCAGATGGCGGAAATCGTAATTGCGCCTGCTCCACAGTACGATAACCACCATGGCCATAGAGATAGCCAGTGTCACAGGAGTCAGATCAAATATGTTTATGATCTTACATACATAGGCCACCAGCACGATGACCGGCAGAGTGGAAATTCCAAAAATTGTCCAGTACTGCCGGTTGAGCTGCTGATCGGAACGCATTCGGATCGCCCGTACCAGCGTATGTATGCAAAGCGCATAAGGAATAATAATGCGGCTAAACAGAAAGACCACATACAGCGGGCCGTAGGTGATGCTGACATAGTGAAACCCGTCGGCCGCTTCCAGCCACTGTACTTCCCGGTAGAAAAGACCAGCCCAGTTGAAAAATACGGTAGGCAAAACAAAGAAACTGACAACGGCAAGAAATCTCAGAAACTTTTTCGGCGGAGCGACAGAGCAATAGATATAAATAAACCAGCAATAGCATAACGGCACAAATGCAGAGCCCACATTTTCCACAGTCATCGCCGTTATGGCGGCATCCACCGATTTCGCCGTCAACTCCAGCAGGTAGCCTACATTCTGTACCAGAGAACCGCACATAATGATGATCAGAAGCTTTTGTTCCCTGGCTCCCTCCCCATTGAGCAAAAGCAACAATGCAACAAAAATCAGGCCTATACCGAAACATTCCAATGCAATCACTAAATTTACCATATTCTCATCCCGCCCACAGCCGTCATTTATTCTTTTTCCATCTCCGCAGCAAAATGCCGAATGTCCCGCTCATACGAGCATTCCGTCAGCGTGCAGAAAATTTATTATTGAAAATACAATATTATATTTTTACTGCTGTGTCAAGAAATGTCCGCCGACATTTTCTTAAAGCTTGGGCGGTCAAAATTCGTACCCATATAGCCGTCGTCCACGTAGAATTTCGGGTTAGGGAAACCGTGTTCTTTTGCGTATTTCATCAGATATTCTTTCTGAGATGTATTGTGTAAAGGGTGGTTTCACCAAACCACTACATTACATTGACTGCGGTTCATTTGTGGCAAAATGGCACAGGCTGGAGGGGCGGTGATTTACCAGCAGGAGGAAACCGAAGCGGGAACGTCCGGGGATGACCTGGGCGCCCCGTTCTCTTTGTCGGCCCTGCTTTATGTTTCATGCTGCCCTCCCCCTATGACAATTTACTGAATGAACCCTTTTTCTGTCAGCCATTCGATAATATC
>CAJUQO010000089.1 GCA_910588295.1 uncultured Lachnospiraceae bacterium | reverse complement strand
TAGGAAAGGATCGCCTGATACCGCTGGGGGAGCTGATTCCAGTCTCCTTTGTGGAAAGCTCTTAGATAGGTTCCGCCGGGCTGTATATGCAGCCCTTTTTTGCGCGGCAGAAAGGGGATCTCGATAAAGAGCCGGGTATAATCGTCAAAGCTGCCCTCCTGAAGGCTGGAGACGGGAATCATGGAGCCGTAGGAGGCGTTGTGCAGGCGGCCGAGGCCGTACCGGGCAGTCTCGGCGGTAATCAGCTCCACCTCTTTTTCAAAGGAAGTGTCCCGGTCGATCTCCACAGTCACCAGGCAGCGCTCTTCTTTTTCCACAATACTGATTTCAGACAGGTCCATGGTCAGCAGGGTGACCATGTTCTGGTGATGGCCGCACAGGGTCTTTCGGACCGCCTGCAGATGCCGAAGCTGCCGGTCCAGTCCGGCAATCTTTTCTTCCAGCAGGTGTTTCAGATGTTGAGCAGAACGATCTTTCATAAAATCCTGGATCTCCTGGATGGATACGTCCAGTTCCCGCAGAAGCAGGATCGTCTCCAGCACGGCGCTCTGATGATAGTCATAGCAGCGGTAGCCGTTGACCGGGTTGACGGCGGCCGGCCGGAACAGGCCGATCTGGTCATACCACATGAGCGTCTTTTTGTTGATGCCGTGGAGGGCGGCGAACTGGCCGATGGTGAGCAGTTTTCTTTCTTTTTCCATGCAGATTCCTTCCGGGAGATTTCAGAGACCTGGGCGGCGGCTGACAGTACTCATCAAGAGAATATCTGACAGAGACACTTTCACAATGATGGAAGTACCCCGATAAACGGGAAGTTAACGTTCTCTTTTGGTTCTATCAACAAGTAATAAGATAAACATAACAAACCATACAATCCATGCAGTCAAACAACCAATTCCCTGATATTGAATATCTATCATGATTCCCAGGACAAACGGCAGCGACATAACGATCATTCTTTTTCCGTAAGCCTTACACATGGTTTTTTCATCATATTTCTTACGTTCAGTTTCTGACTTCCTATTGTAACCTGATAAGAAATTTGCAGCTTTCCCATCTGATTTGTAAAACCATGTTCCAGACAAAAACATAATCACTGCCATTATGAAATCGAAAATAACATAAAACATTCTTTTACCACTCCTGATTCTGTAACTTCCGGTTTGCCGCTCTGCCTAAACGCATCAATGCAGCTGTTATTTTTGGTTTCGATAAAAGGCGGTACTGGCAATGGCAAATACGGATGGAATAACGGCATACCCTGCATTTACCTGCCCTTTGTTATATAAAACATATCCTGCGCCAATAAAAGTTAAAATAATAAACAGAATGCTTGCTGTCAAAGCGATTTTTTTCATGGTATCCTCTCTTTCGATTCTGATTTTCAGTCATATTCCGCACAGATAAATTTAAAATCCTCCGTCTTGTGCAGCGCTGGCAACGCGTGTTCCTCGATATGTCTTGACATAATTTCCACTGCATACCGGAAATTTTCACATGGATGGCCTTCGGCGCAGCGCACCATTGTGATCAGCCTCTCATTATCGCCCTCAATGTTTTCGGATGGGTAGTTGCCGGAATAATCGCAGGAATCCTCGTAATAACCTTTCTGCATGACTGCTTCCATCTGAGCCGCGGTGCCAATCACTGCATGGTAATCTATGGTATCCGCATCCATGTAATACTCAATGAAAAGCCTTGCCACGACATCCGGACATCGTTGGATTTGTTCAATTATGGCATTTGCATTCCGGATGGCAAATCTATGGATTTTCTGCCTGGCATGCGCTTCGTTTTCATAACGGATGTACAAAAGCGTTTCGTGACCGCTCAGCATGGCGGTGATGGTCTGAAGGTGTCCCTCCTTGTCATAGGCGGCAAGGAGCGTCCGGTCGAGATCGTCTTCCGGTACATTGTACAGCGTCATCCCGCGCCGGTCCTTTCCCACAGGAATATCATAGGTGAGCATTTGATACTGGGGGTCATAGTCTAAGAAAATTGCGTTGTCGTCGTCAAGGTCCCCGCTGAAATCGGCCACCTTGTATACGCCTTCCTGGTGGGTGAGTGGAATACTGGGCAATTCCGGCATTTTGGTATCCTTCCTTTCTGATATTATGGTGTTGACAAACTGCGCACTGCGCCTGTTTTGGATGTTTACCAGCCTGATCAATGGGAGTTCTGTTTACCGCAAACAGGGATAATTAACCGTTAACCGGCGTTACCATTTTCTTCAGCGTTTGCCTATAATATTCGTAAGCCATTTTTGTAAAATGCTCACATTCCGTTTCGTAAAACTGTGTATCGGCAGCGTCAAGGCGTTCCATATCTTCATCCGTCAAATATTCTGGTATATCCCAATACGCTGTTAATCTGGTGTCATTTTTAAATTTATCCAGAACATTACAATAGGTATCGTCCAACAAATCGTACAGACTGGTATCTTCTATGCGTTTCAGCCCACGCATGGCATAGCATAAACATTGGAAGCCCCAGTTGCAGAAGAACTGGATAAATCCTCCGTTATTGATATCCACATACAGCTTCCACAAAGCTGCAATCTCCTGTTCGTCTTCATCAAGTCTGCTCCAGTCTCCGCCTGAATCTACCAGTTTTGAGTTGAACTCAATCGAATAATCATCCCATAAATTATCGTAATCCTTCATACATTTATTCTCCACTTACATTCCGATTTGTCAGTTTGTTCCTATATAAAATATAGCATGAAGCCGAGTGACATGCAATCTCTGTTCTCTGCCGATTTTTTGCAAATGGCTCTTGACTGTACAGTTACTGTATGGTTTATGATACCGGATACAGGGGACAAATGCAAGACAAAAGGAGAAAAAACATGGAAAATCAAAATGGATACCTGAAACCGGTAACTCTGAAAAATATCCTGAAATTTGCCGTTCCGACCATCGCCATGACGGTGTTTATGTCCTTTTATACCATGGTCGACGGTCTGTTCGTGTCAAATCTCATCGGTACGGACGCCCTTTCCGCCATCAATCTGACCGCGCCCGTGATTCAGCTGGTCACAGCCGTCTCCACCATGCTGGCTACGGGAGGCAGCGCAGTCATTATGAAGAAGATGGGCGAGAAAAAAGCAGAAGAGGCAAGAGAAGACTTTACGGCGCTGATTCTGATCAATGCGGCAGTGGGGCTCCTCATGTGGGGGCTTGGATATCTCGCCATGGGCCGCGTTTTCGCCGGCATGGGTCTGTCGGCCCAGGTGGAGGGGTACTGCGTGGAATATCTGAGCCGCTATCTGGTATTTACGGTGCCCATCCTGCTGATGAACAATTTTACGCTCTATCTGATTGCCAGTGAGAAGGCAGCGCTTTCCCTGGTCTGTTCCGTGACCGGAGGCGTGCTGAACATGGTGCTGGACTATGTATTTCTGGCGGTGTTCCATCTGGGGATCGGCGGCGCGGCCATCGCCACCGGGCTGGGATACTCCGTGACGGCGGTGGCGGGCCTGTTCGTGTTTGGCCGAAAGGAGAGCCTGCTGCATTTTAAAAAGCCGGTGTTTCGGCTGAGGGTCCTTGTAAACGCAGCGTCGAATGGATGTTCGGAGATGGCCACGGCGCTGGTAACCGGGATTGTCACCATGATGTTCAACTGGACCATGCTCACCTACGTGGGGGAAGACGGAGTGGCGGCGGTCACGATCATCATGTATGTGCTCATGTTCGCCAGCTCGCTGTACACGGGATATTCTTACGGCGTGGCGCCCATGCTCAGCTTTTACCACGGAGAGCAGAACCGGGAGAAGCTGAAAAAGCTGGTGGCGTTGAGCCGGAAGGTGATCGGTGTGGTGTCCGTGATCACGGTGGCAGTGTCCCTTGGACTTACGGAGCCGCTGGTAGCGGTCTTTGCCCGTCCGGAGGATCCGGTGTATGCGCTGGCGGTAACCGGGAACCGGATCTGCACGATCGCATTGCTTTTCATCGGTTTTAATATTTTTGCCAGCGGAATGTTTACCGCATTGTCCAACGGAGTGGTGTCGGCGGTGCTGGCATTTTCCAGATCCTTTGTGTTGATGCTGGCCGCCATGATTGTGCTGCCCCTGCTGCTGGGCGTGAACGGGATCTGGCTGGCGACGCCGGCGGCGGAGCTGATGGCGCTTCTCCTGTCGGCGGGAATGTACTGGAAATACAGGAAGCGGTATGGATACTGATTTTTGGTGGGCGGCCGGAGCCTTGTGACATATCATATAAGGAAGAAATCCCATCAGGGGCGGCGGGAGTGTGCGATGAATGACCAGAAGATTGAGAACCAGCTGAATCTGGCGCTGGAGGCTACGGAGGAAGAGCGGGAGAAATCCGTTGTGTTAAATACCGGCTATGACCGGGAGGAGCGGACCTGGGAGCTGATCGTCAAATATACGGGAGACCTGGAGCGGATCGCCTCCGAAAATATTCAGGTGACCCGGCTTTTGAATGAATACGCCATCCTGGTGGTGCCGGAGTCGCTGATCGGGTGGCTGGCGGATATTCCGGAGATCGAATATATCGAGAAGCCGAAGCGCCTTTATTTTGCAAGAGCAAACGGAAAGCGGGCCTCCTGCATGACGCCGGTGCAGCGTCCGCCCCTGTCTCTCACCGGAAGAGGGGTGCTGGTGGCGGTGCTGGATTCCGGGGCGGATTACCGCCATCCGGAGTTCCGGAACCTGGACGGGACCACGCGGATCCGCGCCCTGTGGGATCAGACGGCGGAGGGGACGCCGCCGCCCGGATACTATGTGGGAACGGAGTATACGCAGGAGCAGCTCAATGAAGCGTTGACGCGGGAGGGGCTGACGCAACAGGAAGCAGTTCGGGAGGCGGTTGATGAAGGGCTGATGCAACAGGGAGCTGTCCGTGAGACGTCTGGTGAAATGTTGGCGCGGCAGAACGCGCTGCCGGTGAGCCGGGACGTGAGCGGGCACGGAACCGGCGTTCTGGCCATTGCCGCGGGCAATAACGGCGTGGCCTATGAGAGCGAGATCCTCGTGGTAAAGCTGGGAAGTCCGAGAGCGGACAGCTTTCCCCGGACGACGGAGCTGATGATGGGGATCAACTATGTGATCGAAAAGGCGCTGGAATACCGGATGCCGGTAGCAATCAACATCAGCTTCGGCAATACCTACGGTTCCCATACGGGGAAGAGTCTTCTGGAGACTTATATAGACGACATCAGCAATCTGTGGAAATCGGTTTTCTGCGTGGGCAGCGGCAACGAAGGCGCAGCGGCCGGACATGCGGGAGGCAGGCTTGCGGCCGGGGAGATTCAGAATGTGGAATTTGCGGTGGGAAATTACGAGCCGACCCTGAGCCTGCAGATCTGGAAAAATTATGTGGATACATTTGACATCTTTCTCGTCCATCCAAACGGAACGGTCCTGGGGCCCTTCTACGAGCGTCCGGCCACCCAGCGATACCGGGCGGGGAGAACGGAGCTTCTGGTCTACTACGGAGAACCCAGCCCCTACAGCGTGGAACAGGAAATCTATGTGGATTTTCTTCCGCTGGGGGACTATATTGACTCCGGTGTCTGGAACGTGCGGCTGGTGCCGGGAAGAATCGTGGACGGCAGCTATCAGATGTGGTTTCCCAGCAGCGCCGCCACGGGAAGCGCCACCCGTTTCCTGCGCCCCCGGGAGAGCGATACGCTGACGATTCCCTCCACGGCCTCCAATGTTATCACCGTGGGCGCCTACAATACCGCCACGGACGCCTACGCGGACTTTTCCGGGCGGGGATCGGAAGACGGCGGGGCCTTAAAGCCTTCCCTGGCGGCTCCCGGGGTGAACATCGAGACGGCGGCGCCGGACGGCCGGTATGTGAGCCAGACCGGGACCTCTTTCGCCACGCCCTTCGTGACCGGCGCGGCGGCGCTGCTTATGCAGTATGGCGTGGTGGACGGGGAAGATCCGTTTTTGTACGGGGAAAAGGTAAAAGCGTATCTGCAGCGCGGGGCGCGGCCGCTGCCGGGG
>CAJUQO010000088.1 GCA_910588295.1 uncultured Lachnospiraceae bacterium | reverse complement strand
TGATTATAACGGTATATCGTGACAGTGTCAAGAAATGAAAATTCAACATAAAACACTAAAAACCCCTGCAAATGGCGCATACACACCACTTACAAGGGTTCTCATTCCTATCTCTATTCGCCTTATTTCGACAAATTTCTACGCATTCATCTGTTTCGCCACTTCCTCCGCAAAGTTCTCCTCGCGTTTCTCAATACCCTCGCCTGTCTCAAAGCGGATAAAGGATTTGATCGTGATCTTTGCGCCATTGGCTTTGGCAACGGATGCCACGTACTGGCCGACATTTTCTTTGTTCTCGGCCTTCACATACTCCTGCTGAAGCAGACATACTTCTTTCAGCTCCTTGTTCAGACGGCCGGTAACCATCTTCTCGATGATGTTGTCCGGCTTGCCGGCATTTTTCGGATCGTTCTTGGCCTGGGCCACCAGAATCGCCAGCTCTTTCTGCTTATACTCCTCGGAAACGTCATCGGTGGAAACGTAAACCGGCTTCATGGCCGCCACCTGCATAGCCACATTGTTGGCCATCTCTTTCACCGCGTCGTTGATCACGTCGGTCTCCACATCCACCAAAACACCGATCTTGCCGCCCATATGAGTATAGGGAGCTACAAAGCCGTTCTCCTCATTGATCTTGGTGAAGCGACGGATGTTCATATTCTCACCGATCACGGCGATCTGGCCGGCCAGCGCCTCGTTCACGGTTTTGGTATTATCAAATTTCCATGTCTCAGCCAGGAAAGCTTCCACATCGGGAGCCTCGGTCTCCATGGCCTGCTCAGCCACCTGAGCCACATAGCCCTGGAACTTGTCATTCTTTGCCACGAAGTCTGTCTCGGCATTTACCTCGACTACAACGGCCTTTTTCGCATCCTCGGATACGAGCACTTTACACAGGCCCTCGGCAGCCACACGGCTGGCTTTTTTCTGGGCTGTGGCCAGTCCTTTTTCTCTCAGCCACTCAATGGCCTTGTCCATATCACCCTCGGTAGCCGTCAGGGCTTTCTTGCAGTCCATCATACCGGCTCCGGTTGTCTCTCTTAATTTCTTAACCTCTGCTGCTGTAATAGCCATTCTATTTTCCTCCTGAAATGGGTTATGATCTATTATTCCTCAACGACTTCCTTTTCCGTCTCCTCGACTTCCTCAGCCTCGCCCTGGTTTGCCTCCACAACGGCATCTGCCATCTTGGATACAATCAGTTTTACAGCACGGATAGCGTCATCATTGCCGGGGATCACATAATCCAGTTCTTCGGGATCGCAGTTGGTATCACAGATACCGATCAGCGGAATACCCAGCGTATGAGCTTCCTGTACGCAGATCCTCTCTTTCTTCGGATCAACAACAAAGATAGCATCCGGCAGTCTCTTCATCTCTTTGATGCCGCCCAGGTTCTTCTGCAGCTTCTCCAGCTGTTTCTTGAGAAGAATAACTTCCTTCTTCGGCAGCACGTCAAATGTACCGTCAGCCTCCATAGCCTCGATCTCTTTCAGTCTCTGAATCCTGCTCTGGATAGTCTTGAAATTGGTCAGCATACCGCCCAGCCATCTCTCGTTCACATAGAACATACCGCAGCGGGTGGCCTCTAAAGCGATAGCGTCCTGGGCCTGCTTCTTTGTTCCCACAAACAAGATAGAGCCGCCCTCGGCAGCGATGTTGGCAACGGCTTTATATGCCTCGTCTACCATGCCTACAGATTTCTGCAGGTCAATGATGTAGATACCGTTACGCTCTGTGTAAATGTACGGAGCCATTTTGGGGTTCCATCTCCTTGTCTGATGACCGAAATGCACACCTGCTTCCAAAAGCTGTTTCATTGAAATTACGCCCATTGTCTTTTCTCCTTTTTTAATTTGTTTTGCTTCCATGTGTTTCGCTGTCCGCGCCACCCAAAGGGCATCGGGCACCGGCGCGCACCCCACACATGTGTTTAATCGCAACGTTTGAATTATAGCACAGTCCATGTGGGCTTTGCAAGACGGAATTATCTAAAAACCCCCTTATTTTCCTCATTTTTCGTAACAGTTCAACCTCCGGCAAAACTGTTACTGAATCCAGCCCATTGGAAGTCCGCCTGCGGCAAAGGCCTGGATTCACTCCCGGCAAAATACCAGCATTCTTACGGACTTTGTCCTACCCCCATGCCCGCATATTTGGCGCCACCACAAATGAAACTGTACAGGCGGTGAGGTATTGCATTCGTTTCTGCCGCTATTTATACTGTAATTAACGGCAAAGATCGTTTCCCTTTTGGGCTTACAGCCCGTTCCTAAAACTGATTTCAGGTACTCTCATTTACACCACCATCTGTCCAGCCGCTTGCGGCACAAGGACGTACAGTAAAATGACACATCCTTGAAAAGAGCCTTGTAGGCGAACGCACCCGCGAGCTGAACGGCGTAATGCCCCCTCTCCAGCGCAGGATTATGAAAGAACTCCTTGCCCACCTGGACGAACTCAACGCCCATATCAAAAATCTGGATGATGAGATCGACAATTTTATGAGGCCGGAGGAAAAGCAGGCTTCCCAGGCAATCCAGGATGTAACCGGTATCGGGAATACCAGCGCACAGGCTATCGGTTGGGAGCCTCCGGTTGTTGCCGCCTGAGCCTGTCAGTTAAGTTCAAAATGAAGGTTTTAAATTATAGCAGGGGCAGTCTGCGCTTTTTTGGCTCCCCGGAAAGTTTTGTTTCACAGTAAGGGCTGGTTTTGCGTCGCACAAATGCAAAGTCCTGGGCTGAACTGTTATCATTTTTCTCCAAAAAGGCGACGCAGGACTCCATCCGCCTGTTCGGGTGTAAATTCACCCCAGCATTTTTTGATGCTGCTGTTCCCGATCCAGCGCCCGTGAACCTCAGAAATCTTCTCCTCGGAAACAGTGATATCGCAGGAAGGCGTAACTGCCCGGATCGTCCGCAGAAAGGTGTCCTCATCACAGGCAATTTCCTTCAGAAAACGCTCCGTCAGCTCGGGAACAACTTCCTTATTATATTGATAAAATTCCTGTAAGAATACGGCACAGGCCGTTCCGTGGGGAACGCCATACTGCTCTGTCAGAAGATATCCTATATTATGGGGAAACAACGTTCCCGTTGTATTGATAGCCAAGCCGCCGTATATGGAAGCGTTATAAAAAACCTCACGGTCAAAAAGGGACATGTCCTCCCATCCCTCAGCTTCCCTTTTTTTAAACTGCTCCAGGAGCAGGCGTATCCCCTGCACGGCATAAGCGCGGGAGATCACATTGGCAAGACGGCCAAAATAGCTCTCCATACAATGAGCCAGGGCGTCCACGGCAGTAGAACGGGTAAACAGTTCCGGCAGGCTCCGGGTATACGTCGGATCTCCCAAAGCCAGCGCGGGATAGAGCGGCTCGTCATTGAGGCTCTTTTTCCGGCCGTCCGGTGTGGTGATTACCGCCACCTTTGTCACCTCACTGCCGGTTCCCGCCGTCGTCCCCACCGCCGCCACGGGCAGCGGTCGGTTCGGCCAGTGCAAAGCGTACAGCTCCTCCTGGGCCATTCCGGGATGGGCTGCCAGAACCGCAATACATTTGGCCGCATCCAGCGGAGAACCTCCGCCGATACCGACGATAAAGTCCGCCCCCATACGGATCGCCTGTCCGGCTGCTTCCATACAGTCCGTCAGACGGGGATTCTGTCCGATCCCATCATAAATTTCCCGGATTATCCCCATTTTTTCAAGCGCTGCCTCCACATCCGCCAGAGCCCCGCAGGCCTTCGCCGAATGCTTTCCCGTGACAATCAGACAGGATTTTCCCAGTTTCGCAAACTCTTTCGCTGAATCCTTCACGCAGCCCAGCCCTGTGATCAGCCTAGTGGGCATATACCAGCTCATATTCATATTCATTTCCCTTTCTTGATCCCGTATTTCGGCCATGCGCCATCTCTATACAAAAAATACTGCTCCACAGTGCACATACACTCCCGGAGCAACGACATACCTGCATATCCAGATACACAAACGCATTTCCCGCATCATGGGCGCTTTTCGTGCCATTACCATTCAGTATACCGCCAAACCGCCTCCATTTCAACGATGCCCTCTAAAAAAGCAGGGGAAAATCCCTCCATCCAATTTCGTTCCGCGGTATCAGACGGATTTCTTGCATAGCCCGCCAAATTATGCTACCATAGAAAAAAATCAAAAACGGAGGTTACCCAACCTATGATCAGAAAAGCCGAAGAATGTGTTAAAGAATATCGAGAACATATGCGTGACGGCGCGGGCACCGTGGAAATCACCAATCTCGGCACCCCTGCCGAATTAAACGACAAAGGGCGTCTCTTTGCCCGGATCACCCTGAATCCGGGATGCAGTATTGGCTATCATGTCCATGAAAAGGACAGCGAATTGTTCTACATACTGAAAGGCGCCGCCGAGTACAGTGATAACGGGGAAATAAAAACTGTCTCCGCAGGAGATGTAACAGTATGTCCGGCAGGTACCGGCCACAGCATTGCCAACCACACGGATGAAGTGGTGGAGCTTGTGGCAGTTATCGTTTACGCCTGACGGAAGCCGGAAAAGGGGACAGCCGTCTTCCAGCTTTCCCCTTTGCTTTCACCTATCGGCTTTCTTTTGTAATCTGTGTCCCGGCCGTTTCAATGGCCAGATCACATCCTCCGGATTGGAGACAATCCCGTGCCCGCATATGTACCGAAAAACGCGGTTTCTGTTATTTTTTTAACTTCAATGTTCGTCTGCCTTTTATTCATCGGACACCTCTGTACTTCTTAAAAGTATTTTTTTACTATAGCATTTCCAGATGAAAAAAAGCAAATTCCGGTTGACAAACCCTCTCCCCCCGTGTATGTTAGTAATATAGTTTTATTTCGTTGATTCGGTAGGTGAGGCCACCGCAGAGGATATGGATTGCTGCCGCGAAGTTGTGGAGACACAACCAGAAGGTCAGCAGGTCACGTCGCAAAAGGCGTGATCTAACGCAATTTCACGCCCTGCGACGCTAAAGCTTGAACGGTTCACAGTTTTTTATGTGCATCACTGTTCAGGCAGTGATATTTTTTTGCTTTGGTTTGCAAAAGTTGCCATACAAAATGTATCTTATGCAAGAGCAGATTTTCTGCCATTTTACAGGCCCCAATCCGAACCGACCACATATCTTATAAGAGAAAAGGAGGCGAAACCATGGACGCAGACGGCACTAGTAGCGGCACGACAACAGTTCCCATACGGCAGACCGGCGCAATCTGCGCCCATTTCGCCATTTGCAGACGGTTGTAATTATCGGTCCGGCCTGTAGTTTTGCTGCGCTGATTCAGGTAAATTACAAATAGTTTTGTTGTGTCTTTACTTCGCTATCTCCGGTATAACTGCGCAACCCGCGGAAATAACTGATAAGAGGAGGAAAGACTGATGACAGATCCCTTAGAGACTTTAAAAACCAGCATCAAAGCGCTGGCGGAAGTAAAAAAATATGCCACTCTCCGCGATATCCTGTCCACCATGAACGCGGCGGATATCGCGTCTCTCTTCGAGGAAGACATGCCCGAAGAGATTGTACCCCTTTTGTACCGGCTGCTCCCCAAGGAGCTGGCCGCCGATACCTTTGTGGAGATGGAGCCGGACACCCAGCAAATGCTGATCACCGGATTCTCCGATAATGAGCTAAAGGAAGTCGTTGACGAGCTTTACGTCGATGATGCCGTTGACCTGGTGGAGGAAATGCCCGCCAACGTGGTAAAGCGTATTCTGATGCAGGCGGACGCCCAGAAACGCCAGATGATCAACACCATCCTGAAATACCCTGAGGATTCCGCCGGGAGCATCATGACCACCGAATTTGTGGATCTGAGGCCCCACATGACGGCGGAGGATGCCATCCTGCACATTCGCCGCAGCGGTATTACCAAGGAAACGATCAACAACTGCTACATCTGCTCCAAGGACCGCAAACTGATCGGCGTGGTGACGATCCGCGGCCTGATCATGGCCGAAAGCTCACAGACCATGGAGGAGCTGATGGAGGAAAACGTGATCGCCGTCACCACTATGGAGGATCAGGAGACGGTGGCCCAGCAGTTTTCCAAATACGGCTTTCTGGCCATGCCTGTGGTGGACAGGGAAGACCGCCTGGTGGGTATCGTCACCGTTGACGACGTGCTGGACGTACTGGAGGAAGAGGTCACCGAGGATATCGAGAAGATGGCCGCCATCGTGCCAGCCGACAAACCCTATCTGCGCATGACCAGCTTTGAGCTGTGGAA
>CAJUQO010000087.1 GCA_910588295.1 uncultured Lachnospiraceae bacterium | reverse complement strand
CTGATCAATATGTTCTTTTCTTCCCCGCAAAGACCCAGAGTATCCATGATCTCACTGGTGGCTGTGCCCTGGGCGTGAAAAACGTACTGTACAGGTATATTGCCTTTTTTGAACAGATCGATCCCTTTGTTCACTAATTTGGGTGTGGCAATGAGAAATAACATCCGAAAAGCCGAATTTTTACAATTGGCCGTCATCTTCGTAACCCTCCTCAAAATCAAGTATATCGTCGTCGGCATCCGGGGAGATGATCTCCTGTTCTGCTGTTTTTTCCATCTTATTTAATCTGTATTGATAATATATACCCATGATCTGGACCGCGATCAGCGGAGTCAGGGCCACCAGAGCCACCACGCCGAACGCGTCCTCCATGATACTGCCGCCTAAAGCCTCACAGGCCCCTATACTCAAAGGCAGCAAAAATGTGGTCGTCATCGGCCCGCTGGCCACGCCGCCGGAGTCGAAAGCGATACCCACGAACATCCGGGGTACCAGCCGGGATAAGACTAGGGCAATGATGTAACCTGGAACGATGATCCAATATATGGGAAGCCCGGTCAGTATGCGCAGCATGGCCAGGCCCACGCTGGTAGAAACGCCGATGGACAGGCAGCGGTTCATGGACTTTGCCGACACCGCATCGTTGGTCACGCCCTCCACCTGACGGTTTAGTACCTGTATGGCCGGTTCAGCCTTTACAATATAATATCCGATCAGCATGCCAATCGGCACCAGCAGCCATCTCCAGGGCGCGGAGGCAATATCATTTCCCAGAGAAGAACCCACCGGTGAAAACCCCACATTCACCCCACATATGAACAGCACCAGGCCGATATATGTATAGCCGAAACCCACCAGGACACGCTTCACCTGCCGCCGCTGATAGCGGTGCGTCAGCATCTGGAAGATCACAAACATCAGGGCCACCGGGATAAACGACGCGAAGACCTCCCGGATATACGGAGGCAGACGTGTCAAAAATTCCCGGACCACATCCCGGGTCGTAGCCACATCGGCCACTGAAGCCAGAAAATACGCCGTCTCACTGGTATCGTAAAAACTCCCTAATATCAATACCGCCAGGATCGGGCCGATACTGGAGAGCGCCACCAGACCGAAACTGTCGCTGTACGCATTCTTATCACCCCTGACTGAGGACATACCCACACCCATGGCCATGATGAAGGGCACAGTCATGGGCCCGGTGGTCACGCCGCCCGAGTCGAAGGCCACCGCCAGAAATTCATCCGGGATAAAAAACGACAATATGATCAGAGCCAGATACAGCACGATCAAGATCGTGGACAGGTCGACCCGGAACAGGATCCGCAGGATCGCCACGGCTAGAAAGAACCCCACACCCACCGCCACCGTCAGGACCAGGACATGGTTCGGGATGGACGGGACCTGCTCCGCCAGCACCTGCAGGTCCGGCTCCGAGATCGTGATCACCGCGCCCATGACAAATCCGATCAGCAGGATCACTGCCAAAAAGCGGATCTTCGCGATCTGCACCCCGACTCCCTCGCCCAGCGGGGTCATGGACATCTCCGCGCCCAGCTGAAAAAAGCCCATCCCGACGACCAGTAGGACCGCGCCGGTCAGGAACATGACCATCGTCCCCAATTCCAGCGGGACCAATAAGATACTCAAAAGCAGCACGATCCCCGTTATGGGCAGGACGGCCGCGAGGGATTCCTGTATCTTCTCTTTTAATTTCTGATTCAGATCATATCACCTCAGACTTTCCTTTTCTTACATCCATACAAACGCCTTTCTTTTTCTCAAATTTTTTATTGTACATCATACCATCTTTCAACCTGAAAAGTCTACCACTCTCTCTGAGCTTTTATCAGGATCCCCGTACGCATGCATCCTTAAACTTTTCATCCAGTTCTGGACAGGCTTTTTGCAGCATTAAGATCTTGCCCTTTTTATCTATAAAACAGTGGGTGCTGCTGGCTGCCGCGCAGAGCTTCTGGCTCTCTTTTTCAATCATCTCATAGTCCAGGCACAGACGGACGCCGTTGTATGTCCGTATCTTCACTTTGATCTGCACACACCCGTGGAAATGTACCATCTGTTTGTACTGGCAAGACACCTCCACCACCGGGGAGATGATCCCCTCCGCCTCCATCCAGTCGTAGCCGAATCCCATCCGATCCAGAAAATATACCCGTGCCTCTTCCATCCACCGTATGAAATTGGAATGATGCACGATCCCCATCTGGTCTGTCTCGTAATATTGTACAAAATGCTCATAAATATCCATTGGCCCGCCTCCATCTAGCTATTTCTTACTTGAATGATTTTAACGCAAAAAGGATTTTTGTACAATGGATAAGTTTTATTTATTTTTACACGATCATTGAAAGCTTTGAGGTCATGTGCTATACTATGATAAATGAAAGAAAGGAAGTTTTACTATGTCGGCATCGCTGCCATCGCCTACTCTTACCACTCTGGAAGAATATGAGGCGTTCCCAGAAGATATCAGGGCAGAAGTATTTGACGGCCAGATCTATTTTATGGCCAGCCCTTCACAACTCCATCAGACCGTCCTCACAGAATTGCTTGTCTCTATCCATGATCATCTCCGGAAAGGGGACGGAAGATGCCAAGTATTTCCGGCTCCATTCGACGTGAAACTCTCTGATAAGCCTCTCACAATCGTCCAACCCGATATCTTGATCGTGTGTGATAAGGAGAAGTTAGACGGAAAACGCTGTAACGGCGCCCCTGACCTCACCATTGAGATTGTTTCGCCCAGCAATGCAGCAGACGATTACATCCGCAAACTCTATTACTATAAAAATGCTGGAGTCCGTGAATATTGGATTGTAGACCCCCGGCGCAAAACGGTGACAGTCAACTATTTCGAGGGAAATATGCTGAATGTCCAATATTCTTTTGATTCCACGGTCAAGGTCTGTATCTTTGATGATCTGCTCATCGATTTTTGTGATATTGCTGATCTGCTGGATATTTAGGCAGCTGGACAGTCAAAAATCCTCAAAAATGAAACTATGAATGAGAATATTCGAAAAATTGCACAAAAACAAGACATCCGTCCTTTTTTAGTGTATACTATTTTCACCACAAAAAACAACCTCAAAAGAGGAGAATGTCTCATAGAAAATAGTATATACCATTCGAAGGCTGTTCACAACTGTTTAAAGCAATTAAACAGCGGATAAAAGAAGAACGGCTCCCCTGTGGACCAGGGAAACCGAAAAAACAGGAAACAGTCGTTACAGAGACGCGCAACTGTATAAATATCACAAATATCTTAAAGTACACATCGGATGTGCTGTATCCTAGGGCAGAAAAGATCATCCTTGTTACGGACAACCTGGATACCCATGCAGTGTCTTCACTGTATAAAGCATTCCGGCCAGAGGAGACATGCAGGCTGGCAGAACGGTCCGGATGGCATTACACACCAGAACATGGAAGTTGGCTGGATATGGCAGAGATTGAAATAGGGATCATGAGCCGCCAGGCTGTAATTTCTGCCCGAATGGAGCACTAGCTATCATAGTTCAGTCGCGCCCAAACAGGTCTCTTGTATAAACCTTCTCCGCTACATCATCAAGGCAAGAATCATATCTGTTGGCGATGATAATATCACACATATTTTTAAACTTATCAAAATCGTTGACGACCAAACTACCGAAGAACGTTGTCCCGTCCGCCAGCGTCGGCTCGTAGATAATAACAGTAGCTCCTTTTGCTTTGATACGCTTCATAACGCCTTGAATAGAGCTTTGCCGGAAGTTATCAGAATTACTCTTCATTGTCAGGCGATAAACACCGATTGTAACGGACGCTTCTTTCGAGCTGACGTAACTATTATCCGTCTCATAACCATAATAACCCGCCATGCGGAGTACGCGGTCGGCAATGAAGTCCTTGCGGGTGCGATTGCTCTCCACAATGGCTTGGATCAGATTTTCTGGCACATCTACATAATTGGCGAGTAACTGCTTTGTATCTTTTGGCAGACAGTAGCCGCCGTAGCCAAAAGAAGGATTGTTGTAAAAATCACCAACGCGCGGATCAAGGCATACACCTTTGATAATATCCGCCGTATCGAGTCCTTTCATCTCAGCGTATGTGTCAAGCTCATTGAAATAACTTACACGCAGAGCAAGATATGTATTTACGAACAGCTTGACCGCTTCAGCTTCAGTAAAGCCCATGATAAGCGTATCGACATCCTCTTTTATTGCGCCGTCACGCAAGAGCTTTGAAAAATCATTTGCCACTTTCACAAGTTTTTCGTCTTCCATATCCGTGCCGACAATTATACGGTTTGGATAAAAGTTGTCGTAAAGAGCCTTGGATTCACGGAGAAATTCGGGACTGAAAATGATGTTTTTGCAGTTGTATTTTTCTCTCACGCTTGCTGTAAATCCGACAGGAACGGTCGATTTGATAACCATTACGGCGTTGGGATTGTATCGCATTACGAGCCTGATCACCGATTCGACCGCCGATGTGTCAAAATAATTCTTTTGGCTGTCATAATTTGTCGGTACAGCAATCACGACAAAATCCGCGTCTTTGTACGCCGCTTCCGTGTCAAGTGTAGCCATCAGATTCGATTCCTTTTTGGCAAGATATTTTTCTATATATTCGTCCTGTATGGGCGATCTGCGGTTGTTTATCATCTTCACCTTTTCGGGGATTATATCAACCGCAGTAACTTTATTATGCTGTGCTAATAACACGGCTAACGACAAGCCGACATAGCCTGTACCAGCGATGGATATATTCATTTTTCCGTCTCCTCTATATAATATTCATAATACCATTCCGCAAATTTACGCAGGCCCTCGCGTAGCCTTATTTTCGGCGTAAAATCAAGATCACGTTCCAGCGCGGACGAATCCGCATACGTTACTGGCACGTCTCCCGGCTGCATTGGCACAAGCTCCATATGGTCTTCAATATTGAAATCATCGGGCAAAACATTTGCTCGGACCAGTTCTTCAGACAAGATATTTACAAAATCAAGAAGGTTTTCGGGAGTCCCACCGCCGATGTTATAGATTGCATATGGCGGGATTGGCAAACCGTCCTCACCGGCTTTCTTTTCCGGCGATTTCCGCATGACACGGATTATACCCTCTACAATATCGTCAACGTATGTGAAGTCACGCTTGCAGTTTCCGTAATTGAAAATCTTGATCTTTTCGCCCTTAACGAGCTTGCCCGTAAACCCGAAGTATGCCATATCCGGGCGTCCGGCGGGTCCATAGACCGTAAAGAAGCGAAGCCCCGTCGTCGGAATATCATAGAGCCTGCTGTAACAATGCGCCATCAGCTCGTTACTTTTTTTTGTTGCGGCGTAAAGAGAAACAGGGTTGTCCACCTTATCATCGATTGAAAATGGAACCTTTTTGTTGCCGCCGTAGACGGACGATGACGATGCGTAAACCAAATGCTCAACGGGATTGTTGCGGCAAGCCTCAATGATATTGTAAAAGCCGATCATGTTAGAATTAATGTAGGCGTCGGGATTGGTGATCGAGTAACGAACTCCTGCCTGAGCTGCGAGATTTACCACGACATCCGGCTTGTACCGCTCAAATATGCTGTCGATAAGAGCTTTGTCAGACAGATCACCTTTGATAAATGTATGCTTGACATGGCTGTGTGCCGCAATCTTTTCAATCTCTGCAAGACGGTACTCCTTTAAACTTACATCATAGTAGTCGTTCATGTTGTCAAAGCTAACGATGTAACCGGATGGGAGACTACGCAAAAGACGCAGGGCAAGATTTGCTCCGATAAAACCTGGAGAACCTGTGATCAAAATTGTCTTATCGTTCAATTGTACGTTGATTGGTTTCATTTAATCCTCTCCAAATATCTTTTTATTTTTCTCCAATTAGGAACCGAGTAATCTTCCAACGCATAAGTAACGCACTGATAAGAAAACTGCCGATGACCACAACAATGAAATTCATTCCAACATTAACCCACGGGTTAACCTTCCCATCCAAAGCAACAATAACGAAATAAATAATTTGCTGGTGAAATAGGTACATTGGCATGGAGTAGGAAGCCAATGCCTTGAAAAATCCGTTTTTTTTGCCAAGGAATACGTATGGCTAATGCTTGTAGCGTTACCTAGACCAGTTTTTCCTTCTCTTCTTCCTTTACTCGAATCCTCATGCCGATGCTGAAAAAACAAAACAATCATCCATCCAACTATTGGATACTTCAACACTATCTTCCTCAACGGCCCTACAATGACAAATACATCAAATAGCATCCAGAGAAACCAAAGCTGGCTTGGACCTATAGCTAGAACATAATTATTGATAATACTCTCTATTGAAGGGTTGAATAGTAATTTATCAATCGGAAGAACCCAAAGAATTACTGTAAAAACATATGGTATCAACAAACGTTTTCCTTTATTCTCTATGAATCCAACAAACCTGCTGTCCCCCCTCATTATTAATGAAGGAAAATAGATAATTGCGAAACTCTAAACCCTGCATAAAATAGGGATTTTTTCTTCATAA
>CAJUQO010000086.1 GCA_910588295.1 uncultured Lachnospiraceae bacterium | reverse complement strand
AAAATCGGGTACTACACAAATTCAAAATGTCCTTGACAAGGGGTACAATTTACAACCTGCGCCACACACGAACCTTCCCATGTCAAATACGCAGATTTTCCAAACTGTTTTCATTTTCCAGTCTGATTATACCCCCTGTCCCGCATATTGTGCAAGCGGTTTAAGAATACTGCGGCCTGTACCCGTCCGGTTGTCCGCCGGGTAAAATTTTAATTCCCGTGCCAGACGCTGATAATGGGAAAAGAAAAATTCTTTGTACATATCCTTTGAAATGACCACCGTTTCCTGTGCATTAGTGTTCACCCACAGATCTTTCAGTTTAACATCCGTAGAACCTTTTTCCAACGCCGTATTTTTCTTTTCTTCCTTGGGAAGCTCGTCTGTGATGCCATAGCTGACGCCGCAGCAGCAGTCCGGGGCCCCATTCGGCGTGAGAAGTCCCTGTTCTTCCTGCCTTCTTCCAGATCCTCTATCGCACAGACATCCCGGTATCCGACATTTTCACTCCCCCCCCGCCTTCTCCCGCTTCATATCTATGCCGTATGTATCTGTGGTGATGGGGGCCTCAAGGGAAAAATATTTCTTAACGATCCTGTCATCCCCAATCAGTTTGACTGGCACTGTAGCCTGCAGGAGCTTATCCTCAATAAACTGCCCGATTGGGCTGCCGCAGTAAAAATGCGGCCTGATCTGCTTCCAAAACCCCACTTCTTCAATAACAACCGGAGGCTTTTGGCCCAATTTGTCCATGATCCGTTTTATAAAATTATATGAAGAAATCACAGATCTTATACCCTGTACAGGTTCTTCCGTTATCCACAAACGTCTTCATCACAAGACGCAAAATATCCCTCTTCTGCCTCTCGTCATAATAACTGGTAATCAACAGCCCGTCCGCGTCGGAATCTATATATTCCCTGACTGCCTGCACATTATTCTTTTCATACTGATCACTGGAATAGGGAATATAGCTGACAGAAGCCGACAGATAACGGCTGATCAGCCAGTTGTCCGCGTCATACAGGTACAGTGACCGGAGCCTATATGAAGAAACCATATCAATGGCAAAATCACGGGCCAGGTCTGCATATCTTAAACCGTGATTTTTCTTTTTTCACGCTCGGCGGCAACCTCCTCAACGGATTTTTCCCGCAATCTCGCCGCACCTTTATATCCTTCTTTTGTATGGAGCAAATGGCCTTTTTCCAGATTTTCTTTTGCCTGGGCAATAGCTTCTCCATACTGGGGCAGCCACTGTTCCTGCGCAACCAGCATTTCATCGATCATCTGCCATATTTCCGGCGGGTTGCAAACGGCGCCTGTGAGCGGATCCATTAATGCAGCCTGTTTCAACAGACGCACGTCTCCGTGCACGGCTGCCTCCACGGCCAGTTTCTGAACCCAGATCGACTGTGAGCACACAGCCGCGCATCCCAGCGGAAGCTCGCCCACCCTGGGAATGCTGATGCCGTTGCCGTCCACATAGCAGGGAACCTCCACCACACTCTCATAGGGAAGATTGGTAATACACCCTTCATTCATTATATTAAAATGGCCTCTGTATCTCCTTCCCGTCTCAAGGGCCTCGATGATATAGGAGCAATGCTCTTTCCCTCTCTCAGAACCGTCCAGTTTCTTGGGCTCCTCCGCCAGAATCATGGGATAATCCGTGTCAAACCAGTTTCTCTCCTCCCTGGTCACACGCAGATAGCCGCCTGTCTCCCCGTTGATCCAGTTATCCAGGTTGATCCATTCTTTAATCTCCTCCGGGCGTTTGCGGTACCAGGAAACATATTCAGAGAGATGTCCGTTGGATTCTGTAGAATAATAGCCAAAACGTTTCAGTATATCGATACGTACTTTTTCCTCCCGGCTGAATCTCTCATGAGCTTCAAATCCGGGCAGGATTTTCGGCAGCATATCTTCGCCGTGATGTTTTACGGAAATATACCATGTCTGATGGTTAATGCCCGCGCAGATAATATCCAGTTCCTCTCTGGGAATCCCAAGTACTTCGGCAATCTGCATCTCACCGCCGATTTCACCGTGGCAAAGGCCGATGGTCTTCACGCCGCCGTATTTGTTGCAGGCCCAGGTGGCCATGGCATTGGGGTTGGAGTAGTTGAGCATAACGGCGCCCTTCTCCGCCACCTCACGTATATCTTTGCAGAAATCCAGCATGGCGGCAATGACCCTCTGCCCGTACATAATCCCGCCTGTGCAGAGCGTATCGCCCACACACTGGTCAACACCGTATTTCAGCGGAATCTCGATGTCTGTCTCAAATCCTTCCAGTCCCCCGATGCGCACACAGTTGATAATATAACGGGCGTTTTTAAAGGCTTCCCTCCTGTCTGTGGTCGCCTGGATTTTCACAGGGATTCCGTTGGCATCCAGATCCCTCTGGCATAATTCCCTTGTTCTCTCCAGATTCTCCTCATTGATGTCTGTAAATGCAACCTCCACCTCACGAAGCTCCGGCACCGACATAATGTCTGTAAACAGCGTCCTTGCAAATACAAGACTTCCCGCTCCGATAAAAGCAATTTTAAACCTCATAGCACTACCTCCCGCATTTCTTATGTTTTATAGTATTGATTATAAACGATGTTTTATGCGGATGCGGAAAGTATCGCCGGGCAGATATAAAAATGCAAGATATTGCCGTATATTTTTTCTTGACAGGCAAAAAAACACCCTTCACAATAAAGGGATCACAGGCAGCCAGAGTAAAAGCTGCCCCTATACCGAAAGGAGCGTCCCATGAGCATGTTTAACCCCGCCCACCGGTATGTTACCATAACGGCTTTCTATGCCGTTTTCCTGGAAGAATATGATATGCCTGTCCATACCCATGCCAGCTGCGAAATTATGTACATCACAAAGGGAAATTGCCGCATTTATGCCGGCCAAAAAGAATACCGGCTGAAAGAGGATCAATTTATATTACTGGATGCAGAAACGCCCCACCGTTTATGGATTCCCAAAGACTCTCCCTGCTCCCTGTTAAATCTTGAATTCCTCTGCCGGAAAGAAAAGACCTCGCTGGATCTTTGGGAACCGAAAAAGGGAAGCGCATCTTTTGACCTTTTCTGCCGTTCCCAAAAAACAGTCTGGGTTTCTAATGATACGGGGCATCTTGGTTATGCCCTGAAAGATCTTATTTTTCAGCTGGAACAGAAAGTCCCTTACTCTAGAAATGGAGAAATGTCCCGCAAGTTCAACAGCGCTGACGCCGACTACCTGATCCGGCTGTTGTTTTTCCGCACTATGATGGAGCTTTCCCGATGCTCCCTAGATAATGGCAAAACCACCGGCGCCCTGCATTTAAAAAAGGCTTTATCCTATATCTCCGCCCATCTGACCGAAAATATACGAATCCCGGAACTGGCGGCTTACATCGGGATCAATAAATCCTATCTCCAATCCCTTTTTGCCAGACATATGCACTGTACGGTAACCGATTATATCAACCGCAGACGTTTAGAACAGGCAGCGTTTCTGCTGGCAAACAGCTCTCTGTCTGTGACAGATATAGCCTTTCGCACAGGATATAACAGCCGCCAGTATTTTGGCAGCGTCTTTGAAAAATATTATGGGACAAATCCCAGGGCATACCGGCAGCTTCATGAAAAAAGGATCAGTACATCCACCGGCCACGGACAATATGTCATCCGGCGGGACGGAACCTGGGATACGGAGCCGCTGGAATAAACGCTCCTCCCTCTCCCCGGCCGCACTGGCGTTACTGCGGCCGGGCCACATACCTCCTTGACGGTTTCACCAACAGCGTTACTGCCAGAATAACCAGAGTCGTTATCCCCAGGCTGACCGGATACACCTGCATGACCGTCGCGAAAGACGGCGTCTGCCGAAATACGGTGAAGATCCATGTAAGCCGTACGCCGCAGATCCCTATGACCGCGCAGGCTGCCGGGATAAAAGAAACGCCAAAGCCTCTCAGATATCCTGACAGACTCTCCTGTGTAAAGCTGAACAGATACGCCGCAAACATATAGCCAAGCCGAATCTGCCCTGCTGCGATCACATCCGGATCCGTATTGAAAATGCTGAGCAACGGATGCCCAAACAGCAGAATCAGCCCGCTGGCCGTCGCAGTACTCAACAGGCTCTGCAACAGGCAGAGCTTCAATACTTTCCGGCAGCGATCCCCTTTTCCCGCCCCGTAGTTCTGGCCGACAAACGTCGTGCACGCCTGGCCGAAAGAATTCATGATATAATAGGCGAAAATTTCCAGATTGTAGGCAGCCGAAGATGCCGCCATGACTGTTGTCCCCAGACTGTTGACGGCCGACTGAATGATAATATTGGCGAAGGAAAAGATCATACCCTGTATACCCGCGGGAATCCCTATCTTCAGAATCTGTCCCAGCACATCTCCATGCACCCGCAGCTTCCGGGGATCAATATGGATCGCCAGATCTGTCTTCATCAATGCCGCAAACAGGATCACCGCGCTGACGAGATTGGCGAGCACCGTCGCAGCCGCTACGCCGTCCACATCCATACCCATTCCCAGAACAAAGAACAGATTGAGGATAACGTTCAGGACGCCGGAAATCACCAGGGCAGCCAGAGGCGTCTGGGTGTTTCCGCAGCTTCGAAAAATTGCCGCTTCAAAGTTATACAGCAGAATCACCGGCATACCGGCCAGATATATACGCAGATATTTTACTGCCAGCGGGTACACATCTTCCGGGACGTCCAGCATATTTACAACCCCTGGAGCCAGGAACTCGCCCAACACCGTGAGGAACAGCCCCCCGAGCAAAGCTACGACCACCGATGTATGTACTGCCTTGGAAATATTCTCTTCATTTCCCTGGCCGATAGATCTTGCAATGATGACGTTGCTCCCCAGAGAAATCCCGACAAAAAGATTGACCAGCAGACCGATGACAGACGCATTGCTTCCCACCGCCGCCATGGCCTCCTTGCCTGCAAACTGTCCGACCACCGCCAGATCCGCCGCATTGAACAGCTGCTGCAAAATACCCGTTAAGGCAAGCGGTATCGTGTACCGGATGATCTTATCCCCCAGCGATCCGTTTACCATGTCCATACGATTTCCCATGTGAATCCCTTCTTTCTTCAACCCTCTATAATACTGTCCGCCGCCATAGCGAAACCGATTTAATCTCCACTTATATCACAAAAAATAACCAATTTCAATATATTTGGTAGGACAAATCCAAGAGCCGCATTCACAATAGCCTCATAGAGCTGCACATCCGCCAGTCCCATCATGTCCACCCCCGCGTAGATTACCATTCCGACAATGGCCACAATGAACATGACGCACATCCTTTTCGAGAAAAAGCTTTTTCCACTATTTCCCCGATCTCTACATCATAATATTTTGCCAGTTCAATGAGCAAATCAAAATCGGGCATCGTCACGCCATTTTCCCATCGGGAAATACTTCGATTGGATACTCCCAGTCTTTCGGCAAGCTCCGCCTGCGTCAGATCTTGTTCACTGCGCAGTATCTTTAAGAAACGGCCAACCTTCTGCTGATCCATATACTTTTGCCTCCTTTCGTTTTCCAGAGTAACATTTTTCCCCCGGATCGTACAGGACACGGACTGAGAACTGCTCTTTTTATGAAAAAAATATTGTCCGTCGGACCAGAGGTTTGCCTACAGCTTCCTTCAGATTCCACCTCACGATGGACACCCTTGCTGTTCAGCTATACACTTCCCACTACCTGGGTGTGTTCGGGACTCGCACCCGTTAGAGCGCGCCCATGGCGCGCAAACAAAAATAGACCCTGTCTGCAGACAGGGCCACACAATCATTCGTTTCTATTCTCCTTCGCCTTCTTCCTCCATCTCTTCAGCCTGAATAACGCTCATCTCCTCATCATCCTCCACAACCACCGTAGCCAACTGGCTTGTAGACATACGGATTCTTCCGTCCTGTGTACTGGTGGCCACACAAAAATAATAAAATGTGCCCGTCTCCGCCGTAGAGGGTGTATAAGTTGTCTCCGTAGCACCCTCAATGGGCTCCCCGCCGCCGTTGCTGGCTGCGTTATTAGTATACCATTGATAGGATACGGCTCCGCTGCCCGCTGTGGCATCCACCATCAGCGTCTCGGCATTAGCCCCTATCTGGTACGTCACCACCTGACCCAGATCCACCCCAAATACCGGCGCTTCCATCGTCTCGTCCACCGGACGAATCACCTTCTCCGCCTTCATCTGCTGGATCTCCTCGGCCGTCATGGCGCCATTCTCATGAGAACCCCACAACAAATCCCAGGATTCCGCAAAGGAACAGCCGGTAAGTGTATACAGCATAAAGGCCACTAACAAACACGCGCATATTTTTTTACTGTTTTTCATCTGTACACCCCTTTTAATTATTACAATTTTTTATCATTTTCGTTTCAATTTTTTATCTTTCTGTCGCATTATAGCACAGAAAAAAAGGGTGCGTCAATATACTATTCGTTCTTTCCGCTGTTGTTGCCATAAATCGCAGCGGCTCTCCTATAAATTGTACTTATAATCACAATATATCATTAGCATTGATGAGGCGTCAAGTCAGGACACTAGTTTTATAAAAATAAATATGCATGTATTCTTTTCCAGACAGAAGCTGGAAACTTTTGATCTCCTCCGTCGTATTTTTGTTTGTTGCCATAGACTTAAGACTGGTATTAATCAACAACCCATTAACGTGGGTCTTTAAAATTCCCATTTCAAGATGATATAATTATGTAGTGGTCAAGCTTTTTTGTAACATTTGTGGCTAAATTTTATTGGATTGTTG
>CAJUQO010000085.1 GCA_910588295.1 uncultured Lachnospiraceae bacterium | reverse complement strand
GGACTGGCGGTTTCCGCCAGCCCGGATATGCGGTTTCACCGCACAAGAATATTCATGTATCATACGCCAAAACCATCTTCCATGCGTACATGGCCGGCTATATGCTACCGGAATGTGAGCGTATGGAAAGCGCTAAAACTGCATGGAAATTTCTCTTTTTTGCACAAATTCACCCCATATATTCCGGCGGCTCCACTGGTCTGACGGACTTCTTCGGGGCGATCGTCAGTCCTTCCATCAGCCAGCGGAACTGCTGCGGCGTCAGGGAACGCACTTCCTCCGGATTGCGCGGCCACTGGAAGCGGCTTTCAGAAAGTCTCTTATATAACAGAAGCCAGCCGTCCCCCTCCCATACAAGACCTTTGATTCGGTCCGTCCGCCGGCCACAGAAAAGATAAAGAGTGTCCGGCGCGTAGGGTCTGCTGCCAGTCTGTGCCTCCACCAGTGCTGCCAACCGGTCCATTCCCGCACGCAGATCCGTGTATCCGCAGACGATATAAACGGCTTTAAAACATGTGGCGTCATTCAGCATGCTGCACCGCCTTAAGGACCTCTGTTAGAAGAGCCATAGATGTGGATTCTGTTACATGGATAGAAAATCCCTTTATGGAAATATCCAGCCCTGGCTGTGCATCGCGGTCTTTGTGTCCCTGCGGCCGTAAAAGCCCGGGCTGTACAAGAACCATCTGCTGTGCAGGGGTTTTCTCCTGAATGGTCTCAAGGCAGGCTTCCCTTACACGGCGGAGCCGGTAATAATAATTCGCTTTTGTGATGCCGTGGCAGGTACACCAGCTGACAACGCTCATGCCAGCCGGGCGGTTCTGGCAGTCCCTGATCTGTGCAGCCCATTCCTGGAGACGGCACTGCTCAGCCATCATGGTTGTTTCTGAACTCATAGACTTACCTCCTGATAGCGGTATCAAAAGTTAAGACTTAACTTTCGATACCCATGATAAAAATATAGTCTATTGTCCCATATTTTTTCATGTTAGTCGAGGTACGCACTATCTACCGTTTACCTTTGTTCATGCGGAAAACCAGATCTGTGTTTGTCTGCCGCTCACATTACAGCATATTTAAATATTCCATAAAATTTCTTTTGTTTTCCAACGCAGTAGTCGTCGGCCTCCCAAGATCATTCCTCGCGCCTATACTGCATTTCACTTCAATAAAGGATAATTCCCCGCGCTGTTTTGCGGCGTGGAGCTCCCTTTCCAGATCTTCGAAACTGTCAACACGCACAGCATATGGATAGCCGCAGGCTTTTGTAATGGCCACAAGATCAATTCCCCCGGCCACCGTCGGCATACCGCCCACGGTTTCATGCGCGCCGTTATTTATGACCACATGTATCAGATTTCCTGGTTTAACACTCCCTAACACGGCCAGGGAGCCCATATGCATAAGGACGGCCCCGTCTCCGTCAACACACCATATGGTCTGCCCCGGTTTGTTAATTGCCACACCGAGGGCGATGGAGCTGCTGTGCCCCATGCTGCCTACGGTCAGGAAATCGTATTTATGATTCTGCCTATTGGCAGTACGGATCTCGAAAAGTTCGCGGCTGGCTTTCCCTGTTGTACTTATGATCGGGTCTTCCCCACTGACTTTCGCGATATACCGTATAATATCCTCCCGCGTCATCGTATGGTTATTTGTATAGTTCATGCTTCCGTCATATGTGAGGGCATTCTTGCGTATGACAAAAGCGACATCCTTACCGGCCGCAAGTGCGCTCCGGAAGGATTCCATGGCTGTGCTTATTTCATCGCAAGATGTCTCTTTGCCGACAATACACGCCGCGATGCCCATATCCTCCAGCAGACGGACAGTGACCTCGCCCTGATAGATATGCTGTGGCTCATCATAGGTTCCGGGTTCGCCGCGCCAGCCGATGATAAACACCATCGGAATGGCATATACTTTATCGTTCAGGAGGCTTGCAGCAGGATTGATGATGTTGCCCTCTCCTGAATTCTGCATATACACTACGGGAACTTTACCGGTGGCAAGGTGGTAGCCCGCCGCCAGCGCGGTACAATTTCCTTCATTGGCGGCAATTATGTGATGCCGAGGGTTAATGCCATATGTGTACATCAGATAATCACACAAAGCTTTCAACTGACTATCCGGCACACCTGTGTAAAACTCTGCGCCTATAATTTCTAGAAATTTATCTACCTGCAAATCCTAACCTCCTGTTATAACTCGTCAATGAGCGTGATAATCTGTTTAATCGGCATAAGCCTGTCGTCAACTTCTTTTGCACGGTGGTACCGCAGGATGTCCTCGGCTGTCTGCTGCATGGCAGGAAAGGCGCTCCGGGTCAGCTGGTTAGCATAGATCACAATGTTTACGCCATGGCGGGCAAGCTCATCTTCTGTGATCGTATTGAAACTGGAGGGAACAACCACAAGGGGCGTTTTCCTGTTCTCGCTGCGGAATCTGTCGCAAAATTCCAGGATCTCGTCCGGTTCCTTTTTACGGCTGTGGATCATGATCCCGTCGGCGCCCGCTTCGATAAAAGAAAAGGCGCGGTGCAGGGCATCTTCCATCCCCCGTGAGAGTATCAGGCTTTCGATTCTGGCAATAATCATAAAGTCATCCGTAAGCTGCGCCCGCTTTCCGGCGGAAATTTTCTCACTGAATTCCTCGATACTTGCCTGCGTCTGTTCTACCTCTGTGCCAAACAGGCTGTTCTTCTTCAGGCCTGTCTTATCTTCCAGGATAACGGCGCTTACCCCCATACGTTCAAGCGTCCTGACATTATATACAAAATGTTCTGTCAGTCCCCCGGTATCACCATCTAGGATGATCGGCTTTGTGGTGACCTCCATAATGTCGTCAATGGTACGCAGACGGCTGCTCATATCAACCAATTCAATGTCCGGCTTCCCCTTGGCAGTGCTGTCACAGAGAGACGAAACCCACATGGCATCGAACTGATCCAGTTTGCCGTCTTGTTCCACGACGGTCTTTTCTGCGATCAGACCAGTCAAGCCACTGTGAGCTTCTATAGTCTTGACAACGGGGCAGATCTCAATAAGCTGGCGGAGCCTTTTCCGCCGGAACTCCGGCATGGCCAGTTTTTCCCGTAGCTGCAGATCAATTTTTTTGACGACTTCATTATAGGTGTAGGGAATATCAATCAATTGGCCGCCATATTGTGATAAGAGTTTTTCTACATGGGCACGAATAGCGGCCTCAGGCCCTTCCTTCCAGTTATCCCCATGGAGAACATAATCCGGATGGATGAGTGTGATTACATCATCATAAAGCATATCATCCTGGATCACGACTTCTTCCACGCTGGCAATGGACCGATAGAGCTTTACCCGCTCCTGTTGGGAAATCGTCGGGAATTTGTTATAGCGAATAAGCGCTTTGTCGGAAAGTGCGCCGACAATCACCTTTCCCAGCTTATGAGCCGCCTCAATGATATTTAAGTGCCCCTCGTGTATGACATCGGTACAAAAACATGTATATACGGTTTTCATTTTTTTCTCCATAACAATTTTGTGAGTTTCCGGCAGGAATCCTACTGGTTATACATCACAGGGATTGACACCCTGTTAGCTTGGAGGGCTTCTTCAAACACTACAAAGAAATCCCGGATATCCGGTTCGTCAATAGCGCCGAGCGCGCAAAGCCTGAATGTATTGGTGGAGGATATCTTCCCCGGATAAATCGTGAAGCCCCGGTCATAGCAATAATCATGGATCCTATCAAAATCCCAGTTTGGATCATCCGGATACACCGCAGACACCACCAGCCCTGCCTGCCATTCCCTTTTGATTACATTTTTAAAGCCCAGCCTGGCAAGTCCCCTATGGATCGCCTCAAATACACGGGTATGGCGGGTCCACTTGGCTTCTTCACCTTCGGCCCAGTATTCCTTCAGCGCCTGAATGGCGGCATAGATGGTCTGCACGGGCGGTGTAAAATGCATTTCCCCTGTCTTTTCAAAAAACTCATACTGGAGATACAGGTTACAGTAATAGCTGCGTTTCGGGTAGTTTCTGCTTTTCTCCAGGAGAGCCTTATTACCAATAACAAAACTAAGCCCTGTCATGGCCATTAAGCCCTTCTGGGCACTGGCCATACAGAAGTCAATGTTGTCATGTTCTATATGGATCGGGCGCATGGCATACGTTGAAGTGGTATCAACAGTGAAGACAGCGCCATATCTGTGGGCCAGGTCTCCGATCTCCCGGATGGGATTCAGAATACCGGTTCCGGTTTCGTTGTGTGTAGTGTGCACAAGGCCGATATCCGGATTAGACTGTAATGTATGCTCGATTACGGCCAAATCCGGGCGCTGGTCTACCGGAAAACATAAATTAATATGGGGAAGCCCATAATATTCACAGATTTCGGCCGCCCTCGCACTGTAGGCCCCGTTATTTATCACCAATACCTTTTTCCCTCCTGGAAGAAGAGAGTTTATGCATACATCAATATTCAACGTGCCGGAGCCGCAGAAAAGCACACTTGTATACTTTTCCGGGTCGCCGTGGACAATTTTTACCAGATCTTCCCGGAGCCCTTTCATAAGACTGCCAAATTCCTTTTCGCGGGGGCAGATGTCCGGTACGATCTGTGCGTACTTCACCGTATCTGTTGTTGTGGACGGGCCAGGATTCAGCAGTATATTTCTCTTGACGTTTTCTTTTTCCAGCATTTGTTGCCTCCCTTATTCTATTTCACACCAAAAAATTTCCTCTGTTTACTGTAAAAGATCAGGCCGACTATGACCCATATGACCAGCATAATGTAACTTTCCCTGCCAAAGTGAACACCGGAAAACCAGGGAACCGGGATGAGCTGAAGGATCATAAAGGCAATAGAAAATACTATGCCCGCTGTTGCCATGGCCTTCAGGAAGCCGGTTCCGTCGCCATCCCTCTTTGCCGTTGCAAGTGTGCTTGCACAGGTAAAATAGTATCCGATCGAAGCGCCGATAGCGCTCATATCCACAAACCAGCCCAATGCCTCACGGCCGAGAATCGGCCCGGACAGACTGACAAGGATGCAAAAAATCATAGCATTTTTCGGGATGCCGTATCTTGGGTCAATTCTGCCAAACCATGTCGGCAGATATCCGTCCCGGCTCATGGAATACATCAGCCGGGAAGACGCGAGATAAAATCCCATGATGCCGGATAGGACGGCGCAAGATACCCCGAGACCGATCAGAATCTTGCCGAATCTCCCCAGCAGCTCCTCCGCCGCAATCAGCAATACCCAGTCACCCGCCATAACCCGGTCAGGCCAATTCGCCAGGGCGGCGGCAGCTACCGTATTATTGGACGTGTATACGAAACAACCGAAAAGGATCGCAACGATCATGATAAAACTGACTTTTTTGAACGAGAAATTAAATTCCTCTGCCGCCTGGGGAATAGCGTCAAATCCCACATATGCCCAGGGAGCAATGGCAAAAGTGGCAAGGATAGAAGACAGGATTCCTGCTGTTCCCTTGTGGGCATACGCGGAAATCTCAGCGGTTGTGGCGTTCCATGCCATGGCAGTATTTTTATCAAACCCCCATATTGGCTGCATATTGATGCACTTTGCTTTAGCGCTTATAAGACCGGCTACACAGAGCGTAATAACACATACAACAAGGAGGGCGCTGAGAACCGTCTGTATAAAACCGGCTTTTTTCACGCCGATGATATTCAGATAGCCAAACAGAACCAGCACGGCCATGGCCAGCAGCATCTCGCCCATATAAATGTCAAAACCGGCAATCGTGTAGTGAAAACCGAATTTCAATATATCCGAGTTTCCGTCCAGGCCGTCGACAATAAGGCCAATAGCGGTACTGTTCATCGGAACGTTGGTCAGATAAGCCACAACCAAAAACCATCCGCAGGCAAACGCCATATTTTTTCCAAAACACATTTTGGTAAATGTGAACTCCCCGCCTGCCTTTGGATATTTGGGAACCATGTAGGCGTAAGAAAAGGCTATAATAACCATGACCAGTGCGCCAAGGATCATGGCTATGGCTGTACCGGCCACACCAGAGTTCGGCAAAAACTTTTTGCCGGGGTTAATAAAAGACCCCCACCCGATCACGCAGCCAAACGCAATTGCCCATACATGCATGGGGGAGAGCTGTCTCTGGAGCCCTTCTTCATGTTTGGTTTGTATTTGTTTTGTTTTTTTGTGCATGGGAATCAGCCTCTTTCCGTCGGCCCTGCCTGTAGCAGAATTATCCGTTATATATCATAGGTTTTATCAATAGATTTCAGCTCCCGGAATGTGTCAATTTCCACAATATCCTCGTCAAAGCATTCCCGTACTTCTACTGCATAATGTTCCTTGCAATAGACCAGCGGTACCTGCTCCCAATACCGTTCCCTGCCGCCGGGAGAGGCATACACATCCGCAATATCCCGGGAAAGCCGTTGCCCGTCCGCTCCGTTCCAGTAGGAAATACCAACCATTTGCCAGCAGTCCGTGCCGCCGAGCTTTTGCTCCACAATGATGCCGTCCTTAACAGTAAAGCACCAGTCGTCACTACGTTCTTTCTTGATCGCCAGGAAGTCCGACATATAATGATATTTCCTGATAATTTTCGGATTACTGATCAGTAAATCGGCTTCAAATACATATGCATTGGAGAGCATATGGCATGCAACCAGCGAAGAGCTGATATTATTGGCCTCATTGTATACCGGGTTTTCCAAAAACTTGACCATCGGGTATTTATAGAGGAGCTGGTCGAACTGCTCTGCCAGGTATCCCCGGACAATGTAAATTTCGTCAATCCCTGTGGCCAGGCAGGCGTCTATCAGGTGGTCAATAATTCTTACACCATGGACACGCACGAGCGGTTTCGGTGTGTTGAATGTTATAGGAACCAGGCGGCTTCCAAAACCCGCCGCGATAAATACGGCGCGTTTTACCCTGTAGGGCTCTAATGCGTTAATTCCGGCGTTTGTAACCGCGCCGTCTTTCACGTACCCGAAATCCGTCAGCTCCCGCATGGTTTCATTGAACGTATCCGGAGAATGCCGGGTACTTCTCTCTAAATCATGCTGGGTCAGTGCCGTTTTTGCCGTTGTCAGCGCTTCCAGAATATCAAACTGCTTTCTGGTGAGTTGTTGTGCCATAGTAAAATATTTCTCCTTCTTTTGTTCCTGCTCTAGTCAGCAACCACCAGTTCAACTGGTGGTTTGCTATTAGCCCTCCAAAGGGCTAT
>CAJUQO010000084.1 GCA_910588295.1 uncultured Lachnospiraceae bacterium | reverse complement strand
CATTTGTTGTCAAGGTTCAGTTCTTGGCTACGAGTTTTATTTTCGTAGCAAGGTGAACCTCAATATTAACGATCCGCTGCCGGAGATCTCTGATGTCGATTTTCATATCCTGTATGTCGGTCTGCATATTCTGCATGTCGTATTTCATGTCCTGCATGTCAGTCTTCATGTTCTGCATGTTAGTTTTCATATCCTGTATGTCAGTTTTCATGTCCTGCATATCGGTTTTTATGCCTGTTATTTCAGAAAGAATCAAATTAAGTATCTGGTTTTCCGTCATGCTGTTTTTCTCCTTTCACATATTTCTGTTGTATAATGTGAATATAGCATAGCATGTTGCGGGTACAATGTCCATGAAAATGTCAGAAAAACTTCATGTAAATGAATCGAATGAAATATTAGTTGGAACTATTCTTGGGGCCAGAATATGCATGAAAAATTTGAGAGCTCGTATCAGAGAAGTTTTCTATATCTCATGGAACAATGTACCAGCCTTGTGCCGCACGAAGTGCAAAGTCCTGGGCTGAACGCCAACCTCATTGCTGCTTTTTTTGCGTAAAGGGGTTGAAATACTGTTTGGTAATCGGCTATAGTAGATGAAGAATACTGACGGCGGATATACTGCAGAAAACAGAAAAAATCAGGAGGAGAGGTATGAAGGGAGTAAAGATATACAGGGAAAATTATCAGGATCTTCCTGAGCGATTCGCAAGAAAAATTGAGTCGGATCTGCAGTATCTGGCAGAGGCCGGAATTCCGGGATTGAAAAAAGTATATCTTTTTGGAAGCTGTGCCCGGGGCGAAGTGCGCAGCAGCAGTGACGTGGATCTTCTGGTTTACACGGAGCATCGGCTGGCGGACCGTAAACTTGCAGCCGCCATCCGCTGGACGCTGGACGAACCAGTTCAGGGGGTGAGGACGGACGTGGTTTATAAAAGTGAAGAAACATCGTCCGGGTATTCTGTGTTTGAAAGAGCTGCGCGGCGGGATAGAAAATTGATTATGGAGGTGGGGGAATGATTCGCAATACATATCTGGACATAGCGGAAAATGATCTGGAGTATCTGGAATCGGTGCTTAAAACGGGAAGTAAATATTATAATCAGCTGTCTGTGCAGACCCAGCAGGTGGCGGAAAAATATCTGAAAGGTTATCTGGATCGTCTGGCAGTGGATGAGAATGTGTCGGATCTGCTGAGAAAGCATAATATGAAGAAAATCGCGTCCAGACTAAACGAGTTGGATCCGCAGCTTGGCCTGGATACAGTGGGCCTGGCGTACCTGACAGATTTTTATTATGACGCCAGGTATCCCGGCGATGATTTTTATACGGTGACGGAAGAAGAATTCAAGAAATGTCTAGCTATAATGTATGACACGGTTGGGCGTCTGCGGGGAATGGAGAAGTTGGGTGGATCAAAGGCCGGATGGCGGGAATCGTAAAGATAATAGATGTGGGCAGGAAATGATCGAGTACACCACACAGGATGTAATCGGATACCTCACAGAAGATTATGGAATTACTATGGAACAGGCTATGGAGCAGTTCTACATGTCAGATATTTTTGAAAAGCTAAGCGATGTAGAGACAGGACTTTATCTGTAGGGGTCTGCTTTTCCAGAAGAAGTTCCACATTATAGACACCCCCAAAAGAGCATCTTGTAAAATCTATACGAATGAAAGAAGTATAGTTCTAAATTGTAAACACGATGAAAAAGGAGGGCATTTTATGCTGAAATCTACGACACTAATTTATTATGACCAAAATGCCCAATCCTTCGCCTCCACAACAATTTCCGTAAACATGCAGACCAACCAGAATCATTTCCTGAAATATCTACCTCCAAACGCTCACATCCTGGACTTTGGCTGTGGTTCCGGTCGGGACACAAAATACTTCCTGTCTCAGGGATACACCGTAGAAGCCACAGACGGTTCCGAAGAGCTCTGCAAAATAGCCAGGGCCCACACCGGAATCTCCGTAAAGCAAATGCTTTTTCAGGAGCTTGACGAGCAGGAAAAGTATGATGGGATCTGGGCCTGTTCTTCCATACTGCATTTGCCCCGAAAGGAGTTGGCAGATGTGATACGGAAAATGATAGCGGCCTTAAAACCCAATGGCATTATCTATACCTCTTTCAAATACGGAACATTTGAAGGGGAACGGAATGGGCGCTACTTTACGGATATGACGGAATCCGTCTTTACTGATTTTCTACAGGATATAGAGGGATTAACGACGGAAAAACAATGGCTCACCTCGGATGTTCGTCCGGGACGGGAGGAGAAATGGCTCAATTTGATTTTGCGGAAAATAGCAATATAGAGATCGGGCATGTGGGGTTTTTCCCGGAGGAGTTGACACCCATTGAATCCACGGCTGTGATGACCGGAGGCACGGATCAAAATCGCTTTTTATACTATCAGCTGAAAAAAAGCATGGAGGGGGCTGATCAGATTGATATTATCGTTTCCTTTCTTATGGAATCGGGTGTGCGGATAATCCTGGATGATCTGAAACATGCGCTGGACCGGGGATCACGAATTCGCATCCTGACGGGTAACTATCTGGGTATTACCCAGCCATCGGCTCTTTTTCTGGTGAAAAGGGAACTGGGAAACCGGGTGGATCTGCGGTTTTACAATGACCGGCGGAGATCTTTCCACCCCAAATCATACATATTTCATTATGAAAATAACAGTGAAATATATATTGGGTCTTCCAATATTTCCCGCAGTGCGCTGACTTCCGGTATTGAGTGGAATTACCGTTTCAGCAGCCGGATGGATGAGTGGAATTTCACACTGTTTTATGAGGCTTTTCTGGATCTGTTTGAGAACCATTCTCTGGTGATTGATGATGCGGAGCTGCGCAGATATTCAAAAAACTGGCATAGGCCGGCAGTGGCCAAGGATCTGGAAAAGTATGATCTGCGGGATGATGAAGACGGAGCTGTTATGGGAGAGGAGGCAGATTTTGCTGCCAAGGCAGGGAATAGTGAGGATTCCATTGATGAAACGGGAAATGCTGCAGTCTCTAAAGTTGCGCCGATCTTCCAGCCCAGAGGCGTTCAGATCGAGGCTCTGTATGCCCTGGAGAACAGCCGTGCCGAGGGAGCGGTGAAAGGGCTCGTGCAGGCGGCCACGGGTGTGGGCAAAACATATCTGGCAGCTTTTGACTCCGAAAAATACAAGCGGGTCTTATTCGTGGCCCACCGGGAGGAAATTCTGCTACAGGCGGCGCGTTCCTTCAAAAATGTCCGGCATTCAGACGATTACGGATTTTTTGACCGGAACCGGAAGGATACAGACAAAGCGGTAATTTTCGCGTCCGTGGCGACCTTGGGGAGGCGCGAATATCTGTCGGAGAAATATTTTGCGCCTAGATATTTTGACTATATGGTCATTGATGAGTTTCATCACGCAGTCACCGATTATTACCAACGCATTGTAAACTATTTCAGACCCCAATTTTTATTGGGCCTGACAGCCACGCCGGAGAGAATGGACGGCAGGAGCATTTACGGGATATGTGATTATAATGTTCCCTATGAGATATCCCTGAAGGAGGCCATCAATAAGGGTATGCTGGTTCCATTCCATTACTACGGGATTTACGACGATACCGATTATTCCGCCCTGCGTCCCGTGAAAGGCCATTATGTAGAAAAAGATCTGAATAAAACATACATCGGCAATGTCGGCCGGTATGATCTGATCTATAAATATTATCGGAAATACCGTTCCCGCAGGGCGTTAGGTTTCTGTGCCTCCCGGCAGCATGCGGAGGATATGGCCAGGGAGTTTTGCCGGAGGGGGACAAAGGCCGTTGCCGTGTACAGCAATGCCGGGGGAACCTTTGCCGAGAGCCGGGACAGAGCCATCGAAAGACTGGTCAGAGAGGAAATACGCGTTATCTTTTCTGTGGATATGTTTAACGAGGGTGTGGATATCGCGTCCCTGGATATGGTTATGTTCCTGCGCCCCACAGAATCTCCGATCGTATTTTTGCAGCAATTAGGGCGGGGACTGCGTATTAGCAGAGGAAAGCAATACCTGAATGTGCTGGATTTCATCGGTAATTATGAGAAAGCGGGGAGAACCTCTCTGCTGCTTGGCGGCGGCAGTGTCTCCGGGAACAGGCCCGGTGAGGGCGGTGGCATGGAATATCCGGACGACTGCCTTGTGGATTTTGACATGCGGCTGATCGAGCTGTTTGCCGAGATGGAGAAAAAGCAGCTGCCCGTACGAGAGAGGGTTCGCCGGGAGTATTTCCGTATCAAAGAGCTGCTTGGCGGGAAGGTGCCTTCCCGAATGGAGTTTTTCACCCATATGGACGATACTATTTACCAGTACTGTATCCATCATGCAAAAGAAAATCCCTTCCGGGGTTACATGGATTTTCTGCATGGTCTGCAGGAATTGTCGGCGGACGAAGAGACTGTATACGCGGGCCTGGGCCGGGAATTTCTGTACGTGATAGAGACTACAGATATGCAGAAGGTGTATAAAATGCCGATCCTGTACAGTTTCTATAACCACGGAAATGTGAAGCTGGCAGTGACGGAGGAGGACGTGCTGAAAAGCTGGAAGGAGTTTTTTGACACGGGGACGAACTGGAAGGATTTTGCCGAGGGAATGACTTTTGAGGATTACAAAAAAATGACGGACAGGAAACATCTGTCCAAGGCGAAATCCATGCCGATCAGATTTTTGAAGGCGTCGGGCCAGGAATTTTTCGTGGAAAAAGAAGGATACGCCCTGGCGATCCGGGAGGAACTGTCGGACGTGGCGGGAAACGCGGCTTTCGGGGAGCAGATGCGGGATATATTGGAGTACAGGACGATGGAGTATTACCGCAGACGGTATGCGGGGGAGTGAGGCGGTATCTGAGGCAAAGAAGGATTCATGGAACCATTACGGTGTTAATCATGGTTCTAAACAGATTTTTGAGAAACCAGGGCGGGCAGCAGGGAATTATGTATGAGCAGAGAGGGATACTATCTAGGCAGTAGAAAAATTATTTTGCAAAATGGTTAGGTATGTGGTATGATAACTCAAAAGCGTAAGGAAAAAAGCGTTTATGTACCAGGAAGGAGTTCGTGTAGGAGAAGAAAAAAGTCTGGATGTGTTGCTTGACCGAGAAAAGCAGAAAAAAGGGACGGTAATTCATAATTCCTTTTTAGAAAAGATAGATGAAGACGGTGTAGATGTGATTCTTCAGCAGCCATCAGAGGTAATCCGCTTCAACTATATGGCGGATTAAAAAAATTCCACTAAAGAGTGGAATTTTTTTACTAAAAAAGGATACCTAAGAGGAAAATTTATGGAAGGATATATTTTATCACTTTATTTAGACAGTAATATGGAAAATACGAATGACCGTGATGAATTTAGATACATGTCGTGGTCGCCCTATGACAGAATTCAAATCAAATAAATAGCTTTAACTCGTTTTTTGATGCTCAATTTCAGACAAACTGGGTGGGTGTTGCCCAACAGATGCATTTGGTCCGAAAATATCCAGAGACGTGCAGATGGAAAATGGGTGGAGAACAAAAAGCGGTTTTTATTCAGGCGGAAAATGAAGATTATGCTTTATGCGCTGTGGTCATGGCTCGTTTTCAAAAAAGGATTATTAATAGCGGGAAGGTGAGAAAAGAAATTTGTGAGCAGATGAAGAAGAAAGAAGCTTCCGCCCCGGGCATTGAGTGGAATGCGTTTTATTCTCTGGGAGCAGAGGATATGGTTTTCTTGGTTGTGGCTAATGATATTACAGAAATTCAGTCTTTTGTTGATTTACTAATAACAGCTGAAATTGACGGGGAGGGTATGGCATTTCTGGCAGTTAGCTCATATATCAATATTAATGATATCAGTTGGAGAGGAAATCTCTGTGCAGATTTAATCATGCGCTTAAATCTGAAATCAGGCAAAGAAACAGATGTTGAGGCGATGGTTAAAATGCTGGAAAATGAGGGAATTCATAGGAAAAACATACAGCGTTTACTATTAGGAAAATGTGTTCTGGATATAAGGGTTCCTGCAGATAAAGTGAAAATGGAGTGGTATTCCAAAGAGGCTAATGGTATATTTAATGGTGAAAACCCGTTTTATAAAAAATATATTGCCTCCAGCAGGAGTTACTGGTGTGTTGAAAAAGAAAATTCTATATAATAATTCAGGATAATGGATTATGAAACGCCGCAGGATATTGAAGTGGTGAGATAAGGAACGGGGAGTAACTGTGAAAGGTACGGAACAGTTTTAACGGGAATAGTAATAAGGGGAATTTCACCGGATCCGCCAGAAAGGAGCGCAGATATTATGGAACGAAAATATCCGAATCTATGTAAACCGATCACGTTGGGAGGGGTAACCTTCCGCAACCGTATGTTTTCCGCCCCCATGGGAGGGACGGATATTACCAATGACGGCTGTATCGGACCGAAATCGACGGCTTTTTATGAGTTGCGTGCCAAAGGGGGAGCCGGGGCCGTGACCGTCAGCGAACTCATGGTGCATCCCGAAACGGATGCGTCCCATGCCTATCATCTGGATACGGCCATCTTAAATTCCCTGGCGGCCGCAACCTATACGGCGGACGCGATCCGCCGCCACGGCGCGATGCCCAGTATCGAGCTGTCCCATTCCGGCATGTATGCGGGAACCTATATGACGGATAAGACGAAACAGAAAGCCATGAACCAGTGGGGGCCGTCGGATACGGTCCGGCCGGACGGCGTGGAGGTCAAGGCGCTCACGAAGGAGATGATCGCCGATATCGTGGCCTCCTACAAAGAGGCGGCCGGCCTGGCAAAGCGGGCGGGGTTCGAAATGCTGATGATTCACGGCGGCCACGGCTGGCTGATCAATCAGTTTTTCTCCCCGTATTTTAATAAGAGAACGGATGAATACGGCGGCTCCCTGGAGAACCGCTGCCGTCTGGCCGTGGAAGTGCTGAAAGCCGTGCGCGGGGCGGTGGGCCCGTTTTTCCCCATTGAATTCCGTATGAGCGGGTCGGAGCTGTTTGAGGGCGGCTATGACCTGGAAGAGGGATGCCGTATCGCAGGGCAGATCGAGCCCTACATTGACCTTCTGCATGTTTCGGCCGGGACGTATCAGAGAGGGTTCGGGGATACCCATCCGTCGATGTTTAAGGCTCATGGATGCAACGTATATCTGGCGGAGGAGATCAAGAAGCATGTGTCGGTTCCGGTGGCGACTATTGGGGGATTAAACGACCCCGCGCAGATGGAGGAGATCATTGCCGGCGGCAAAGCTGATGTGGTCTATATGGCAAGGGCCCTTCTGGCCGATCCGTATCTTCCGAGAAAAGTTGCGGAGAATCGTGAGGAAGAGATCGTGAGATGCCTGCGCTGTTTTACCTGTATGGCCGAACGGGCGGCGACCTCCACCAGAAGGTGTACCGTGAATCCGCTGATCGGACGTGAGCTGGAAGGTGATGAGATCCGGCCGGCGCCGGTAAAGAAAAAGGTGCTTGTCGCGGGCGGCGGCCCGGGAGGGCTGTATGCCGCCTACACGGCGGCCAGAAGAGGCCATGAGGTCGTCCTGTGTGAGAAAGGTTCCGCCGTCGGCGGGATCTTAAAAAGCGAGCAGGCCCTGCCCTTTAAGCAGGAGAT
>CAJUQO010000083.1 GCA_910588295.1 uncultured Lachnospiraceae bacterium | reverse complement strand
GCTTACGTATGCACAAGGATGGATATGAGGCTGCCAAACACCGGGCGAAATACCGATGCCCAAAACCGAACCGAAAAAACGGCCGTCTCTACGGCATCATGATGCTGCAACATCTTGATGCCTGGGAAATGCCATCAATTAAGGCATTCCAAGAATCCTTATTAGGATTCACCGCCTAATAAGGATATCTTAAACGACCCCATATGATTTTTTAAGGCATAGTACCACTATGTCCAATGTTCATATCCATTTCTCACAAATATCTGTTCCTGCATGATATTCCGTTGTCAATTTTCAGTTGGAATCTCATTCATTGAGATTCCGAGAAGTTATACTTTCTTGCTGTATAAACGCCCTATTTGCTATCAACAAATAATCATTTTGCATACGCCGGGGATAAAAACCGGCGTACAGCATCGTTTTTTTATCTTCTACGCTATTTTAATCTTTTGGCATGATAAAGAAAACAAGGGAGGCCTGCGCCTTCATCCGTCGGTAAATCTGGGTATCATCAAATTCCTGGGGTTTGAACAGAACCGGCAAAGGCTTAAGCATCGACGGTTCCCTGGCCCGTACAGAGGCCACCGGCTGGATCTATGATTCCCAGGGTATCGACGTGGCTCTGCTCAAGGAGATCAAGGAAGTGGACGCGAAACGGAAAGATATGCTCCTTTAGACCTCCTCTATAAAAGGCGCTGTATGTAAAAGCGCGGCGCCCAGGGCCGACGATTCGAAACGATAACGGCAAACCCGGATAAAATCCACCGGCTCGTCGAACAGGCTGTTTTTCATCACCTCACGACGGATCTCCTCCAGATAATCTTTCAGATAGCTTCCGACATAACCGCCCAAAATCACGTCACAATCAAAACCTGTCCTCAGATTGACGATAGCCAGGGCAAGATATTTCTTATAGGTCTCCCATTTCTCCCTGTGGGCGGCCTCCCCCTGCTTCAGTTGCTCAAAAAACCCCTCCAGATTTTCTTTTCCCACTTTCAGTTTCTTCGCCGAGCAGTAGACATTCACACAGCCCTTCCGGCCACAGTAACATTTTTCGCCGTCCGGCTGAAGGATCATATGGCCAAACTCACCGCTTTTCTGGTTATCTCCGTAAAACACCTGCCCGTTAATCAGAATAGCGCCGCCCACCGTATTACTTAACGACAGATAAATCGCCGTCTCCCGGTGCTTCCCTTCCCATGCCTCCGCAAATCCTCCCGCATTGGCATCATTGGAAAAGAGGCAGGGATAGGGGATCCGTTTGCGGAATTCATCCAGATCGCCCCCGTCAAAGTCCAGCACCTTGCCCTTAACCAGATGGCGGAAATCCCGGTCAAAAATACCAGGCAGGGATATGCCCACCCCCAGTACATCCTCCCGCCGGACGCATTTGCCGTCCAGAAACAGCTCCAGCTTCTCGGCCAGCATTTCAAAATATTCCGGCGCACGGACAAAGGGCATGCGCATCCTGCAGTGATCCCATATATTCCCTTTCAGGTCGATCAGCAAAAACACGACATGGTTCTGTGTGATATCGACCCCCACCGAGAGCTTCGCCGAAAAATTGCAGCTCAGCTCCCTGGCCCTGCGTCCTCCCGTAGATTCCTTGATCCCTGATTCCACGATCAGTTTTTCCGCTTTAAGTTCCTTGATGTTCTGGAGCAATGTCGGCATACTGATATCCAGCGCCGCCGCGATTTCCTTTGCCGATTTCGGCCCCTGTTCATACAGGATACGGTACACTCTGTTCCGATTATTTCTCTTTACAGCCATTATGTCAATCTTCGTACTTGCCATCCTTCGTCCCCTGTTTTATAAAAGTAGTTTATTGATGTGTATTTTACCATATTTATCCAGTAACAGCAACCGGGAATTCACAGCCATCCGGCAGGTTTATATTTCTATTTTCCAGGGGACATTGACGGACATTTACTTTTTTCCAAATGCAATGACAGCCTTCACAATATCAGCCTTACGCCGCACGCTGTCCTCCATAGCTTCTGCAGCTTTCTCAAAAGAATAGAAATCCGTCACAATCTTTTTCAACGGCACATTCTGTTCCGATACCGTTTTAATGGCCAGAGGATACAAATTGCGATAGCGGAAAACCGTATGCAGTTTTGCCTCCTTATTCATGATTTTTCCAAAATCATAGCGGAATACAGGGTTGGACGCCATTCCCACCAGCACCACCGTCCCGCCTCTTGCCACCAGGGACGCCGTCTGCTGAAGGGTCTGCTCCGTCCCCGCCGTTTCGAATACCAGATCGACGCCGCGCCCCCCCGTCTTCTCAAGGATCTCCTGCACCGCATCTGTCCCGCCCGCGTCCACGGCCGACGCTGCTCCCAGCTCCCTGGCCATCTGCAGCCGCTTTTCTATCCTGTCCGCCACATATACCTCTCTCACCCCCATCACAAACAATGCCAGCATGGTACAAAGGCCGATACAGCCCGCCCCCAGAATCGCCGCCGACTGCCCCGGCCTGCACTCCGACTGCATGGCCGCGTGCAGCCCTACGCAGAAGGGTTCCAGCATAGCCCCTTCCACCGTATCCATAGAAGCCGGCAGAGGAAAAACCATATCCGCCGGATAGGCGAGATATTCCACAAACGCGCCGTCATAAGGGGGCGTGGCCAGGAAACGCACATCCGGACATAAATTATATTTTCCGCTCTTGCAGAATTCACATTTCCCACAGGTACAGCCCGGCTCCACGGCCACTACATCTCCTTTTTTTACCCGCGTCACATTTTCTCCCGTTTCCACCACCACGCCCGCGCATTCATGTCCCAGGATGATCGGCTTTTCCACCACAAAATCTCCGACCCTTCCCTGCCCGTAATAGTGGATATCCGACCCGCAGATCCCACAGTGGTCGACACGGATCAATACCTCTCCCGGGCCGGCCTGCGGCACGGGCCTTTCTTCCATAGTAATTTTTCTCACTTCCTGCATTACTGCTGCTCTCATGGAATACCCTCCTTAATATGCCCCCCACTCATAGGCCGCGTCGTATAACGCCAGAATATTTTCCACCGGTACGTTAGCCAGGATATTGTGGATTTGATTGAATACAAAACCGCCGTCCTTTGCAAATATCTCCATACGCTCTTTCACCTGTTCCTTCACCTGATCAGGGGTACCCGTTGTCAAAATACCCTGGGCCTCACAGCCGCCGCCCCAGAACACAAGATCTTTACCGAACTCCCGCTTCAACATAACCGGATCCATATTGTCCGCCGTCGTCTGTACTGGATTGAGGATATCCAGTCCCGCGTCGATCAGATGGGGGATCACCGGGGCGATCGACCCGCAGCAGTGCAGGAACACCTTTGCCTTGCTGGTTCTGTGCACATAGTCCCAAAGAGCTTTATAGTGAGGCGCAAACAACTCTTTGATCAGATCCGGATTCATCCACGGCCCCTTCTGCGTGCCCAGGTCATCGCCAAACTGTACGATATCGATGTCGTCGGCCACATCCTTCATGATCCGCTCCAATTTACTGAGATAACGTTCCTCCAATGTATTGAGCAGCCGCTCCACGCCCTCCCTGTCCTCATAAATATCACAAAGAAAATTAATCGGCGTGCGGATATAGCCGCCGAACTCCAGAAAACTGTGCCCGATGGATATCATCAGGGCTTTATCCGTCTTCTTCCGAAATTCCTTCACAGTGGCCACAAATTTCTGATAATCCTCCTCTGAGTGGACGATATCCAGGTTAAACGGCAGGCAGGGTACGTCCCACATGGTATGTCCGTATTCCTCTTCTTTAAGTTCCTGAGGAATTTCTTCCAGATCCCCATAGGGGAAATAGATTTGATCCGTGTACAGCGACCCTTTCGGCTGTTTACCCACGCGGTACCCCGCCGAATCATACAGATATACGGTATCATTTTCCTCCCTGCGGGCATCCATATACCGGGGGATAAAGCACTCTGAGCCGTCCGGCAGGACCCACGGTTTCCAGTCCGTCCGGATATCGCCGATAAAGGCTTCCCCGATATCCATAGAATCTACATGAAACCGCTCCCGCAGGAAATCCCCGGTATAGGCTAACTGCTGCTGAAAATCATACAGCAGGCAGGGCGCGTCAAAATGCAGTTCCTGTTTCAGCTTGTTAAATGCTATGGCGGACAATCCGGTGGAGCGCATGGACCCGCAGTCAATGGGGATCCTGTCCGCTTCCTTATGATTAAGCGCCGCTAAAATACGTTCTCTGCTTGTCATATCTTCTCCTTTACCCGTTAAATGAATATTGCAGTATCTGTTCTTCCCGGTTCTCCCTGTCCGTCACTTCGCCCACAATGCGGCCGTTGCGCATGACCAGTACGCGGTCACACTCCCGCACCACCTCTTTGAGTTCCGACGAAATCAGGATAACAGACTTTTTTTCTTTCTTCAATTTGTGGAAAATAGCGAAAATCTCGGATTTCGCCCCTACATCCACCCCCCTGGTGGGTTCATCCGCCAGAATAATGCCGGGATCCGTTGACAGCATCCTGGCTATAATGACTTTCTGCTGATTTCCGCCGGAAAGGTTCTGGATATTCTGCTGCAGACTGTCCATCTTCACAGACAGTTTCTGGCAATACTCCTCCGCCATCTGTTTCATTTTCCCGCGGCTCAGTATTCCGAAACGGCTGCTGATCTTCCGGTTATGGATTACCGCAATATTTTCCAGGATATCCATCTTCGCAAAAATCCCTCTGTTTTTCCGGTCTTCCGTCAACAGGCCTATCTCGCGCCTGATCGCCTGGGCCGGCGAACGTATTCCTTTTTTCTGTACTTCGCCGCGGAGGACGATCTCGCCGCTTTCTGCGGGGTGCAGTCCGAAAACCGTCTCCACCAGTTCTGTCCTCCCTGATCCCTGCAGCCCGTACAAGCCCAGTATTTCCCCCTCATACAGCCGGAAACTCACATCGCGCACCAGTTTGCCCCTGTTAAGGTTTTTCACTTCCAGCACGGCATGTCTCTCCTGGCCGGCCGTATCTGCTTCATCCTGCTCCCCGGACAGTTCCTGATACAGCTCATTGCCCGTGATTAGCTTAACCACCTTGTTTTCGTCTATCTCTCCGCATTCATAAGTCCCCAGATAGTTTCCGTCGCGCATGACGGAGAGGCGGTCGGCGATGGCGAAGATCTCCGAAAGCCTGTGGGAAATAAACAACAGCGTCCGCCCTTCCTTTTTCAACCGTTCCAGCACGGTAAATAATGTCCTGGTCTCCGCCGCCGTCAGGGAAGATGTCGGCTCGTCCAGAATCAAAACTTCCGCGTCTTTCCCTATGGCTTTCGCCAGCTCCACCAGCTGCATCTGCGCGATACTCAGACGGCCCACCGGCTGGGTAACATCCAGGTCGATATGGAACATATCTATCATCTGCCTGGCCTGTTCATCCATATCCCCTTTTTGGATAATACCCAGCTTTGTGGTTTTCGTCCTTCCAAGAAAAATATTTTCCGTGATTGTCAGGTTCGGGCACAGCTTCAGTTCCTGATAAACCGTGGAAATGCCCAGGCCGCCGGCCACATGGGGCGCGCTGATCTTTACCGGCTCGCCTTTATAGAGCACATTTCCTCCGTCCGGCAGGTATATGCCGGACAGTATATTCATCAAGGTAGACTTTCCCGCGCCGTTCTCACCGATGATCGCATGGCATTCCCCTTTACGGATGGTAAAGGATACATCCCGCAAAGCCTTAATCGCCCCAAAATGTTTAGATACATGGCTGAATTCAATAATATTCTCCATAGGCGTACCTTCCTATTCCCTGTTTATTTTTGTCAGCACATCAATAACCACGGCAATGATAATAACCACACCGATAAAAACCATCTGCAGATAGGCGGAAGCGCCGATATAAATCAATCCGGTCTTCAGCACATACATGATCAATACACCGATCACGGTACCGACAATCGTACCCTCGCCGCCGCTCAAAGAAGCGCCGCCGATGATGGCCGCCGCGATCACGTCCATCTCAATGCCCTCGCCCATGGTCCCCTGCACGGAATTTAAGAAAGCAAAATTCAGCATTCCGGCAAATGCAGAGAGAAATCCCATAATCATCAGCGCAACAATCCGCATAGCTCTCTGATTAATGCCGGAAACAACGGCGGCATTGGCATTTCCTCCCACCGCCCGCATCTTAAATCCTAAAATAGTCTTATGGAAGACAAATGCCATGATAATGACCACCGCGATGAACACGATCGCCATATTGGGTATCATCCCGAATACTTTTCCGGAACCAAAAGATAAAAAAGAGGCAATACTCGGATTGATCTCCGAGGCTTTCGGCGTCATAAGGTTTACCACGCCGCCCTCTGTAACAATCAGCGCGCACCCTCTGGCAATGTACTGCATACCGAGAGTGGCTATCATGGCCGGCACCCGCAGAACCGTCACAACGAGCCCGTTCAGCAGCCCGATCAGCAGCCCCGTCAAAAGGCCGATCCCCACAGCCGCCATGCAGTGTATCCCCTTTAGCATTAATGTCCCGGAAAGCATGGCGGCCATACCATAGGTAGCGCCCACAGACAGGTCAATATCTCCGCACACAATCACGCAAGTCATTCCCAGGGCCATGATCCCCACCACTGAAACCTGCCGCAATATATTCAGCACATTATCCAGCGAGGCAAAGCGATGATTGGCAAGCGAAAAAACGATAATCAACAGTATAAGCCCCGTCAACACACCGATCTCTCTGCCCCGAAATCTTGATAAAACAGACTTTTTTTCCATGTATTTTTACCTGTTCCCCCTTGAAATACGGTCTGGCCTGCATATCACAGGCCAGACTACATACGTTCGTAACTGTTCAGTACCTTCACAGTTACGATGCAAAATCTAATTAAAATCGTCTGCGACGATGGGATTTTGCACACCTGAATCATGTTTTTACGGCCTCAGCAGCAAGCGCTTCGGCCTGTACTGAACAGTTACATACGTTCTTTACCATCTGTCCCTTATAGAGCCGCGGCATACATCAGCCGATCGGCTCGCCATCCTGGATCTGCTTCAGAACATCGTCCGCATTTTCCTTTGTCACTTTCAGAAGGCCTGTGTCGATCACCTGGAATGCCTCCGGAGAACCGCCGGTCAAAAATTCGCTGAGCATTTCCACCGATTTCCACCCCTGGTCATAGGGATTCTGTCCGAACTGGGCCGTAGACCAGCCCTCCTGAATCTGCACAACTTTTTCTTCCCTGAGGTCATGGCCCGTATTATAGATGGGTTTTTCAGAATCCGCGTTCCCCAAATTATTGTCCTGCAGATACTTGGAAAGTACAAAACAGGTGCCGCCGCAGGAAATAACGCCGGTAATCTCCGGATAAGTATGCATGGCGGCTTCTATCGCAGAATACATCTGCTGCTGGTCGCCGGGGCAGTTCAGCGTATCCAGAACCGTGATGCCCGGATACTTTTCCAGGACAGAGCGGGCGCCCGACTCCCTCTGCTTGGAGAATTCGGCGTCTATGGCTTCCGTCGTGATCAGAACCGTGCCCTCCTCGCCCATGGCTTCCACAAGAGCCTCGGCCGTCGCTTCTCCAGCTTTCACCAGATCCTCGCCCACAAAGCCCAGACGGCCCGAATCCGGCGCGTCCACATTCCAGCAGATCGTGGGAATACCCGCATCCAGCGCTTTCTGGATCACCGGCGTCAGCGCAGGGATATCCAGAACCATGACCGCCAGGCCGTCCACCCCTTTGGCAATCAAATCCTCCACCAGCTTGATCTCATTTTCCGTACTCCACTCTGTGGGAGCCGTCATATACGCATTGACGCCGAAATTTTCCGCCGCTTCATCTACCCCCAGTTTCAGGGACTGGGCAAATGGCGTGGTCACATTCGCATAGACGCAGGCAATTTCCAGATCCTTTTTCTCCTTCTCCGGAAGCTTAAATGTATATCCCCCCACCTCGACTTCCCCGGATGCCTGCTGGCCCGCTGCGGATGCCTCAGATTTTACCTCATCCGCGTTCGATTTTACCTCAGCGCTTTCGGATGCCTTGGAAGATGTATCCGCACTTGAGTCCCCCCCGCCGCAGGCCGTAAGCCCCATTACCAGGCACAGAACCGCCGCTAACACCCGCTTACTTCTTTTTTTCATCTTGATCTCCTTTCTTTTTCCCCGGTATTGTAAAGTATTACAATCCTATTTTTCTTAAAAACCTCATGTTTTCAGGG
>CAJUQO010000082.1 GCA_910588295.1 uncultured Lachnospiraceae bacterium | reverse complement strand
CGCTTGTTGGGACTAAAAGATACGCCTGAATGTGAAGAAACAGCCGGCCTGTACCGTGGTACGGGCCGGCCCTTCCATCTATTTATCCTCTTTTCACCAGGCACTGTTTCTGGCAAAAGGCGATTCCCAGACGGATCACCGTTCGGAACCCGGCCCGCTCCAGTTTTCCGGCATACTGTTTTTCTTCGATTTGTCCCAGGGCGCTGTCACATTCCGCGTCCAGGCGGCTTTCGTTTTGCGTCCATTTGGCCTCAATGACGGCTGCCCTCCGGTTTTTTCTGTCCTTAAGGGTTATATCCGAACGCCCCAAGCCGTTTTCATAATTCGATTCCACCGCGTAGCCGGCAGCGGAAAGCAAACCTGTCAGAAACGCGTGGTAAAAGCTTTCCCGGTAGTCATGGTAGCTGATCGTGTCAAACAGAAGATCGGAAATGATCTCCGTGAGTTTTTCGGCATTTCCGTCCCACAGAGCCGTAAAAAGCTCTTCCCGGCCGCCATCCCTGGTTTTTTCCCGGAACCAGCTCATCACACTGTTCTTGAAGATTTCGAGAATCTCCTTATTGGGGATCCTCAAGGCGGTCTCACCCGGCATCAGGCCGCTTTCCGCCGCTTCATCCGGGCGCATGTTTGTCAGATAGCCGGTTAGGTACAGAAGGCTCCACAGGTTGTCCTCTGAGGATTCCAGCATATCATAAGTGAGCTGGTCCGTGATCCGTTCCTGTATAACCCCCCCGGCCAGGAGGGTTTCAAACTTATCATTTACGGCAAAATCCGTCCGTTTTAAAAAGGATCGGATAATGGCGTTATCGCTGGTATTCTCCCAATAATTTTTCGGCGCGGCGGACGGATCCAGGATCAGGCTGTTGACATGGTTCATCACGTCCCAGGGGCAGTATACGTCGCAGCGGCCGAAACGGTAACCGTCGTACCATTCCCGGATTTCCTCCCGGTGGGAGCTAAGCCCGGTATCATCTAAAAGCCGGTCCACCTCGGCCTGGGTGAAGCCGAAAAACTCATTCAGCCGGGTATCGGAAATCGTATCGGATACGAGGTTGTTTACACCGGTGAAAATACTTTCCTTGGCGATCCGCAGGCAGCCGGTGACCACGGCTAGCTTCAGGCTGTTGTTGTCCTTTACCGCCTGCATGACGCCCCGGATGACGTCCAGCATTTCGGCGTAGTAGCCTTTTTCACTGGCCTTGGCCAGGGGCACGTCGTATTCGTCGATCAGCAATACAACCGGTTTGCGGTAGTGGGCCGCTATCATGTGCGTGAGCTTGGCCAGGGCCTGGGATACTTCCTCCCGGGATTCCGTTTTAAAAGCAATCCGGTGAAACAGCTCTTTATCCGGGGTAATCAGCTTATCACTGTCCATCAGATAAAAATGTTCATTGTACAGCTCCGTAACCACAGTCTCCAGCCTCGCATAGGCGTTTTCAAACCGCAGCCCGTCCACCGCCCGGAAGGATAAAAACAGCGTCGGGTACCGGTTCATCCATTCGGCGCACAGACCGGCATTTTCGGCTATGGCCAGCCCCTCGAATAAAGGCCGGCTGTCTTTGCGTATATCAAAAAAATCCGCCAGCATATTCATGGCCAGCGTCTTCCCAAAGCGGCGGGGCCGGGTGATCAGGGCGGCCTGTATGCCGTCCGTCCGCAGCAGCTCTTCAATGAGGCGGCTTTTATCCACATAATAATAACCGTTTTCGCGGATATCCGCAAAGCCGGAACGGCCCACGGGGATTTTTATATTCTGAGTCGGTTTCAATGTGTATGCGCTCCCTTCGTTTGGCATCTTATATAGATCATAATAGCCTATGGGGATGGTTTCGGCAAGGGAAATTGGGAAATCTTTCACGGCAAACGCAAGGTTTTGCCACTCCCAGCATGGCGGTTGTTTACGACCTTCGTTATTGCCTCTGTTAGGAGAAAATTCTTAAAACCATCAATATCTGCGATTTTCGTATATCTATATGCAGGAAATAATTGAATATGAATGAAAGAATTGCTATAGTTAGAGCGGGAAAAGGAGGTGGCATATATGCATATATGGGTATTTATCTGAATCCAGGGAATAGGGGTTTTTGGGAGTCTGTCCGTTCTGAGATTTATGTGGATAAGACAGGGTTAATAGCAGAGAAAAATAAGTGCGTGTGTACAGAGCAGAAATTCCTTTGTGCCAGCAGGCCCAGACGTTTTGGAAAATCCATGGCTCAATATCCGCGGCCAAAACGCTGTTTTCATGCTTGGCGACCTGGCTGGCCAGAGCCAGGAAAACACTATTCCGTTTCTCTTTTTTCCGGATATATTCTGACAGGATGGCGCAGCCGTTGGCATCCAGGGGATTCTGCCATGCCTCATCCAGGATCCGCTGGTCGCTGTTTCTCTGGATCTGGATAATATCTTCCACCCGTAAGCCATTTAAAATAAATACATCCAGAAACTGCCTGTCGGAGGAATCCGCGTCCACCCGCCCGGTGGCCGGAAGCCGCCGCAGCATGATCGCCGATTCATCGTTCGGCTGTACGCCGACGGCGTCCACAAAAGCGTCGGACAGATCCTGCAGCGTAATGGGGCCGATGTCAAGATTTTTCTTCCGTGTTTTCCTAGCCAGCAGGATCAGGATCTGTTTGATCGTATCCGGACTCAATATGGAATTTATATTTGCCTCGCGTTCGCAGATCCTGTTCAGCAGCTCGTACCAGAAATCACAGATATCGGCCAGGGCGTTTTTCAGGCTGAAAATGTCCCGCGCATATTTCAAAACCTTGCTTTGCATCTGCCCGTCGATCCATCCAAAACAGAGGGCTTCTTCAAGGGCTTCTCCGGCTTATAATGTTTTCGGCCCCCCGCCTTGCCGAACAAATATCACTATAGTATATTTTCAAGCAAATGAAGTCAATATCCAATAGGCATAATTAAATAATGCAAAACAAATGTTCGATTCTCTATTGAAAAAATCCATTTTATATGATAGACTAAAGTACATGATACAGCACACTTCATACGACCTGGAAACAGGGCAATAAAGCAATTCTTGACAATATATGTTATACTTATCATGTACCAATGAATACCATAATACCAGTAAACAAAAACTATTATGCTTAGAATGTGGGGACAGATTATGTACAATGCAGTAGATATTGCCCGCTATGTTATTGAGAGATGCAGCCGGCAAAACAAAACCATCAGCAATCTAAAGCTGCAGAAGATTTTATATTTTATCCAGGCAGAGTTCCTGATTGCAAAGCACCAGCCCTGTTTCGCAGAGAAAATTCAGGCGTGGGATTTCGGCCCGGTGGTTCCAGAGGTTTATTATACTTACCGTATGTACGGCGGCGCTAATATTCCATGTATAGGGAAGTCCGGGGTTTCCCGCCTCATTTCGGCAAGGGATCGGGAGATATTAAACGGTATCATTGATGAAGGTATGCAGTATTCGGCTTCGGCTCTTGTGGATATTACCCATAGCCAGTCGCCCTGGATCGAAGCGTACAACCGGCCGGGATATAATAACGAGATCACGACGGACAGTATAAAAAGATATTTTGAGGAGGATTGACACAGGTGCCCTCCATAAAAATCACTTCCAACAGGGAAGCCCCTGACAAAGGCCTTAAGGCGGGGGCTCCTGTCAGAACAGAAGAAATGTCGGAACAGGTCACAGAGATCTGCAAATTCCTGGTTTCTGACAGCAGCCTGTTTGACGCGGAAAAGGGCTTTGATATGATTCGCCGATATATAGAGATATATCATCGAATCCTGTATTCGCAGATCAGCAATATGATTTACGCTCTTTATGATGCGCATACGCCGGAAGAAGCGTCGAATATCCTGGGAACCATGGTTTCCAATATTGAAAAGATTGTCGCTTATACAGAGGATCGGCCCTACCAGGATAAGCGGGCACAGATGGAGCATGAACACTCGCCTGACAGAACCTTCTATGAAGATACAGAGAATGCGCTCATAAAGATATGGGATCATGCGAATCTGGCTCAGACACAATACAGTGGCCTTAAGCAGACAGATGAAGAATATAAGAGGAAGTTTGACAAAAGTATCGAGCCGTTTAAAAATTCCCTTGTCCAGGATATGAATGCGCAGTTGCTCACTATGGTAAGTATTTTCACGGCGCTGGCCTTTTTAGTCTTTGGCGGTATCAGTTCATTGGGCAGTATTTTTTCTAATCATGAGCTGCCGATTTTAAAAGTCTTAATCATTGGCTGCGTCTGGGGCCTGTGTATTTTAAACCTGGTGTTTGTTTTTTTGTTTTGCATAGGAAAGATGACGAATCTCAATTTCAGATCTGGAAACGAACCAAACAATAGTATATTTCAAAAGTATCCGGTGGTCTGGTGGAGCGACCTGATTCTCCTCATGCTGCTGACCGGAAGCCTTTGGACGTATTACATAAGGGAAGAAAATATGGACTTCTGGTTCAAAGCGTGGTGCCGCCGATTCCCGCAGTTTACCATGTGGGGCGGATATGGGATTATCCTTCTGGTTTTCGTCGCGGCGACTGTTTTTCTGGTCAAACAGACTTGGAAAAATGGGGAGTAAAAGTTAAAAATGTTTCTTCGCTGTTTGTAAACCGGCAGGGCGTGGGGGGATCCACGCTCCGCCGGTTTAATTGATCAGAATTTCTTTTATACAAACGCCGACTCCCACACGTCCACGCCGCTGTCCTGGAAAATTTCTGCCAGGCGTTCTCTAAGCATATCACGACTGACTCCTTTTTTCAAAATGACCATGATAAACCCGCCGCCGCCGGCCCCCGCAATGAAACGGGCGTCTATCAGATCCTCGCAGGATACAAAGATTTGATCAATACAGGTGTTCGTCGAGCCGCGATCGAGCTGTTTCGAGAGTTCCCAGTGTTCGTTCATCAGCCCAGCAAAAGCGTCTATATCGCCTCTCTCCAGGTAATGCTTCATCAGGGCCGCCACTGGCTGCATTTTCTCCAGCGCATCCACAGAGGCAGGACGGGCGCCGATATAGTTGCCCACCACATCCCGGAGCAGGTTTCTGGCCAGGCGGCGCTGTCCGGTGTAGACCAGGGCAAACCGTTCCTGCAGCTCCTGCATGGTTTCTTCGGAAACCGGTACCGGAGATACCTCTATCTTCTGTGCGATTCCCGGACGGGTAGTAATAAATTTGATCCCGCCGGTGAGGCCGCCGACCTGATCCTGCCACCCGCCGCCGGTACTCATGATCTGTTCCATAGACAGGACGATCTCATAGATTTCCTCATTGGTTTTTTCCTGCCCCAGAAATTCAAACAGCCCCTTCACACAGGCGCCCGCCAGGATACTGCTGGTGCCCAGCCCTGACCCTTTGGGAATACCAATGACCTGAGTGGACAGATATAGCCCGCCGCCCAGCCCTTTTAATATCTCCTCAAGAGATTTCCCGCCCCTAAGAGGCACGATTCCGCAGGCGATCAGGGCCGCCTTGTGGAGGGCAAAAGAATCGTAGGGATTGTGACAGTCCTGGATCTCCTCTACTGTATCCACCCGGCCGAAAACGCCAATATCCTGGCTCTCAAATTCGATATGATAATCCGGCAGACGTTTTACCGTAATCTGTACCGGCAGGATTCCGTTCAGGCTAATGGCCGCATTCAGTACAACGCCGCCATTTTCATTGCAGTAGGGCGGCGTGTCCGTCCAGCCGCCTCCCCAATTCACGCGTACAGGAAGCTTTACCTCCACCTGATCTTTTGCAATCTGGTACAGGGACGCATCCGGCAGCTTTTTCACCGCTTCATCATACACGGCCTGTTGTATTGTCTGGAAGCAGAGCCCTTCCGTATAGTCGTAATTACGGCCTTCAAAAGAACGCTTGCGCTCCTTCATATACTGGGATAGGGCATAATAGATACGGATCTTTATGGAGAATTCCGCCTGGGACGCATCTGCCATGAGGGTCGTATACATAGCCTCCGTGATACCATTCTGGCCGAATACCTGCAGGGCTTCCTTATAGTAAACGCCGCCTACAAGCAGGTCAATAAATTTCCGGCAGAAGATACGGTTTTCCAGCTCGGTCTGCCAGTCCAGGACTTTTTCCAAATCCGCCCGGTTGAAACTTTGGCACAGGCTCACCCGCTCTCTCTGCCGCCAGTCCGCCAGGGTATCCTTATCTGCCGTCCCGGACGCCATGCGGTAAAGAGCCAGGGCCCAGGACACAGCTTCCTCCAGTGTGACGCACACCGGAAACAGCCGGGCATTCCAGAGGTCATGGGGTTCGAGCTCTTCCCACAGCTCCTGCGGAGAAAGCGCATGATCCATCAGGAACCTTTTCAAGGTGGTATGCATGTAGGAGGCGCTGGACTCATAATTCCCCTTGGGATTGTCGGAAACGCCGTAGATCCGCACGGTAAATACGCCGCCTTTTAAGGGGAGACCGTGCATGACCACTTGTTCCGGTACGTCCACGTTTCTGAGTTTCAGATGGGAAATGATACTGCCCCGGCCGATCCGGGATTCCCCAAGGACATAACTGTTTTCCAGATAGGCAGCGTCCCCCACTGTTACCCGCCGCCCCACATAAGAGCCGTAGACGGAATAGGACTGTTCCCCGGTAAGGGTGGCGTTCACCTGCCGCTGCCAGTCCAGGAATTCGAAATCTCCGATCTCCTCCGCCACAAGCTGCCTGAGCTCATGGGTGGTGCCAAAATGGATAAACTGAGCCGGGGACAGGCATAAAAGTTTCATGGAAAACGGCTCCAGGGCCTCCCATATCGCTCTGCGGCATATTTTAAGTTCTTCGGTATTCTCCCCCTCGGGCGCTTCCCGGCCATACTGTTCCAGGGTGGACGACGATGCCAGAGGATAGAGAAAATCCCCATAAAAGCTAACCCGGGCTTTTTCGTTTACAAAACGGCTATATTTCTCCTCATCCGGCTTTCCATCCGTGGAAATCAAACCGTACAGAGCTTGCAGAAGATCTGCGTCCAGGATGATGGCCCCCGTGTCCAGATCTACCGCGCCGTGATCATTGACAGCCCCGGCTTCCCGCAGCGTTTCCTCCGTCTGCTTGTGAAGGAAGCTTTTGACATAGCCTTTGCCGTCGTTCAGGAATACGCCGTGATCCTTCCCGGTTTCCACAGGCTCCTTGATGGATATGGCAGCCGCCCCCCGGAATTGAAAATCAATCTGGAGAGGGTTAAAGAGCAGGAGCACGTCTCCCGACAGCACCAGCATCCCTTCGCGGATCCGGGAGGGCACGCCGGACATACCGATCATGAACTCGTCAAACAGCGTGGATCCTCTGCCGTCCGGCAGCTGGCGGGGAACCGGCGAAAATAACTTGCCCAGGGCGGAATACTGGGGTACCCGCTTGCTGTCCCCGCCGGAATGGATCACCAGGATACGTTTCCCTGCAAAGGGATTTGCCGCCTCCGGATCCTGTTCGGCCAGATAACGCATCACATGGAAGGTGGCGCCGCCGGATCCCACCCGCTTTCCGCCGGGATCGGGCAAAACTTTATATTTCGTAAAATCCGGAAGCTGCTGCCTGTCCAGACGGAGCTGGATCTGCATGTCGAAAGCCCGGGCCTGGGCTTCGTTTGACGCTGTCAGGATAATATAGTCCCATTTAATAAAACTGCTTTTGCGCAGGCTGCGCTCATAATCCTCCCAGGAATCCAGGCAGGACTGGCGCAGAAACAGGTTCTTAATTTTCTTATATGATGTCATGTTGTGATTGTCCTTTCTCAAATGTTATCACTTCATTGACAGGGGCTTTTAACAGCGCTTTGAAGAATACGGCAGAGCGCTTATTTTCTTAAGCGTCCGCGTTCCATTTTTTTCAGATGAATCACCGTCTGCTCAAATTCATGATAATGTTTTCCGTTGCTGATATTCTGTTTGCGTTTTTGGTCTATCACGGGCTTCAGATCATAAAAAATGCGAATGTAATATGCTCCGGCTACACGATTCAATATCTGTAAAGAGAAAACTCCGGTATTAATGCCGACAGAAAAATGCTCAATTTTTGCTAAGGCATTTGTTACCTTTCGCCAATCTTCGGATCCAATGGTCAGTTTGGACATATCAACATGTTCATCGATCAAAAGCTTGTTTAGCGGATCAAATACGTCGTTTTGCAAATTATAAAATGCGTCTATTGTGGATGCCTTTTTCTCTCTGGAGCTTTCCCGCATGAATTGTACCAAAGACAGCACGAGCGCTAATAATGCTATTACGATAGCGGCTATATCTAAGGCTATCATATTCCCCCTTATCCTCTCCTGCGATCAAGTGTTCCCTTTACTACGAACCAGGCATCTTTTTTAAAAAAGACAAGTTAGTGCCCTATGCAGATAATAATAGCCTATGATGAGTATTTCGGCAAGAGGATTTGTGAAGGGGGCGATATGTTAGCGGGAAAATACCAGGCGGCCACCTGGGAAAGCTGTGTTGTAAAAATAGCCGATAAGATTGCATATGTCGGGCGAGACGTGGAGAATGCTATCAGTTTAGGTTTCCTGGATCATACAGATTAAAATCAGTTACTAAAAATCGCGCGTATTTATGACGAACGGGTTATGAATGCAATGGTTATTATGCACAATATGATTATTGACATATGCATAAACAGTTCTCCAGAATGCAGAATCCGCATGGGTAAGAAATTAAATGAGCAGTTGAATGAAGTGAAACAATTTAATTATGGGCACATTTACAAGCACCCGCGGTTTGAACCATTGAAACATTATTCCGAATTGGCTATATCACAGATTTTTTAATTCTTAAGAACATGTATGAAAGCCGCCATACATGGCATGCATTGGAAAAACGCAAACCGTTCTCACCGATGGGCTGTAGTACTGATGTTTTCCGTTGTCTGGGAAAACATCAGTACTACAAAAGTTCATTATACAAAAAGATGGCAAAGCGGTCTGTCATTGACGGCGGCCCGGACGTGTGGGAGCCGACGACCATGTAGAAAACATTACTATTCCCGCCGATCTACCTTCGTTTCCGTTTCTTTCATGTACTCCTTCGCATCCTTCATAAAACTTACCGTGATCAGCACAATAACTATTCCGACCGGGAAAGCCGCTACGATACTCACCGACTGCAGGCTGTTCATAGAGCTTTCAGCAAACAAAAGCGCGATCGGCAACAGGATCAGCAGGATGCACCACATCAGCTGGATCAGCTTATGGGGCTGCCCGCCCTCTTCCAGTTTCCGGTAACTGTAGCAGGAAGCGGTCAGGGCAATGGAGTCAAAGGATGTGGCATAAAACGCCACCATGGTCACAAGCA
>CAJUQO010000081.1 GCA_910588295.1 uncultured Lachnospiraceae bacterium | reverse complement strand
AGGATCTCGGAGTGAAGGTACCAACCTCGTCATGTTAACTGCGAGAATCCAGGATCCCCGGTAAGTCCCATGGAACGGACGATAACCGCCGATAACGCCTCTGCTGAAGTATGGCCCGCCGCCACGCGGATCTCCCCTGCAGACGGCGCGACGTACTCCTCCTGCGGCCCCTTCCAGAGAATATGGCTGATCTCTCCGAACAGTACGCAGCTGTTGCACGGCTCCCCGGCCTGCGGCGCCGAAAGATTCATTTCCGCCAGCAGTTTCTGATAATCCTCCGAAGTCTCCACGCGGTTAAACCTGTCGTCGGAAGCATTGCTGTAATACCCGACGACAAAATAGGAAACGGAAGTGTTCAAGGGGACGTCCCGCAGATCATCATAAAAGCCAAATACGCTGGAGCAGGACGGATAGTAGGCCGCAAACATCGGATCCCCGGCCCCCACCGCCGTCAGCTTTTCCAGATATTCATCGTCCCCGTTCTTTCCGGGCCTGTCATCTATACAGTAGCTCCTTCCCAGGTATCTCCAGTTTTTTCTCAGATCCTTTTCCTGGAACCTCGGGATCGTGATACTGTCGGCGTAAGAGGCGTCCACGCTCATGAAATCACTTTCCACCATGAAGCATTTCGTGATGATCCTGTCCCCGCTGCCGGCGGCGTAAAGTCTTGTCACAATATACCGGTTGGGAACCGCCGGATAGCCCTCCTCCCCAGCATGGGTCAAGGCGTCCGGCAGGATAAAGTGCAGATGCGCCCCGGCCTTCAGTACCGGGGCCGTCTGAAAAGCCTCCGGTGTATTTTTGCTTCCCAAAAAGGATGTATAAGAAACCTTTCTATAATCCGGCGAAATGACCGGAACCCTTTTATTATCAGAGGTCTTTCCATTGGAAAGAAAAGCCTCCACGCAAAATGGAATCACTAACTGTTTCATTTTTTATAAACTCCGCCCTGTGCGCGACCGCCATCAGCTCAAAGGCCCATTCCGCCGCGCCAATCTCCTGTCCCAGTACGTTCCCCAGCTCTTTGGCGAGCCGGGAAACATCCAGTTTCCCATTCTCCTGCGTAAATGTATGTAAATCGACCGTATCGCCCCTGTATTTCCCAAAGGAACCGTCATCGGCAACGGAACGCACCTGAATGACCCTGGAATCATCCGGGCTGCCAAACCGCAATCCGGTCTGCGGCTCCGCGATCACCAGATCCGTGAGCTCGCCGTCAAAAATGCAGATCATGATATCATCCGCCAGAGTCTCCATCCGCAGAATCTCTATCTGACTGTCTCCGCTTTTTCCTGTAATCTCCAGCCCCTTCATACGCCTTACCAGCGCGGAGCGGAGCAGGAAACCGGTCTGGATCTCCGAAGCTGTATTCCGTTCCTTCCCTTCCAGCCCCCTTTTATGATTCTCATGCATGATCCCCAGACGGACCTGCCTTAACCGGCGGTTTGCCACGGGTGCAGACATGCGATGCACCGTCTGGTCAAAAACCCCGTCCTGTCCGGAGGCCCGGCCCAGGGATAAGGCCCCCTGGACAAGGGCGTCCGTCCAATTGCCGTCTATGACAAAAAAACGCAGGCTTTCCGGCGGCAGAACATGCTCTCCCGTCACCAAATAAGAAAACGGAACCTTATACAGTAATTTCAGGCGGGTCATGAGCTCAACAATATCCGCGGAAAACAGATCCGCCGACCTTACTGCCGCCTTCACCAGCCGTATCCTTTTCATCACGGCCACCTCCCCCCCCAAACATTTTTCCCGGCAAGAAAACCCGCCACCTTCTCCATATCTATCTTCTGGAAATCCATACTTGCCTTTAAGCTGCTTTGATGCTGCCTGAACTTCTGCGTTTTCCGAAACTGCGCGATTTTCTCCGCGTCCGCCGGACGGCTCAGCGCAAGCATCCTCCCCAGCTGCCAGGCCGCGGCGTAAGTAACATCAAAGATTCCGTTTTCCCTGTCATAGATCAGCCGCCCGTCTGCCGTATGCTTATTTCCCATCTCCAGCGTCTCCGTGTCCAGAAAAGGAACCAACGGCGGACGGTACAGGGAGTATGTCTGCTCTCCGGTGCGGGTCATATGCCTTTTCACACTGTACCCCTGTCTCTTCAAATCCGTATCCATGGAGTCACAGATTATGCCGCAGTTCTCCTGTAAACCCCTGATAAGCGCCGCAAAATTTTCCCCGGACTTCTTCTGGGAAAACACATCCCAATGATACAGGGAGACCAGCCTCACCTTTTTGCAGCCGGCCGGGACTGTCAGATCCCCCATGCCAAGCAGTGATACGAGATGAACCGTACTCTTAGCCGGCGTCCCGTCTTTCGACGGAATAAAACGGTTTCCGCAGACGACGGAAAAGAAACCGTCCCTGGCACAGACGCTGTCCTCTGTCCTTTTCAGATTCACACGCCTTGCGTGGCATAAATAAGGCAGATCGTCCATAGAGGGCATGACTTCACCGTAGAGCTTTGTGGGCAGGTCTACCACATGACAGGTGTCCGTCTCCTTTTCGGCAAAAACCCCGGGCAGCTTTGCCCTGTCCGGATAATAGACCCCTTCCTCCGTCTTCCCAAGCAGTTCCCCGACCTGTATATCCTTTTCTTCCGCGCCCTCTCCTTCCGAAATAACAAGCAGCGCGACCCAGGGTACCGGTACGCCGTTCTTTTCCGGACAGATACTGTTTTCCCACGGGAAGGTTCTGTTATCCAAAACGACAAACGGCAGCATGTCCCCAAATTCTCCCGTTTCGTTATCTGCCGGGCAGGTGGAAAAGACCTCTTCCGCCGGCAAATGAAAGGCATGTCCCGCAATATCAAATGTTTTCTGCTCTTCAAATTCACAATTCTCCGGTGACGTCACCGACTGCACCGCGCGGATCGTGTATGTCCCGTTTGGCAGGGACGGTTTTATGTAACTGATAAACTTCATTTCCTCTTCCATATCCTACTCCTTTACCATGACGTCCTCACTCAGAAGATTAACTGCATTGGAAGCAAATTTGCTGAGGGATATTTCCCCGCCGCCAATCCCCTGCCGCGCCAAAAAATCCTTCCGGCCATTCCGCACACCGGCGGCGTCCAGGGTGTCTGCTACCACCCTCAATGAATCTTTATCCGGATGGACGGGATACGGTACGCCGTCCCTATACGCAAAGGCATCCCGGATTACAATGGTGCCCAGCAGATACAGCTGCTCCAGAGAAATAGCCTGTTTTTCCGGGAATACTGTATATCCCAGGGGTTCCGGCGCCACGGACAAGCCGCAGACAGCGTCCCGGACAAGGGCATCCCCGCCTTTCTTTCCCCACAGCGCGGACGGCAGATTTTTCTGTACAGGGGACATCCTGACGTTCACATACTGCCCGTTCCCGTTCCGGAGCTCCACATTAAGGCAGTTCTCCAGCTTTTCCCCTCCCATCGGCTGAATATAAAAAGCCTGGCCCGTCTTCTTCTCTCCGGACTGGTTGACCGTATACTTCGTCAGAGGGATCGCCGATTCTACACTGATCAAAAGCGTGTCCGCCCGGCACAGCGTCCTGCCCTCCGCGGCAGACGCGCCGTCCATATAGGAAATCGTAAGGGGGGCCGCCTTCTGCGCTCCGAAAGTCCCGTCCTCTGATTCCGCCGTTCTTTTATCATTCACAGGCAAAAATGAATCCACAAATTCTGTCCACCCTATCTTCTGGTCCGGATCATAGGGCGTATGACCAAAGCGGATGTCAAAGGAAATAATAAACCAGCTGATATGGGCCGTACCCGTAAAATCGGGTCCCCAGATATGGAGCCCGGCTCCCAGCTCGACGGTAAAGGTGTGATGCACAAACCAGCAGTCCAACCGATAAGACGCGCCCACAAGCACCTGCATGGACGCCTCATAGGCGAAAGGTTTCCACGCCATATAGAAATCCGCCGCCACAATAAAGTAAGCCTTTAGCTTTCCGACGGCATAGACAGCGTTCAATCTGCCGCCCGCCATAACCTCCTTCGGCGTCAGAGCAAAATACATCTCTCCGGTGACAGCCAAATGTTCCCCGATTTTCCAGTTAAAACCGACCCTTGGAACATCGGGATAGTGCGCCGGCTTTTGGTATCCGCTCTTATAGCCGCCCAGCGTAATCACCATATCGCCGCTGTGCTCTCCCCCAAACCAGTAATACAGAGCGAACCCGCCCGAAAGTTTACAATCCCGGGACAAAAGGTAGGATTCCGAAGTCAGCCGCGCCTCCACGCTGAACACCCCTTCTTTGGGTTTTATCACAGCTTTCAGCGCAAGGCCCGCGTAAGCAAGCGGCGACTTTTCACATTTGGGAGGCATCGTCATTTCGGAAAGCCCCAGCAGCCCGATCTCAAAATCATTTCCAAAACTTACCGTCATAATGGCGCTGCTGTCCACGATCCCAAAAGACGTAAACCGAATGCCCGCCGCCAAAAACTTTTGCCCCGGTTCGTTGACAAAATACATTTTCAGCTTATCCGCCATATTCTCTCTTGACAGCCTGCCTTTTGCCGCCTCCAGCAGCGGATACTCTTCTATCCTGTCAATTTCCGGCAGGATCAGCCTTTTATTATATCCGAATCCAAAAGACACTCCCGTCACAAAAAACGCCGGCGGTCCCCCGAAATTCGCCGTAACTACCGCAAAGGCCATCAAAGAACCGTCCAGGGAATATTCGGCAATCGCAGCCGCGGAGATCTGTTTGACCCGGATGAGCAGTTCACCGGTATAAGAGTCCGAATCTTTTACAAATGCCCCGCTGATAGAGAGCATTTCATTCTGAAAGGAAACGCTAAATCCCCCTATGTAAAATTTCGGCTCCACAGGTTCGGACAGGCGGATACCCATACCGGCCCCTGTCAGCATAAAGGCCAACGGCGAGACTTCCAGAGACCCATCCACCGCAAACATCACATCATTCCCGTCAAGCCCCACGCCCAGCCGATGCAGAGAAAATATTGCCAGCGTCTTATTTACACGCAACCAGACGATCTTGGGTTCCTGACTGTTGTTTCCGCCATTTTCACGCTGCCGGATGGCTTTCTCCCCGCCGGAGAACACACATACCTGTCTTTCGCCCCAGACACGGCATACGAGGCTCACCCCCGCCGGAAGCTGTTGTTCCTGACATTCCCTGGAACGGGTATGAAACGCCATATCCGAAACCGTAAAATTCTCCGGGGACGGTACGATCTGCCGGACAAGTCCGCCCACCAGAGGAAGATCCGTAAAAGAAATCTCGGATATACAGGGCGCAAAACTGACCGCGTATTCCTTATCCCCACGGAATATGATCTCAAACTGTATCGTTCCCACATGCGTGATACTGATCTCTGCGTTAATCCTGTTTTCCAAAAAATCATAGTACAGCTCCAGGGATGACAGGCCGATATCCCTGATACACCCGGGAAGCTCACAGGCCGCCTCCCCGGCCCCGCACTCCTCCAATATATGCCCTATCGTCAATCCCTGATCCAGGCTGATCCATGAGAATTGCGCCGCAAAATCCCGTCTGCCGTCTTTTATGGAAGAAGTGATCCTCACTTCCGTCCTGGATGAAAACAGTCTGGATTCCGTCGCCAGAATATCAAGACCCACAGAAAATGTCCCCGCAGTATATGCCACACCGGCATTGCCTATTTCTATCTCCGGCAGCTTAATCTGCGGAGAAGCAGTTCCCATGGCGTCCGCCAGTTGCCCGACAAATCTTGTCAAACTCACCGTCTCATTGTCAAACATCCTCCAGTGAAAACTCCACTGTGGGCTTTTTCCCTGACCCGCCGATACCCCCGCGTAAAGCATTGTGGATATTTCCCCAAACTGCAGATCTCCGGAAAGCCAAAATCCCTTATTCCCTAAATCATAGGAAAACGCGATCAATATATTGGACAGTACGATCTTCTGCGACTCGCAAAACTGCCACCTGTAGTCCAGTAAAAACGCAATATTAAAATCCTGGACATTCTTAAAATCCGACGTGGCCGCAAAATTCATCGAATACAGCCTGAGCCCGCCCAACGGCTTGAAATTTTCCGGAAAACTGCTCAGGATATTCTTTTCCCCGATCAGTATTCCCATGTCATCTACGCTGCCTGGCCGCGCCTGTTCACATTGAGACAGAGCCGTCGAAAACAGGCCGCCGCCATAGCTGATAAAAAAGGAAAGCCTGCCGCCGAAAATAACGATGTCGCCATCTAAAGCCAGGTCATATACACTCCCGTATTTTTCAAAGGCAAAGCCCACATTTTCCATGCCGAAAATATTCTGAAAACGAAAGCCTATATCTGTACTGACCTTCCACGTAAAATAATCATCGTAATCCCCCTCCGCCTGTATCGTTTCCGTCAGCCATTGAGAAGCCGCCGTATAAGAAAAAGAAAGCTCTTTGATCTTAAACAGCTTCGTCTTCTCCACGCCAAACACGGACAAGTCCAGCCCCACCAGGCCAAGAGCCGCATTCACAAGATCCATGGCGTCCACCTCACCGGCACAGCGCACATGGAGCTGCCGTCTGGCGCCCACATCCTCCCTCTCAGAAGAAAGCGTAAAGGCAAGATCCCCCAGGGTAAGCTCTCCCTCTATCTGCTCCGAGAATTCCCCATTCCCTTCCTGCATAGCCAGCTTCATCACCAGGCCGGAAACAGAAAAAAAGCCGGCGGCATCCAGGCTCGTCCGCGGCGCCAGGACAACCGCGTACACCCGGCCGTCGCCGGCCACTCTGACCTCTATCTGCAGATCTGAATCAAGAGAGGACAACGCAAACATTCCCTGCAGGAGCAAAGTCGCCTCCTGCAGGGTGCAGGAGGTTCCGTGCAGGGCCAATACATCCAACCCAAAAACGGCGCAAAGCCGCCCCATAGATTCCAGCCCCACCGTCCCAGCACTCAGAGAGAAACATCCCTGTATGATCTGCCTTTCAATGCGCTCGCATACTTCCTCTATGTTCATTGAATTTCCTCCCACAAAACCCTGCCTTTTCCCGCAGCCTATAAGCCCATCGGTACATATGAGTGAAAATGACGGCCTCTAATTTAAGTCACAGACATTAAATCCCTGACCCGGATAATTTTGAAGAAAGATGTGATTCCACCCCGCGTTTCCATAGGCAGCCACATTAGTCGGGTTTGGATGCCCATAGGCGACACCGTTGGCCGAATATACAATCTCCGGCTGCTGCGCCTGCGGGTCAGGGCTTGGGATATACTGCGCCCTGTTCTGGGCACGTGTATGCGTATAGGATCCGCCATGATGGGACGCCACCAGATAATCATATCCCTGCCCGTTATTCGTTAACTCTGCAGCATTTACATTCTGAACGGCAATTATATCGTAGGCACAGTCCCCGGCCAGAAATACCGTCCTGTTGCTGTTCAAAGTAACAGACGCCCATATCCCGTGGTCATGATGGCTTATCCATCTAATTCGACTGTCATCTCTGTCACATTTATATATAGAGATATTCTGCGCCTGATATAGCAGGATATTCTGGTTCAAATCCTGATATAATCCCACCGTTACGTTCTGATTCCCTGCCTGCTGGATGGCGGCAATGACATTCGTATAATGAGTGACCGCCCATCCCGCCGCCTGGATAATATCCGGGTAGATAAGCTCGACTGTCTGCCAGAAAGGGGCAAAATTATTATTCTGCAGATAATCCACCGCTATATCATTTAAAATCTGCACATGGTCTGTATGCCAATGAGAAATAATCACAGCCAGATTCTGTATATTCTGAGCGTCCCCCAGCACGGCATTATAGGACTGTACAGCCGCATTATTCATGGCCGCATAGCCCGCGGGATTTCTCCACTGTAATATGCGATTGGACCATACACTTTCTACCCCCATATCAAAGTAGCCAATGACATTCCCCTGTGTGTCTTCCATGCAGCAGCAAAGCCCGGCGCCCACATATAATACCTGTATCCTGCCGAATGCAGTCCCCGGGCCTATAGCTCCCACGCTGCTGTTATCCCGTTTTCCAAATTCCAAATGGTTATAATGGGTATATAAATGATAAAGCCGCTCATCCTCCTCCATAGAAACGGCGCTTATTTTAAAAGTATACTCTTCCCTGATCTCCTCATAGCCGGGTATCGCAAGCAGACAGGTATCCCCGTCCTCCGGCCCGGCCGTTTGGCACACCGTGATTTCCCACCAGTCATTTTTCGCATTGGCAACAGACTTCGCTTTCGCAAAAGAACGGAACATAAGGACAATTGCCGCATTGGCCACTTTCCCCAGATACCCCGCCTTATCTGCCAGGAACGCCGGATCCTCCAATCCGCCCCTCCGGAAATCTGACCATAACTTTGATAAAAGGCCTGCATCCTCCGTTTCCCCCGGCAGCCTGGCCGGAAATTCGCCTGCCACAAACATCGAAACCCCGTCCTTCGGTACTGCCTCAAACTCAACCGCGCATCTTTGGTCATAACAGTCCCGGTCAATAAATTTCATCGTATGGGCATAAAAAGTCATCGGCAGACGTGCTCCGTCAAAGGCCTTTTTCTTAATCATAACGGCCACCCCCATCATTTGGATTTTTCTCTCACCACAAATCACATATCAGATAAACTGTTCAGCTTTTGGAGAAAAACATCATCAACCGCATTTCCAAAAAGGCGTCTTAAACTGCTCCAATTATCTTCCACCGGCATATGATCATCTTCACGGGATCTATATATCTCTACTTGGCTGACATCCTGATGGCTGATGCCTCTGCCACTTCTATACAGCGATAATTCATTATTCATCATTTCTGCCGCACTATACTCTTTAGGCGAAAAAACATCCCATTCATCCTCATATTTTAAAACCCCGCTCTTTACAAATTTCCTAATTAACTCCTTTTCGCTTCTATTACAATACAGTTCACTATTACTCATTACCCATTCTTTATGGAGTACAACGGCTTCAGACAATATCGACAAACCGACTATTGTTTCAGGAACAATCGGAATAGAATAATTCAGCACATCTTCTAACAATTCAAAGTAACTATATGATATAAATGCCGTATTCGAAAAGATTTTAGGATCCTTTTTATAATTAATATCCATAACTGATCTCCGCCAGAGCTTCGCGCTTATTTTTTCACTTTAATACATAAAACTTACATTTACCCCATATACTTCTTACTTATTTTCATATTATCTAACTTTACTCCGGCGTCCTGCCAAGATAAATATTCCGTATCTCGTCAAATATAGAGGATGCAATTTTTGTATTCCTGCCAAAAACTACTAGTGCCTTGTAAAGTTTAAAAGTAGATCAAAATATTTCCATTTTATGGCTG
>CAJUQO010000080.1 GCA_910588295.1 uncultured Lachnospiraceae bacterium | reverse complement strand
TCATCCGTCATCATACGCAAGCCCTCCTTTACTTTATTTTAGCCAAAACATCCTGGAAAATTGCATAATTTTTCTTCACGCCGTCTACCTTTGAAAAAACTCTTTCTTCAAAAGCCTCATACAGCAGCAGCGCCTCTGGCTTCCCGTCAAAAAAATACAGCACATTCTGATCCATTTTCTGCACCCTTCAAATACTTTCCAGTCTTACGGATGGTTCCCCGTCTCATAACACCACCTGGCAATATCGGAAATCAGTTCCGTCGGAACCGTCCCGCTGTATGGAAGCTGTATGGTTCCCTTGCTGGTCTTGTATCCTTTCAGACGTTCTGCAAACTCCCTGACAGCTTCCGGCCCCGGATACAGGCCCACATGATTTTTAAAACCGGCAAACTGGATAATATTATGCTCCTTCCAATAAGTCGGCATACTCCATGAGATCCGTTCCTCCGCCTCTGGCAGCGCCGCACGCAGCACATCCCTTACTTCTTTCAGATACTGCCGTATCCCCTCCGGCTGCGTGGCAATGTATTCCTCAATCGTTTCCGGCGCTTTCCCACAGTAATGGCTCTGTTCCTGCCTCTTAAAAGCGCGCCCGCACTTCGGACATGTCCACATCTTCCATTCCTCCTGCCTCATTCCCGTTCCCTGACTGTCACCAGAACCCTGTCCTCCGGCTGTTTCCCTATCCGGGAACGGATATCTTTACGAACGCCTATGACATAGCATATGTTCCCGTCAGCGTCCCTCACTCCCATATTCACAATGCTGCCATCATACGGTTCCCCGTCAAACGTGGCGTGAACCTTCACCCGTCCCCGCCCAAACTCTTTCCTGATATCGTAAGGGAAAATGACATAAGCACCGCCCGACTCTCCGGCTTCATAAATCAAGGATTCATATTCATATACTTTTCTGTCCACTGCCTGCCCCCATCTGATCAGTTTCCTGCAATATCATTCCATACAAATATTTTTTCCAAATTCATACGCTTCCTGTAAGTACCCCGTCTTATCAATCCGCGGCTTCCCGTTCGTATCGCCGCAGCCGCCGGCCAACACCATACCCCTGTCATGGAAACCTATATAATTAACGACCGCAAACTGATAATACGAAACCGCCTGCTCAAAAGTCCAGAAAAATCCATCCGCAATACAATAGAACCTCTCGATAAAAGCCTTCAACTTTGAAGATATCGTCCAAAAATACAGAGGCGACGCAAACACAACCAGATCCGCCCCCTTGATCTTCGGAACCAGCTCATTAAAACCGTCCTTCTGTACGCACGGCTTCCCGTATCTGCAGGCATTACACCCCAGACAGCCCTTCACCTCCGTTTTCAGCAGCGACACCTTTTCCACAGAATGCCCCGCTTCCTCCGCGCCTTTTACAAACGCATCCACAAGCTGCGCCGTATTCCCCTTCGGACGGCCGCCGCCCATCACAACCAAAATATTTTTCATTAAACAATCCCCCGCCTGTCCTGTTTTCTGCCATCCAGTGTACCAGAAATCCGCCAACATTAAAAGGGCAAAATCCCCCTCTCAACGTACACACTCCCCGTACTCCCCTATTTTGTACCACCCGGTTAAGCGCTATGATCGCTGCCACCGCTTCGTCAGTCTTCTCCGTGGACTTCTCCTCTTTATTCTCTCACATATGTATTTAACATTCTCCCCTTGATCAATATGTATTACTTCCTCGTTCCCCGACCTGATGAGGATCTATTTTCCGGACATAAAGGCTACTTAATTTTCAGCTCCGCCTTTTCGTCTGTGTAACTGTTCAGTACCTTCACAGTTACGATGCAAAATCATGCTTTTACGGTCTTGGCAGTAAATGCTTCGACCTGTGCTGAACAATTGCAAACCTGTACAGATACAGAAAAAGGCTCCGGCAGCTTTATCAACTGCCGAAGCCCCTATGCTCCGTCTGTTATATATCTTTTTCCTCCACATGCACAACAGCCAGAACCGCAGAGATCAGAGAGACAGCCGTCAGGACAATGGGAAAAACCCTGTTGTCTGCCATGGTGAGATCTCCGATATTGCCCTGAGTCAGAAAGATCAGTAAAAAAGAGGATATGATTGTCGCCTTTGCGATCTCATGAGCAAACCGATCAAGAGGGCGATAAAGCCCATGGATACCGTGATAAAAGATTTTTTTCTGAAAAACTTCAACTATCCGTTTCCACCATAATACCGGTAATATGTTGTCTGTCTATGTAGCCGCATGCCTTCAGTCCGTTCCAGATCACTTTATACCAGCTCTGCGTGGAAAGCCTCCGCTCCGTGTGGTCGTCCAAGGTGATGATACAGGCCTCTTCCCTCCTGTCAACCGTGCAGCTGAATATTTTGTACATATTTTTCCTGCTGATCGCACCGATCTCTTCCAGCAGATTGATCATTCGGTACACAGTGGCCGTACCGATCCGGCTGTCTTTCTTTTTCTTTTGCTGGGTTATCTCAGCCACCCTGTTTCCTCCCGCAGTAATTACCGCCAGCACCGACTTTCTTTTTCTTCGGTTAGTATATTCTAATTTATATTAGCTGTCAATTATTCAGATGATAAAATTTATCAATAAGAGAATGCATTTTTCCGGAATGCCCTTTAATAGCTGTTTTCAAATGCATTCTTGTCAAAACCGGAAAAATCAGTATAATGGAGGTAATGTATAACATTTCAGACAGCCTTGCACATGCTCTGTGCAAGGCGTAAGAATGTGTTCCAAAAGTAATGTCAAAGAAAGGAAGATGCAAGATGATCCTGTCCTGTCATCATATATATAAAAGTTTCGGAACTACGGAAATACTGAAAGATATCTCTTTCCATATGGAAGAACGCCAGAAGATCGCCCTGATCGGCGCCAACGGGGCGGGGAAGTCCACCCTGCTCAAGATCATCACCGGCGAGTACAGCGCCGATTCCGGCGAAGCCGTCCTGGCCAAAGGCAAAGCGCTGGGCTACCTGTCCCAGCATCAGGATCTGGCTGTGGAATCAACGATCTACGATGGGCTGCTACAGGCCAAAGCTGATGTGCTGGAGCTAGAACAGCGTATCCGTGAGCTGGAACAGCAGATGAAGCATACCTCCGGCGATCAGCTGGAGCGCCTGCTCAATACTTACACAACATGTACCCAGGAATTTGAACAGAAAAACGGGTATGCCTATAAAAGTGAAGTTACAGGCGTGTTAAAAGGTTTAGGGTTTACCGAATCCGATTTCACCAAACCCATTTCCACCCTCTCCGGCGGACAGAAGACCCGGGTGGCCCTGGGCAAGCTCCTGCTCCTGGCGCCGGATGTGCTGCTCCTGGACGAGCCCACCAACCACCTGGACATGGAGTCCATCGCCTGGCTGGAAACCTATCTTCTGAATTATCCCGGCGCGGTCATCCTTGTCTCCCACGACCGCTATTTTCTGGACAAGGTGGTTTCCAAGGTGGTGGAGCTGGAACACGGCTCCTGCCTGGCCTTTGACGGCAATTATACCGCTTTCGCGGAAAAAAAGAAGGTCATCCGGGAGGCCGAGCTCCATGCCTGGATGAATCAGCAGCAGGAAATCGCCCATCATGAGGCAGTCATCACCAAACTGCGTTCTTTTAACCGGGAAAAATCTATCCGCCGGGCCGAGAGCCGGGAAAAAATGCTGGATAAAATGGAGGTGCTGGACAAGCCGGAAAATACGGATTACGCTATGAAACTGGAGCTGGAGCCAAACGTTGTCAGCGGCAATGACGTACTTCATGTGGAAAATCTGTCAAAAGCCTACCCCGGACTGCCGCTTTTCTCTGACGTCAGCTTTAATATCAGCCGCGGGGAAAAGGTGGCCATCATTGGCAAAAACGGCACGGGAAAGACGACGATTTTAAAAATCCTGAATCGGCTGATACAGCCTGACGGGGGTAAATTTTCTTTGGGCACAAAGGTGAAGATCGGCTATTATGACCAGGAGCACCATGTGCTTCATATGGATAAGACCATTTTTCAGGAGATCTCCGATGACTATCCGTCGCTGAACAATACGAAGATCCGCAACGTCCTGGCGGCGTTCCTGTTCCGGGACGACGAAGTATTCCAGCCCATCTCCACCCTCTCCGGCGGCGAGCGGGGCCGGGTATCTCTGGCGAAACTGATGCTCTCCGAGGCGAATTTCCTGATCCTCGATGAGCCCACCAACCATCTGGACATTACATCCAAAGAGATTCTGGAGAGCGCACTGAAAAACTACACTGGCACGGTGCTCTACGTCTCCCACGACCGTTATTTTATTAATCAGACTGCCACGAGGATTCTGGATCTGACCAACCAAACGCTGGTGAATTATATCGGAAATTATGATTACTATCTGGAGAAGCGGGACGAGCTGACCAGCATCTACGCGCCGGCCAATGTCCAGGAGAAAGCGGCAGACGCCCCCTCTGACACCAAGCTCTCCTGGCAGCAGGAAAAGGAGCTGCTGGCGGCCCGTCGCAAAAAAGAAAACGCCCTCAAACGGCTGGAAGATGCTATAGAAAAGCTGGAGGCCAGGGACAGTGAGATCGACGAGCTGTTTGCCCTGGAGGAGAATGCCACCGACGCCGCCAAATGCGCCGAGCTGTCCAGGGAAAAAGAGGAAATCTCGGAAAAATTGGCGGAGCTTTACGAAGAATGGGAAGCGCTCAGTGAGTGAACGCTTCATTAGCGCTCGCGGGCATATACGGGCGATAGCGCCGGCAAATCATAACGCCCGCGAGTATAAAATGCGATCGTCTGTTCATAAGCCAGGCGGCATCGTTCCGTAGCCTTTCTTTTGTGAAATTCTATTTCCCCTAAACCCACCACCGGCATAATGCCCATCAGAGAATTGGTCACAAAGCACTCATCCATTTTCGCGGCATCTTCTCTCCTTAGCACCTGTTCCGTCACAGAAAAGGATTCCATGACAAAACGCCGCGCGGTTCCCGGAAGCAGCCCGCAGGATACCGGCGGTGTGAACAGCTTTTCACCGGAGACAAAAAATATATTGGATACCGTGCCCTCGCAGATCTCTCCTCTGCTGTTCAGAAAAATCACTTCATCCGCATTCAGGAGGGCCCCACGGCGTCTTTCCCATATACAATCCCCGTAATTCATGGTCTTATGGCGCACCAGTGGAGAGGTTTCATTACGGTATACGCTGCTGTACATCAGGCGGAAGCCCTTCTCTGCTCTTTCGGGGATATAGGGGTTCGGACGCATTGTAAATAAGATATTCTTATCCGACACCATGATTTTCAAGGCGGCTCTGTCGGCCTGGTGGGATGTAAGGTACTCCGTCACCTGGCGTTCCGTGACCGTCTGCCGGATATCCAGCTCCCCCAGGGAGCCGCGCATTCGTTCCAGATGCCAGTCGAGAAAAAGGGGCCGGCCCTTTTCTATAGCGATCGTCTCAAAAACCCCCAATCCAAATTGAAATCCGTCATCCAGTATAATTTCCATCTATTCTTCCTCAAAAATATTCAAAAATGCCCTGGCTTTCTGTATCGTTTCCTCATACTCAAATTCCGGATCCGACTCACAGGTAATGCCGCCGCCTACGCCCAGATGATAGATGCCGTCCCGGTACAGTGCTGTCCGGATCACAATATTAAGATCGCAGTCCCCGTCCAGGGACAGATAGCCCATGGAACCGGTATACAGATCCCGTCTGCCATGCTCCAGCTCATCAACAAGCTCCATGGCCCGCAGCTTCGGCGCCCCGGTGATCGAGCCTCCCGGAAAAGCGGCCTCCAGCAGATCCATAGCGGTCAGCTCCTCCCGGAGCTCTCCCCCGACATTGGAAACCAGATGGAAAACCGTTGCATAGGCCTCCACGGTAAACAGCTCCGTCACTTTTACGCTTCCCGGCACACATATGCGGTTCAGGTCGTTCCGCTCCAGATCCACAATCATCAGGAGTTCACTTTTATCTTTTTCAGATAGCTCCAGCTCTCTGCGAAGGGCCCTATCTTCCTCCGGTATCCTTCCGCGTTTTCGGGTTCCCTTGATGGGGCGGGTCTGAATATGACGGTCCCGCATCTGCAGGAAACGCTCCGGGGAGGCGGATATGATCTGGAAATCACCATAATTAAAATAACCGCCAAAGGGCGACGGATTCACTTTTCGTAGCCTGCGGAACAGTTCGTAGGGAGACATGTCGCTTTCTATTCGAAGCCGCTGGGTCATGTTGGCTATGTAGATGTCCCCTTCGATGATGTACTGTATCATTTTCCGAACGGCTTGTTTATAATCCTCTTTGGTAAAATTTGCCGTTACTTTGCACTCACATGCTTTCGGCCGGTGATTTCCTTTCAGAAATTGCCCTTCTGATTTTCCCCCGTTTTTTGGGGGCGCGGGCAGCCCGTCATAAATAACGGCCCCCTCCCTTTTCTCCGCCAGATCTACAAGGGCCTGCAGCTTTGCCATTCCCTTCCGGCAATCCTGTCCATGGCCATTGGCAATCAGAAACAGCTTCTGCTTTTCATGCTCCTCGATCATAAAGCTGTCGTAAAAAATCAGCACACAGTCCGGGATATCTGCCTCTTTACCATGCCGTGATGCCACGCCCTCTTTCACGCGCCCGTAATCATAGGAAAAATACCCCACCGCGCCGGATACCAGGGGGAGCCCTGTGGGATTTTCTTCCCTGTGCTCCTTCAGATATCGCTTCACAAAGACCTCAAATTTTTCTTTGGATACTTCGCCGTTCACCGTAAACTGCTCTCCCTTTACCAGTTTCATATAGGGATGCAGGGCAATGATGGAATAGCGTCCCAGTGAACCATGTAGGGATGAGTCCAGAAATACAGCGTCTTTCTCCCCCTGTACCTGAGCAAATATCCGCTCGATTTCCGGGTATTGTCCATATTCCTGTATCAGCCGCATATTTCCCTCCATCGTCTGCATATCCTGTGAAAATTCATCAAAAGCTCTTTCCCGTATTCGGTCAGTACTGCCTCCGGATGGAACTGTACCCCGTAGAGGGGCCATTCCCTGTGTTCCAATCCCATGATAGCCCCATCCTCACTCCGCGCATTGACTCGCAGACAGGCTGGAAACGGTTCGTCTGCCACCACCAGGGAATGGTAGCGCGTCACCCTGTAAACAGCAGGCAGCCCGGCAAACAGGCCCGTCCCGTCGTGGCGGATTTTCGTGATCTTCCCGTGCATGGGGCGGCGGCCTTTACACACTCTGGCCCCAAATGCCTGTCCCATGGCCTGATGGCCAAGACAGACGCCGAGGATCGGGATTTTATTATGAAATTCCTGTAACACTCTGTGGGATTCCACGGCATCCGCCGGGCGCTTCGGGCCGGGGGAAAGAATGATCCCCTCCGGTTGCAGCGCATAGATTTCAGACAGATCTGCCTCATCAGCCCGCCTGACCAGAACCTGCTGTCCCAGCTCCTGCATGTAAGCGGACAGATTATAGACAAAAGAATCGTAATTATCGACCATAAAATACATAAAAAAGACCTACCTCGCTTTCTGTGTATTGCACAGTCGTTATCCTAAAGTGAGATTAGGTCCGTAACCTGTATTTTCTGTATTATAGAGAAAATATCGGAAAATGTCAATCATCCACATATAACATGATTTTGTTTGTGCGCAGACATGCAGAAAAGCCGCCCTCGGCGGCTTTTCTGCATATTTGGTACTATCTGATAATACTGGAAACCGTACCCAGCTCTGGGTCGGCTGCAGGGACATCTCTATGCATCAACAGGTATGAAGCCATGGTTTATTTCTCCAGCTTTTCCCGCACCGCCAGAATAAACTCCCGGCTGTTTAGCACCTGTACATTTTCCAGGCTCGTGATCATAGCCAGATCTTTGGTCATCTTCCCTTCTGCGATGGTATCCAGCGTGGCTTTGTCCAGCTTGTCCGCGAACTCACCGAGGGCCGGTATCCCGTCCAGCTCTCCGCGCTTGCGCAGGGCCCCCGTCCAGGCAAAGATGGTTGCTACGGAATTAGTAGAAGTCTCCTCACCCTTCAGATGGCGGTAGTAGTGACGCTGTACCGTGCCGTGGGCCGCCTCATATTCATAGTAGCCATGGGGCGATACCAGCACGGAAGTCATCATAGCAAGAGAACCGAAGGCTGAGGAAACCATGTCGCTCATCACATCGCCGTCATAGTTCTTGCAGGCCCAGATAAAGCCGCCCTCGCCTTTCATCACGCGGGCCACCGCGTCGTCGATCAGCGTATAGAAATAGGTGATGCCCGCCTTCTCAAATTTCTCCTTATATTCTTTTTCAAATACCTCCTCAAATATATCTTTGAAGGTATGGTCATACTGTTTGGAGATCGTATCCTTCGTGGCAAACCAGAGATCCTGATGGGTATCCAGGGCATAAGTAAAGCAGCTTCTCGCAAAGCTCTCGATGGATGCGGTCAGGTTGTGTACGCCCTGAACCACGCCGGAACCCTTAAAATCATGTACCAGGCTGCGGTTTTCCGTGCCGTCTTCGGCTGTATACACCAGTTCCACCTTACCGGGGCCGGGAATGACCATTTCTACATTTTTATACACATCCCCATAGGCGTGACGGGCCAGGGTGATGGGTTTTTTCCAGTTTTTCACGCAGGGCTCTATCCCCTTTACCACGATGGGCGCACGGAACACCGTGCCGTCCAGCAGGGCGCGGATAGTTCCGTTGGGACTTTTCCACATTTCTTTCAAATGGTACTCGTCCATGCGTGCCGCATTGGGCGTGATCGTGGCGCATTTGACCGCCACGCCGTATTTTTTCGTGGCATTGGCCGCGTCCACGGTAATCTGGTCGTCGGTCTCATTCCGCTTCTCCAGTCCAAGGTCATAATACTCCGTCTTCAGATCAATAAAGGGGAGCAGAAGCTCGTCCTTGATCATTTTCCAGAGGATCCGGGTCATCTCATCCCCATCCATCTCCACCAGCGGCGTTTTCATAATAATTTTTTCCATAATACTTTTCCTCCTCGTATGTCTACATATGATCCACGGCGGCCCGCTCGATAGCAAGGCCTTTCCGGTAGGTCTCCATAAATTTTTCGAAATCCTCCGCTTCTTTCGGGTTCGGAACCACACGGCTGCCCTCGGCACTACCAAAGACTTTATCTGCCAAGTAGCGTTCCAGAGTTTCCCCTTCCTTTCGGGCTATCGCGTAGGCCGCGAGAACAGCCACGCCCCAGGCGCCGCCCTCTCCCGCCGTAGCCATCACGGACACCGGAGTATTCAAAGCCGCCGCCAGGATACGCTGGCCCACGCCCTCCGTTTTGAAAAGCCCGCCGTGCCCAAGGATATTGTCCACCGCCACATGCTCCTGTTTCGTCAGAATATCCATGCCGGTTTTTAAAGCGCCCAGGGCCGTGTACAGATGCACCCGCATAAAGTTTGCCAAAGTAAAGACGCTGTCGGGCCGACGCACAAAGAGAGGCCGCCCCTCCTCCATACCGGTCACATGCTCGCCGGATAGATAATTGTAGGCCAGCAGGCCGCCGCAGGCCGCATCTCCCTCCAGAGCTTTACGGTACAGCGTACCAAAGAGATCGTTCATATCAATGTTCATTCCGAAGGTATCCGCAAATTCCTTAAACAGATTCACCCATGCATTCAGGTCGGAGGTACAGT
>CAJUQO010000079.1 GCA_910588295.1 uncultured Lachnospiraceae bacterium | reverse complement strand
CATGGATCAGCGGCGCACCCAGCACCGCCGCGCCTCCCAGGGCCGCTGTCACACCGGGAACAATCTCAAGCTCCACTCCGGGATACCGCTCGCCCACCTCATACATCAGCCCCGCCATGCCGTAGACTCCGGCATCGCCGCTGCAAATCATAGACACCACCCGGCCCTTCATGGCCTCCTCGAAGGCCAACACGCAGCGATCCACTTCTTTTGTCATCGGCGTGGTCATGAATTCTTTTCCCGCAAAGTGCTCCTTCACCAGATCCACATAGACCGTATAGCCAATGATCACATCACTGCCCTCCAGGGCGTGGATTGCCTTCAATGTCATCTGTTCATATTCACCGGGGCCGATGCCCACTACAAAAATCTTATTCAAAACGTATCCTCCTATTTCCGGCCGCCACCGCAGCCGTCACCCCCCGGCCAAGGCGCTTTTTCCTGATCAGTATTCCGTTTCCGGCGGCCAACACAGCGCTGCGCTCACAGACATTGTCCACACCGGTAACATCCTTCACAAAGGCCGACGCGGAAAATGTCCCCGAAACTTTTTTCAGCGCTTCCGAATCGTAAGTTACAAAGGAAACTCCCAGCGACTCCGCCAGTTTGCGGATACCCGCCTCATCCTTTTTCAGCTCAATACTGGCCAACCGTCCCACAGCCCGTACATCCAGCCCCTCCATAACCTGGTTAAACAAATCCGCTACTGTCTCCGCTGCCGCGCCTTTCCGGCAGCCGATTCCCACCGTCAGCCCGTCTGGCACCAACTTCAGCGTTTTTGAAAAGGGGGTAGAATCTGTCCGGTACCCTATATATATACCCAGCGGTAAGCCGCCGTCCGCAGCCTCCTGCTCTGTCCCGTAAACCGTCAGTCCACGGGGTATACTTGATGCCACCGTGTTTTCCACAGGCAGCTCCGAATACACGCCTACCACCTGCCCGGCCAGCAAAGCCGCGCTGACCTCCTTAGCCAGCGTCATGCTGTCAATCTGCAGGCCATTCTTCTTTGCGAATACATCCACGGCAAACAGACTGTGGATATCTGTCGCTGTCGTCACCACCGGAACGCTGCCCATACGGGCCGCCAGTTCCAGGGCCGCCTCATTGGCCCCTCCCAGATGGCCCGACAGCAACGGAATGCAGAAGTGTTTTCCCTCGTCCAGTACCAGCACCGCCGGATCGGTTTTTTTGCTTTTCACGTGAGGAGCAATGGCCCGCACGGCGATGCCAAGGGCTCCCACAAACACCAGCAGGCCGCACTCCCAGCGGACGCCCGCCCAGTCTGTCAAAGGCTCGTCCACCAGATAGAAGGGCGCCTCAGCCGCAGCATACCGGCTTTTCAGCCATAGCCGCGGTTTCTTTCCCTGCCGTTCCAGATAATCCGCCGCCTCACGGGCCGTCTGCTTTCCGTTTTCCGAGAAGCAGACGATCTCTGCACGGTCATCTTCTTTTCCGGAACCGCTTTTTTCCCTTATCCTGCTCCCGTCTGTATGGCCGCAGCCCTCCGGGGCGGCCGCTGTACCCGTCCATTTAGCGCCTCCCATACCCCTTCTCCTACTCGGATGCCTGTCGGAATTCCGTTGTAAACGTGGGATGGTACAGCTTGGAGCGGTCATATTTCGTGTGGGTCACCACGTCACCGATGATCATCAGGGCCGTCTTGGTAATCCCGTTGGCCCTGGCCGTCTCGGCCAGGGTTCCCACCGTGCACACCGCGGTCTTTTCATCCTCCCAGGTGGCCTTGTACACGATAGCCGCCGGAGTATCGGCCTTATACCCCCCGGCAATCAGCCGCTCGCCAAGCTCGTCCAGCATCGTCGTGGACAAAAACACCACCATCGTAGCCTGATGGGCGGCAAAGGACTCAATACTCTCCTTTTCCGGCACCGGCGTGCGCCCGGCCATCCGGGTAATTACCACGCTCTGGGACACCTCCGGCAGCGTATACTCCAGATCCAGAGCCGCCGCAGCGCCGCAAAAAGAGCTGACGCCCGGCGTAGAGTCATAGGCAATCCCCTTCTCATCCAGCACATCCATCTGTTCCCGGATCGCGCCGTACAGGCAGGGATCCCCGGTATGGAGCCGGACTGTGGTAAGTCCCTTCTCCTCCGCGTCGGCCATCACCTCCAGAACTTCCTCCAGCGTCATTTTCGCGCTGTTATACACCGCACAGTTTTCTTTCTTATACTCAAGAAGCTGCGGGTTCACCAGAGAACCGGCGTAAATGATCACGTCGGCTTCCTCCAGCAGTTTTTTCCCCCTGATAGTAATCAGATCCGGCGCACCGGACCCGGCTCCTACAAAATGAACCATTTTTCCCTCCTACCGTGCCATTTCCCTTTTATCTTTAATGATGATCAGCGAATAATATCCCGCGTCCTCGGGAATCTCTCCCACCGACATATAAATCTTTTCATTTTCCATGCCGCAGTTTTCGATCATGGATGCGCTGGCCCCTGTCTTTTCCAGAACCGCCTTCACCTCGCGCATTTTCCGTCCGGCCTTCATCAGCACCTTGGTTCCCGGAAACTGTAACGCCTCCTCGATCTGATAGGAAGCAGGGATCACATGCAGCTCCTCCGCCTTCTCCACAAGTCCCGTATTCAGCCGGGCCGCCACCGCGCAAAAAGAGGTGATGCCGTTCACGATCTCTGCCTCGTACCCCATCTGCAGAATCTTCCGATGGACATACAGATAGGTGGAGTAAACCGTCACGTCCCCCAGTGTCAGGAAAACCACCGTTTTCCCTTCGTCCAGCAAAGCCGCCACCGTTTCTGCCGCCGCCTGATGGCTGGCCTCCAGTTTCTCTGTATCCTTTGTCATGGGCATCGCAAGGGGCAGCAGCTCCTTCTCGGCCAGCTCCGGATACGCCTGCACCACGATTTTATAAGCCACGGTCTCCCTGGCCACATCTCCGGGCACGGCGATCACATCCGCCTCCCGGATCAGCCGCAGGGCCTTTAAAGTCAAAAGCTCCGGATCTCCCGGCCCCACGCCCACACCATATAATTTTCCTGCCATTACTTTCTCCTATGTGTTTCTATTTCGTTTCCGCGGAAATCCTCCGCTCCCTGTGCGTTTATTCTGCGGATCAGCTCCGCCGCCCCTTCTGTCTCCCCCAGCTTTCCGTGGACGCTGGAAAACAGGATGGCCCCCAGCCGCAGCTCTCCCGCTGCCCGGTGATCCAGATAATAAGCCACCTTCGGCAGCACCACCTCCATAAAGGCTTCCGTAAGCCCTTCTCCATAGAGAATATCCAGAGCCTCCTCTGTAGTGATTGTATCCAGTATTTTTCGGGCTATCTCCAGGCTCGCACCTGCCCGGATGGCCTGGGCCGCCATCAGCTCCGCACGGCTGTCGGCATGCCTGGAATGGGTATTCATGATTCCCCCGGATACTTTGATAAATTTCCCTATATGCGCAATAAAAAGGATCCCCTTTACACCCAGCTCCCGGGCGAAATCCAGGGTCTCCCCCACATAATTGCTGCATTTCATAGCGTAATCCAGCCGGACATTCTTCTGTTCCTGAGAAAATACCTCGCCGTAATTGCCGGGCGTGATGACCAGGTATTCGCCGCCATTAGCATGGAGCATCCGCATCTCCACACGGATACTCTCAATCAGAGCCGCCTCACTCATGGGCACCACAATACCGCTGGTGCCAAGAATCGAGATACCGCCCTGAATGCCCAGCCGCGGATTAAAGGTCTTTTCCGCCGCCTTTTCCCCACCGGGAACAGATATCACCACCCGGATCCCCTGACTGTACCGATACTTCCGGCAGATTTCCTCGACTGCCTCCCGTATCATCCGTCGGGGCGTATCGTTAATGGCCGCCTCACCGACGGGCTGCTGTAAGCCTTTTTTCGTCACACGGCCCACACCCGCACCTCCGTCGATGCGCACACCCGTGTCCTCTGTCCGGGACACTCCGGCATAAATCAGCAGACCGGTGGTCACATCCGGGTCATCCCCGCCGTCTTTTCGGACAGCGCAGGAAACCGTCTCTCCTCCCATCTGAATGTCCTCAATGTTCAGATGAAGCAGCACGCCTTTCGGTGTCATAAGCGGCACCTCCTCCACGGGCTGTCCGGAAAACAGCATCATGGCCGCCGCCTTAGCCGCCGCGGCCGCGCAGGAACCGGTCGTATAACCCATCCGCATCCTACCATACCTCCCTGATCTGGTAACGGTTCAGTACTCTCAGCAGTAAGCGCTTCGACCTGTGCTGAACGATTACCCGATATGTACAAATACGCCAAAAATTCCACGTCTGATTATACTATTGAAACAAGAGCCTGTCAATTCACGGGTGAGAAAAACTACGGCCATGATATGCAGAAAAACCGCGCTGCCAGGGATGCCCCTGGCAGCGGCGTTTTTTTGTATACTATATTTGTCGTTCCCACTCCTGCCTTGTCAAGCAGGTAACGTGTTCTGTGCGGATATCATCCATCAGCTTCCAGTGGATGTCCTTATTAGTATGGTGATAGACAAACCCGCATTTCTCCTGAACCCGCCTGGATCTGTCATTTCCCTCAAAATAACCGCACCAGATCTTATCCAGCTTCATATCCTCAAACCCGTGGCGTATGATCTCCCGCACCGCCTCCGGGATGAGGCCCTGTCCCCAGAAAGGCACCCCGATCCAGTAGCCGATCTCCCCCTCTGTATCCGGGAGATGAAAATTACTGGCTTCTCCTACCGTAAGCCCCACACAGCCGACAGGCTTCCTGTCACTTTTCAGGCACACCGCATAGGTTCCCTCCGCGGAGAGAATATACCGGATGATCTCCCGGCTGTTCTCCACGCTGGTATGGGGCTTCCATCCGGCAATGGGGCCCACCGCCGGGTCTTTCGCGTATTGATATAGATCCTCCGCGTCCGATCCCAGCCAGGGACGCAGAAGCAGTCGTTCCGTTATGAATTCCATCTGTTCCTCCCTATGTTCTGGCCTATAAATCTCTGGCCCAGCCAAAGCTGCAGGCCACAGCCTTCTTCCAGCCGCGGATCAAATGCTGTGCCTCATCATCCGCCAATGCAGGATCAAACTGCTATCCCACCTGCCAGTTTTCCCGTATCTCATCCAGATCCCGATAATATTCCACCGCCAGCCCGGCCAGGTAAGCGGCTCCAAGAGCCGTAGTCTCATACACCCGGGGCCTGTACACCGGCGCCCGCAGAAGATCCGACTGAAACTGCATGAGGAAATTGTTAGCGGAAGCGCCGCCGTCCACCTTCAGGCTGTTCACCGCCATACCGGAGGCGTCCCCCATCACACCCACCAGATCATGAACCTGATAAGCCAGGGACTCCACAGTGGCCCGCACCACATGATCCCTGGTGGTACCCCGGGTAATTCCTACGAGAATTCCTCTCGCATAAGGATCCCAGTAAGGGGCGCCAAGTCCGGTGAACGCCGGAACCAGATAGACGCCGCCGGTATCCGGCACAGCCAGGCAATAATGCTCTGAATCCGCCGCCGAGGGGATCATCTTCATCTCATCCCTGAGCCACTGGATCGCGGCCCCGGCCACAAAGACGCTGCCCTCCAGGGCATACTGCACCTTTCCGCCAACAACTGCCGCAATGGTCGTCAACAGCCCCTCTCGGCTTTCTCCCTGGCCCCCTCCACATGCTCCAAAATCCACGCAATTTTCGTGGCGGAAAAATAAGGATCGGGGATCAGCCCTGTGCGGCTGCGGATATATTCGCCGAACGCTCCTTTACCCAATTCCTCCGCCATATCCGCCGTCCTGCGGCACTGCCAGACGATGGCATTGCAGACCGGCTGTCCCGTCATCCTGTCCCAGACGATGGTGGTCTCCCGCTGATTGGTGATACCGATAGCCGCAAGGTTGTTCCCTGATCCAATGCCATAATATATTCCCACATAACTGAAGCCTTCCTTTTTTAGTTCACTGCATCTTTATTGCAAATCCCTCGTAAATCCCAACCGGTACGCTTTCATCAAAAGAATACTCTTCTATCGATCACCCGCTTTCTGAATCAACAGTATAATCTATTTTATCCAAGGCTTCAACATGAATGTGTACATTTTTTGAGAAATCCCGCATATTGAAATCTCAGACCGATCTATTCCCACACATCCGGAAAGGGCCGCAGGCTTCACTCCAGAATGCCATGCATCTCGGCGATGGCTATCCCGTAATTCACGATCGGCACGCCGGCATCTACGGCCAGAGATATCCTGTATTCCATCCCCTTATAATAAATAGGGCCAACGGGAAATTTTACATTTCAACCGTCCGGCCCCTAGTTTATTATCCTATGGAAAATACTTATCGATCACACATGCCCCGCGATCACATTCAGATCCTGCACATAGGCAGCCCGCGCTTTCGGATCTTCCCAGTCAGCACAGAGATTACTCTCCCCTTCTGTCAGATACAGTACAGCCGTACTGCTGTAGGCCGGACGCAGCATCCCGTCGTCTCCCAGGATTACGCCCGCCTCCGCCATGGCGCCCGGCAGCATCTCCAAGATACGCTCCTGCTCCCCAAGCTCACAGCTCCCGGCAATCCCGGGCTTCACCATGAGCATGCGCCCGTCCCGACGATCTCCCGCGATCTCCTTCGAAATTTCGATCAGGCCGTCATCCAGACAGGCTGTCATCAGGACCCCATTCAGAAATTCCAGCATCACATCGTCCAGTTTCGGCCCCAGCTCCTCCAGCTTCCGGCCGGCAGTAATCAGGCAGGGATATATCGTGTCGCCCACCTTCGCTTCCTTCACCAGCAAAGCACTCCGGAACGGGACGTCGTCAATATAGACTGCCTCATCCGTAATTTCTGTCACCTTTGCCCCGCGGCAGGCCGCTACCGGATGCAGGGCGTCCGCCTCCCGGACCTGATCCAACAATTCCTCCGCGTCATCACTGTACCGGGAAGCCCTTGCGCTCTTTACATGGCCGAGCAGCATCTCTACATCCATTTTTTCTTCGTAATCTTTCATTACCCCCATACGCATTCTCCTTTGTCTGTTAACAGCCAACACTCAGCCGCCATGAAATTTTTCCGTGACCCGCCTTTATCACATCACTTCGATCACATAACCGCCATGAAACTCTTCCTGCGGTTCCAGACGCATCCCGTACTCCCGCTCCTCCAGCGTACCCGTAAATCCCACGGCATCGCAGCGCCCATACCAGGGTTCCAGGCAGATAAACGGCGCCTGTTTCCCCGCCGGAGACCAGATGCCAAACAGCGGAGCGTCAAAATGCAAAAAGGGTAGATCTCCCGGGTCTCCATGCCACATCAATTCTTTGCCGTCGCATTTTCTGACCAGAGAAATCAGTTCCGCGCTCTTTGTGCGAAACGCAACCCTTACTTATCTCGGCAAAACAAATGATACCCCACCAGCATCAAGACAGCCGACAGACAGAATGTCCATATGCAGTCCGGCAAAAGCATCTGAAGCAGCATACCAAATCCCAGCCAAAAAAACAAAAAACCGAGCAATTGATTCATACGACACCCGCGGGCTGATCCTTATTACAGCATATGCGCCTACTCTTCCTTTGAACACTCCTCGGGAAGATCCTTTTTTACAAATTTATCCGCCAGATCCGGCACCATGTCCAGGATCTTGGTCAGGGCATCCTGATTCCTGACATTGACAAGCCGTGTACCGTTAGGTCCGATGACCAGCACCGCGCTGGGACTCATCTTACCACCCATACCGCCGCCGGCGCTGTTATTATTTCCGTCCAGAAAAGCGCCGGCGCCCACGCCGAAGGTCACATCCACCAGGGGCAGGAGCGTCGTATCACCGATAGTAACCGCCTCGCCCACCACGGTCTTTGTGGACAGAAAGCTGTCCATACCTGCAAACAATGATTCCACTGTGTTCTTAAATCCATTTTCCGCCATTGCTATCGGGCCTCCTTGTCCCTGAATCTGTTGATCATGTATTTTACATTTTTATCAAAATATACCTTAATAAGAATATACAGCGCGTACGCGCCGAACACCCGTCCCCGCAGATACAAATCTGCTTCCAGTATTTTATGGTGAAAATCCGGTTCTATTCTCAAGGTCTTGCGATACCAGGGATAAACCACAGACACGGCACCCAGGCACAACCCTGTATAATAGGGATCGTCAAAACCAAATTTCAGATATCCCCGAATCTTTCTCGGCCGCACATGACGCAGAAGTTTTCCCATACTCCCGCGCACCAGACCAAAAGCGTGAATAAACTCCTCACTAGATAAGAGTTCCCTAAAACGGTCTATTTTTTTCAGAGTATCCAAAATTTTTTGAAAAAAGCTGCGAAGAACCCGCAAAATCCTTTTGGGAAGATCCGCTAACCTGTGAAAAAAAGAGACAATCCTGCTTTTTTTCTTCTCAGGCAGGAGCTTTTCTTCTGTATGATGACGCCTGCCGTCCTCTTTTTTTTCCGAACCCGGTGTCCCTTCAAGCTGACCGGCGTTTTTTTCCTCTCCCCAATCCGGCGTTCTTTCCGCTTGGCCAGGGCCTTTTTCTTTTCCTAAATCCGGTGACTTTTCCTCACAGTCAGTAGTTCCCTCTTTTTCACTATCCGGTTCCTTCCCGGAATCCCTGGCTTTCCTGCCCCGCCGTCCGGCCAGCAGCCGCCCCACCGCATCCAGAGGAATACCGAAGAGCCGTATCCGAAAACCATGTTCGCCGTTATCATAAAACGCTGTGACCCACACCAGCCGAAACAGCCAGGTGACAGACACAGAACCGGTCATAATTTCTGTCTTCCTGGTAAAGCTGCCCCTGTAAGCCACCGGACAGAAAAGAACCAGAGACAGAATCAGAAGCAGGAGCCCTATCACCGCCAGCAGTACTATGCCGATTATTTTCAATATCATTAACAGTATATGCATCATAACCTCTGCGGATACCCCTCCCTGCCCTCCACCCAGGCACGGATATTCCCATCCCCACGGCTCCGATAGACGTCATCTGCCATCCGGATCACAAGCTCCAGCGCCTCGCCGTAATCCGCGGCAACCCCTACGATCATGGGGCAGCGGGATCGGAAAGCCGGCTGATACAGATTGCGGGCATCAAAAATATCCAGTTGATCTCTCCCATTGGCTGCCAGAGAAATCAGCCATATCTGCGGCAGCCGTTTTCCCCTGTCGATCCGGCTCCGTATCCTGTCTATTCGTTTTTTTGCATGTTTGCCAATATACAGCTCTTTATACCATTTTAACATAACTACGACCAATTATAGTAAAAAAGAGAGAAAGTCTCTCTCCTTTTTTAAAAATACTTCCGGGTTCCCCACAAATTCGCTTTGCGCAGATCCAGATACTCGTTGTAGGCCATCTCCAATATCTGCCTCTCATTGGAAAATTTCAGCAAATGGTAGGCCTCATGAAATTTGTAATATCCTGAATCTACGAAATATTCTTCTCTCTGTGGTTTACTGTGGTAACTGTTGGCCATCATCAGATACCAATGCACTTCCTTCTCCACCACGTCATCCGGCACGGAAAAGCTGTACTGACTCTTGCCGATATATTTGATGACAGAGGCATTGACTCCGGCCTCCTCAAAGACCTCTCTCAGCGCGGTATCCTTATATTCCTCACCTGTCTCGACTGTACCCTTGGGTAAAACCCAGCCTTCGTATTTATTTTTATAGCTTTTGTACAAAGTAAGAATTTTCCCCCGATAAATTACCACCCCGCCACAGCTTGTTGCCTCAATCATTGC
>CAJUQO010000078.1 GCA_910588295.1 uncultured Lachnospiraceae bacterium | reverse complement strand
TGTTTTTCTTCCGGCAGGCTCTCAAATGCACCCTTGTACCCCTTTTCCAATAAAGGAGTGCTTTTCGCCATAAGATACAGCTTCATATCAAGCCATTCCTGCCACAATCCCTCAAATAATGCCCTGCTGTCTGTATAAGTTTCATCTTCCTCAAAACCATGCGGCGGCATATAGTATTTCAGCATCACAAAACCGTATCTGCCGACATCAACCACTATTGTTTATTCGAAATACCCATAAATTCTTCCTTTCTGAATAATATGACGATTAGCCTTACGCAGAACTTTTCGTTTGAAAGAAAAGAAGGGCAAATTAAGTTTGCAATCTAATACATAAATGGTAAAGCAATATTTGTGAGATTTTCCTTTAGGCGGTTTCGGTCCTGCATAACAATGAAAGCCATACCCTATTCCTTGTATCGCACCTTGTAATGAAGATATTGATTTCCCTGATGGAACTGCTTTCATAATTTTATCTGCCGCAGGAATATTCCAAATAATCCAATGCGTAAATTCTTTAATTGGATGACTCAAATCCTCAAGCGTAATTATCATTGTAACTGCATTTTGAGATAGATTTTTAATAATAAATTCTGGTGAAATATCTTTCCCTCTGCCTGTATTTTCAATAGGGAATTTTCCACCATTATTTAATCCTACACACTCAAATTCAAGAATAGTATTCTCCATATCATTTTCTAACCTTTCTGTTTTTATTTCTCAACTCCGACATTTTGGGCCATAGAGGGGGAAATTCTTCAGTTCTGTATCTTCTTTTATCCTGTTTGGAGTTTTATACCCACAAATGGGGCAATGTATCCATTCAAACTTTTCCATTTTCATCCTCCAATGCGTCCTATAAAATATCTTATATACTTAACTGAAAAAGCAAATTATATGCTATCATTTTTCCTCTAATTATTTCATCCCCTCAATCAGAATGTCTATTGATAAATTAAAACTATCTTCTATTGGCTGCGTATTCCCAAAGGCTTGATGGTTTTCAAGCAATGCAAATCCCTCTAAAAATCCCTTGGTTTTCTGTTGCATATTTATGAAAAGCATGGCACATAGCTCTAATTGCGTCATATCCAGTAAATCCTGTAACAGCTTGGATAATTTTTTCTTCCATTTTCCGTGCATTATTTATAGATTGTTTCATTTTTGTTTGAGAAATGTTAATTCACAAAAAAGGACATCAAAAAATCTATTTTCGATGGCCTTTTATAAATTCGCCATACACATAAAGGGTTATTTATGCCTCATCCTTGCATCCCCGGCCGCTGTCAGATACTCATGGTCTCCGGCTCATGGGTAAAGGCACTGATGGTTGCCGTGGCATTTTTAAAATAGAATACCTGTGTATTTCCGTCATCCGCGGCATACATTTTCTGCAGAGAGGGGTAGGCATCCAGCATAGATTGTCTTGCCTCTACTCTGTCATCCTCCACCAGCTCCCCGGACACACGAATCCATTCCCCCTTCATAAACGCGCAAATCTCCACCTTCGGATTGGCCAGCATCTGCCTGGAAACCTCTTTTACTTTACCGGTCTGAATATACAGCCTGCCATCGTATACATGTGCCGTGCCAAAAGGCCGCACCCGGGGCTGGTCGCCCTCCACTGTCGCAAGATAATATGTATTTGCCTGTTTCAAAAAATCAACTACTCTTTCCAGATTCTTTTCCATACATGTACCTCCCGTTTTAAATTTTTTGCTGTAAATCAACTATAACATATACGCCTCACACGTTCCAGCCCGTTTTAAGCCAAACAGGGCTGCTGTCTGCCAATGTGATCTGCCCGTCCCCCCAAAATATTTTGCCGCTTACTTCTTCTGCCGTGATCCGCGGCAAATGATTGACGCCGAGACTCGCGGAAAGCTAACAAGCCTGGCAGCATTCGCCCTCTGCTCTTATTCTGACGCGGTTTCTTTTATCTCATCCTCGCAGGAACACATGGCATCAAGGGTTTTCTGCAGCAACTCGTCCAGATCCCAGCCCAGCATTTCGCATCCCTGCCGTATCCCTTCCCTCGAACAGCCCGCGGCAAATTTCGTGCTTTTAGATTTCTTTCGAAGAGATTTCAGCTCCATATCCCGAACACTCTTGGACGGGCGCATAAGCGCCGCCGCGCCGATCAGCCCGGTCAGCTCATCCACCGCATATAACACCCTTTCCATTTCGTGCTCGGGCTTTACATCCACTGTCAACTGATACCCATGGCTGCACACCCCATGAATAATATCCTCCCCGACTCCTGCATTTCTCAGAAGTTCCGGCGCTTTCTGGCAGTGCTCTTCCGGGTACTGCTCAAAATCAATATCATGGAGCAGCCCCACAATACCCCAACATTCTGAATCATAACCGCATCTCTTCCTTTTATCCTTTGTCTCTCAAAACTCTGCTTCCGCCATATGATCAAACATTCTCCTTGACAAATATATTTTCCGCAGTAAAATAGTTCTAAATAGAACAAAAAAGCGGGGAATTACGCTATGATCCCATTAAATTTCTGGGAGCACCAGAACGCAATTAAAATGCTGTACGCCCGGTGTGTGGGCGCGAGCTGCGCCAGACACGATATTACGCGGATTGAACTGGATATCCTTCTTTTTTTGGCCAATAATCCCTGTTATGATACGGCAACGGATATTATTGAGGTTCGCTATCTGGCAAAATCCCAGGTGTCTGTTGCCATCAGCCACCTGGAGCAATGCGGCTATATAAGGAAAGAATACACAGACCGCAACCGGAAAACAGCCCATCTGAAAATCTGCGAAAAGGCCGCGGATATCATCCGCGACGGTCAAACCGCCCAGGAAAGATTTTTGTCCATTATGCTGGAGGGCTTTTCGCGGGAAGAAATGAATGTCATGAAGCGGGACACCGACCGGATCTGGAATAATATCCGCGCATATTTAAAAGACCATCCGTATAGCCACTGAACAGTTGTAAAAAATGGAAGAACAAACATCCTAGAGGAATACTAACATGCTTTCCCATCTTGTTTCTGCCTGAAAGGAGCATTCAAAAATGTATACATTCATCATCTGTTTTATTGCGGGAATCGGAGCCGGGCTGGGGACGGGTTTTGCGGGCATGAGCGCCGCCGCCGTCATTAGCCCCATGCTGATCACGTTCCTGGGGCTGCCGGCCTATGAGGCTGTGGGCATTGCGCTGGCCAGCGACGTTTTGGCCAGCGCCGTCAGTGCTTATACCTATGGCAAAAACAAAAATCTGGATATCCGCAACGGAATCGTCATGATGGCCACTGTCCTTTTGTTTACCCTGGTGGGCAGTTTTGTGGCCAGCCTGGTTCCTAACGCCACCATGGGCAATTTTTCTGTATTTATGACTCTGCTCCTGGGAATTAAATTTATCGTGAAGCCGGTAATGACGACAAAAGAATCCATGAATACCGTAAGCGGCAAAAAAAGGATCATCCAGTCGGTCATAAGCGGAACCGTTGTAGGCTTTATCTGCGGCTTCGTCGGCGCGGGCGGCGGGATGATGATGCTCCTCCTCCTGACCAGTGTCCTGGGCTATGAGCTGAAAACAGCCGTGGGAACCAGTGTATTTATCATGGCTTTTACTGCCTTCACCGGAGCTGTCAGCCATTTTGCCATCGGCGGGACGCCGAACCCGGCATGCCTCGTTTTCTGCGTGGCCTCCACATTGTTGTGGGCGCGGATCGCCGCCAAATTTGCCAACAAGGCCAGTGCCGTGGCTCTGAACCGGGCCACAGGCGTGGTACTGGCGGTGCTGGGAACTGCTATCCTTGGGGTGAATGTTCTGAAATGATCTAAAGAGACAATCTTAATCCAGCAGCGGATTACGGAGCTCTTGTAATCCGCTGTCTGTCCGCTTATCCCCACAGGCCCGTTGTAAACCGTCCCCAAATGGTATATACTGCATTTCATAAATCCCACGCCACGGAGGCAGACCATGGAATACAAAATCTTAGTTGCCGAGGACGACAAAAGTCTGAACCAGGGCATCCGCCTGGCTTTACAGCAGAAAGAATTTACTTTTATCGCCGCCTATACCCTGCGGGATGCAAAAGACGCCTGGCACAGGGAACAGCCGGATATGATCCTCTTGGACGTGAACTTCCCGGACGGAAACGGCTTAGATTTTCTGCGCGTCCTGCGCCGTTCTTCGGATATCCCGGTGCTCATGATCACCGCCAACGACATGGAGATCGACGAGGTGACGGGGCTGACCCTGGGGGCCGATGATTACATCACCAAACCATTCAGCCTGATGGCCCTGCGGGCCCGGGTGGAAAATATCCGCAGACGCATGGCAAAGCCCCCGGCATCTGTCTATGAAGAAAAAGGCTGCCGATTTGATTTTGGGCGGCTGGAATTTTCTGTGGACGGGCGGGAGATCGCCTTGAGCGCACCGGAACAGAAGCTGCTGAAACTGTTTATTACTCACCCGGGACAAACCCTGCCCCGAGAGATGCTGTCCGGGCGGATATGGGCCGACAATACGGAGTATGTGGATGAAAACGCCCTGTCCGTCACCATCAGCCGTCTGCGTAAAAAGCTGGAAATCCGTGGACAGGACTGTCCCATAGCCACTGTGTACGGGATCGGTTACGCGTGGAGATGGTGAGCCGAAGGAGGAACAAAAATGTTTGGCACAAACAGGATAGTTGCCCGGCTGCACGAAATGCTGACGGACGCCATAGACGGCGCCTTTACGGAGTCTTGCTATGACGAAACGGAGCTCTCCCGGCTGGAAGGCAAATTCCGCCAGTACCTGACGGGAAAAGAACTCGCCACAGAAAAGGTGGAGAAAGAGCGGACGGCCATTAAAGAATTAGTCACAAATATATCCCATCAGACGAAAACCCCCCTGGCCAACATCTGTCTATATACCCAGCTCCTGGAAGAAATCAGTGATGAGAAAACGCTGCCCTATGTGCGGCAGATCCGTCTCCAGGCGGAGAAGCTGGAGTTTCTGATCCAGACTCTCACTAAGATCTCCCGGCTGGAAAGTGATATGATCCGGCTGCAGCCAAAGCCCCAGCCCGTCTTTCCGCTGGTGGAACAGGCCGTCCGAGAGACCCGGGGACAGGCGGATGTCAAGGCCATCACTATAGAGATAACGGACACGAGTGAAGCCGCCGCCTGCTGCGATGCCCGCTGGACAAAGGAAGCCCTGGGGAATCTGCTGGATAACGCTGTCAAATATTCACCGGAATCCGGCGTTGTCTCCGTCTCCGTGAAAGCCATGGAAATGTTCGTCCGCATCGGCGTGGAGGACGAAGGGCCGGGCATTCCCGAGGATGAACTGGCCCAGATCTTTGAGCGCTTTTACCGCGGAAAAAACGCCGCTCCAGAGGAGGGAAACGGCGTGGGACTATATCTGACCCGCATGATCCTCCAGCGGGAGGGCGGCTATGTCAAAGTATCTGCCGGAAAAAACGGCGGAAGCTGTTTTTATATATATCTGCCCAGGGCTTAGAAGCATACCCCTTCTGATAAAATTAACCATTGGCAAAAACCGCCTGTGCTGTGGGACATGCCCTCCCACACACAGGCGGTTTTTAACTTATCGCACTTCGGACAGGCCGAACCTGCCTCATGCTTTTATTTCATCTTTTTTGCAGTAACACGACAGCTTATCACAACATTTTACAGCTTCCCCAGCAGCTTGTCGATGCTGACCAGTTTCACACTCAGCACAAATATCTCCCCCGCCAGCTTAAGCTCCTCCAGAGTCGGATAAGAGGGTGCGATACGGATATTGCTGTCCTTAGGGTCATTGCCATTAGGATAGGTGGCTCCGGCATCGGTCATCACCAAGCCCGCTTCTTTCGCCTTGGCTACGATGGCTTTTGCGCAGCCTTCCATGGCATCAAAGGAAATGAAATATCCGCCCCGGGGCGCGATCCAGGAACCGATCCCCAGCCCGGTGAGCTCTCTGTCCAGCGTAGAGAGTACCATCTCGAACTTGGGACGCAGGATATCAGCATGCTTGCGCATATGTTTCACCATTCCATGAATATCCCCGAAGAACCGGACATGACGGAGCTGGTTCACCTTATCATGGCCGATGGTCTGGATCTTCATCTGTCTGCGGATCTCCGCCAGATTTGCGTCGGACGCTGCGATGGCGGCAATGCCGGAGCCCGGGAAGCTGATCTTGGAGGTGGAAGAAAACTTATACACCATATCGGGATGTCCCTCTTTTTTACACTCCATTAAAATCTCAATCAGATAATCCTGTTTATCCTCGTAGAGATGATGGATGCCATAGGCGTTGTCCCAGAAAATACGGAAGTCTTCCGCTGCCGGTTTGAGTTTGGCGAAACGGTGCACTGTCTCGTCGGAATAAGTGATACCCTGGGGATTGGAGTATTTCGGCACACACCAGATGCCCTTGATCGCCTCATCCTCCGACACCAGCTTTTCTACCATATCCATATCCGGCCCTGTGGGCGTCATGGGAACATTGATCATCTCGATGCCGAAATGTTCCGTAATGGCGAAATGCCTGTCATAGCCCGGCACCGGGCAGAGGAATTTCACCTTGTCCAGCTTTGCCCAGGGCGTGCCGCCCATCACCCCGTGGGTCATGGAACGGGCGATCGTATCATACATCACATTCAGGCTGGAGTTGCCGAAAATAATAATATTGTCCTTGGGAACCTCCATCATATCAGCCAGAAGCTGCTTCGCCTCCTTGATACCGTCCAGTACGCCATAGTTCCGGCAGTCCACGCCTTCCTCGCCGGCCATATCACAGCCGCTGTGCAGCACATCCATCATCCCCATGGAGATATTCAGCTGTAATGCTGACGGCTTTCCTCTGGACATATCCAGTTTCAGGCCCTTCGCCTTAATCTTCTTAAACTCTTTTTCCAAATCTTTTTTCAGAGCTTCCAGCTCTTCCACTGACATTTCTTTGTATGCCGGCATACTTTACCCTCCTGTATTCTTGTTCGCGCAACTGCCCGGCCAGGCCGGAAAGCAACGATTCCTCATTTAATATTATAACGTTCTGCATAATATTGTATACAACTCCCGGCATTCCGTCAACTGCCGCCGTCCCTATTTTACATCCTCCACAATAACCACCACATCCCCTGAGGCCAGCGGCTGCTGGAACATTCCCGACTCTCCATTTACCGCCAATGTAACCGTCCCCTTAGGGTTTTTCAGGTCAATATCGGAATACTGCAGCAAATCCATCAGATAATAGGGGTTTTCGTCCGCCTTTGGAGGAAGATACAGCGGCTTCCCGTTCAATGTGAAGAAAATCTTTCTCTCGATTTCACCCGGCTGCTCCGGATCGTCATCCAGCCAGTCTATCTCTGTTTCATCCCCGGACAGTTCGTCGTCTTCCAGGCTGTCCGGCTGCTCCGGCTCCAGACTCTCCCCGGCTTCCTCTGAAACGGTTTCTCTGTCTGTCGGCTTTAACGCGTCCGTTTCATATTCCGTTTCAGGCACATCAGCCTGCGAAAGCCCTGCTTCCATATCGGCGGCCCGGACTTCCACAAACTCCAGGGTCTCTTCGGAACCGCCGGCAGATTCCGGCTTATCCCCCCCGCTTTCCACATGATCCCCAGAAATTCCGGTATGTGCGGACGCTGACTCCTGCTTTTGCGCATCAAAGGGCAATATCATCTGCTTCAGCTCATCTTTCGGCGCCTGCGCCTCTTTTTTACTCTGCTTGTTCTTCGGCTTTACCGGCGTATCCCCCCCTTCCTCCGCCGGAACCGCCGCCATTTCCTCCGCCTCAGCTTCCTCCGCCTTTTCCCTCTCCCTGGACGTTTCCGGTACATCCGGCACCATCACGATAAGATCCCCGTTTTTCAAAGGCGTCTCCAGAGGCTGGAACGCGCCGTTCAGCGTGATCGTCAGACAGGTAGCGGCTCCTTCGATATCACCTAGACAGGCCGACGCGGACTCTCCCTGGATGGCGGGCACAAAATCAATAGTGTCACCGGCATGGATCACCGTCGAGAGTTTGCCCTCCTCCTGATTGATGTACAGGGAAGAAGGCTGAGCCATCGTGCCGAAAAAGACCTTTCGCCTCCCGTTTACCGTCACGGAAATATTTGTCCCCGAACGGCCGATAATATCCCGGAAACCGTAGCCGTTCATCATCAGCAGACTCAAAACCGTAAAATCGCCGCTCCGGAACAATTTCGCCGGTTTCCCGTTCAGAGTCACCCGGAAACTATCATTGATCAGATTCAGCCCGGACGATACTACAATGCCCAGAGGCGTGGCATACTCCGGGTTATTCAGATCAAATTTATCGGAAAAGGCACTGGTCTGGAAATAATTCCCGGCTATGGCCACCCGACTGGCCTCCATCCCGAGGGCCTCCGCCAGTCCTTCCCTGAGCCCCGCCAATTTGCTTCCGCCACCGGCCAGAAACACGGCCGAGGGCGCGTTGCCATTGATCACCAAAATCTTTTCCGCGATCTCCTTACAGAGACTGTCGGACACCTGCGCCACACATTTCAGAAGTTCCTCCTTGGAGAGCTTCTGATCCAGGCCCAGGATATTGGAGAAGACAATCTCGTCCCCCGCCTCCATCTGCATTTTCATGTTTTCCGCTGTGGAAAAATCCACCAGATACTCCCGCATGATGGCCTCAGTGATCTCGTCTCCGGCCATCGTAGCCATGGTATAGCCCGTCACGCCGCCGCCGGTGCAGGCCGCGATATCCGAGGTTCCGGCCCCGATATCCACCATAACCAGATTTAACAGCCGCAGGTTAGCCGGTATGGCTACGTTGATGGCCGCGATGGGCTCCAGGGTGATGCTGACCACCTCCAGGCCAATCTTATTCATGGTCACATACAGGCTTTCTACCACCTCGCTGGGCAGGAATGTAGCAATCAGATCTGCCTTGATCTGTTTGCCCCGGTGGTCTTTCAGGCTGGAGATCATATAGTGATCCAGGTAATACTGGCACACTGTATAGCCCACCAGATAATATTGCTGAGTGTCTTCTCTGCCGCCGTGTTCCGCCTCAAAGGCTTCTTCAGCCAGACTGATGGCCCCCGCTTCCAGGCGGCTAATGGTCTCATCGTCGATAGTCTGAACCCTGGGCAGCTCCATCTCGTATTCCGCCCGCTTGGTTCGCAGGGCGCGTCCCGCCGCCGCCACACTGACGCGGTGCAGACGGAAACCGACCCGGTCCTCCAGCTTCTTTTTTACCTTTTTCGCCAGACCGGCCACTTTGTCGATATTCTCAATCTGCCCGTCGATCATAGCACGCTCCGCATGCTCCGCCCGCTCAATGGCAACGATCTTTACCCGATCCTCCTCCACAGTCCCCACCATACCGATGATGCTGCGGGTTCCGATATCCAGCGCGAATACCATATTGTCCGGCTGTCCCTTCCTGGCTTTCCCTCTCGTCATAGCTGCCCTCCCAAGTGCATTTCAGACCCCTCATGTACCGTATGGCCTGTTTTCCTCCTACATATTATAGTGAAATTCTGACATTGTGTAAAGCGGTAACTGCCCCGAAATCGTAGCGGGCTCCCACACCGCTACTGTTTGCTCCGCGAACAGTCACCTTACACCACCATGCACTCCTGCTCCAGCTTCATTCCCTTTTCCAGCATCAGGCCAAACAATCCTCTCTGACCCGCAAAAAAAGGATCTTCCTGCATCGAAGCCAGTGTCCGCCTGCTTGGAGTCGTGAAACCAGCAAATGAAAAACTGGCGCAAAAAGCATTCCTGCCTGTTATTCAATATGCGCCAGACCAGCTCACAGAGGCCGGCAAATTCTTCCGCCTGATCCATAGCGACATATTTACGGATACTTTCCCCTTCCGAAAGCCGGGTTCGGAGCCACAAAAGGAAATCAAAAGATTCCGGCTGAGTACTTTTTTCACCGGATAGACAATCCGGATCTGCACTTGATTCTTCTCCATATGCAGCAGACTGTTCTCATATTTATCCAACAGACAACCCAACACCTGCTTATCATACCGCTTCACACCATTCTCATCCATACGGCCTTACTCCTGTCACAGGACACCTTATTTCGCCAAAAGAGATAATACCCTCGGCCTGGCGCCTTTTTCATACGTGAATCCCAATGCAAATCGGATAATCTCCGGAAAATAGTACTTTTTATCACGTGTCACCAAATATCCCTGGCTCTCCAATCTCGCTATCTCCTCCCCCGTCAGAGGGATTTTGTCCAGCGTAAGGGGCAAACGTTTATCTCCATCCTCTATATCCTCAAACTTTTTAAGGATTATATAGATCGCCCGCATCTCTACCTGAATCTCTTTGTATTTATCCTTTGAGCAATCAGGAATTGCCTTTCTTATCTCAGAAGGCATAATATATCGATCCGGATAGGTGAAAGTCCCTTCCGGCAGATTACCTGTTGCAAATTTCAAAAATCTGACGATATCCCGCGCCTGTAACTGCCCTGTAAAATCAGAGAGAGCTGCAATGATCCAAAGCGCAGAAATGGCCTCCCGCGAATCCCTTCTCCCCAGCTTTTTCCCCCATAATAATTCCAGTTTCTCTTCCAGAGCTTCCCTACTGGATTTTAGGATATCAATATCTTTACTCAAACTTCCCACATTAAAAATGGGATTTGCTCCCTGAAAAATCAATACTT
>CAJUQO010000077.1:1755-11160 GCA_910588295.1 uncultured Lachnospiraceae bacterium | reverse complement strand
AAAATCGGGTACTACACAAATTCAAAATGTCCTTGACAAGGGGTACAATTTATATACCAGTCACACTAACTTCCCATAGCTTAACACCAGAGGGCAATTTGTGTGTCTTGGTGCGTTTCCCTGAGCAGGTAGACATCCCGGAAAAAAGCTGTATTCCAGTAGAATCAGAGATTTTCTCTGTCTTGGTAACAAAATAACTGCCATCTTCCAGATATTCTATAGTTTCATCAACAGAGTAAGCAACATCATCCGCAGCGCTCACATTAACAGCGAATAGCATACAACATAATAAAATAGAAATAACTTTTTTCATTTTTTCCTCCATATTGTTTTAAGGAAGATACTCTATCGTCTCTTCTACAGAATAAGGAATATTTTCCCTGAATATCTGATCCGCCTTATAATCACGGTAATTCTCTATTACAGACAAAAGAGTGATTGCCAGTAAAGCTCCTATACATACCATCCGTACATATTTCGCAATTTCTAAGCGTCTATAGAGAATATCCACATCAATATTAGAAACATATTCCCTCACAACATCATGCGGCGCTCCGAAACGGTCTTCAAAATCGGAGAGAACCGCCGCAGGATGCTCTAACAAATATTCCTCCAGGCTGTTCTCCAGTCCCTTCAAAAAACGCCTTTCCGGAGCGCCATATACGGGAAGCAACGCCCGAACCTGTTTCATGTATTTTTTTCTTTCGTCTTTCAACAACATGCTCCTTTCACCCATTATCAGGGAAGAGATTTGGGGGTATGGAGCCAAGCACAAGCCGGATTCCCTTATTCGTCCGCATATAGCTTTCCAGCAATGTGTCCAGATAAGCTTTCCCCGCAGGCTCCAGGTGGTAATACACCCTGGTCAGTCGTTTTCCCACCTGTCTTTTCTCGTCACTGATATAGCCCTTGTCCAGCATCCGGTAAAGTGCGGGATACAGGGATCCTTCCGGCACCACCAGGATTCCTTCGGAGCGCTCTTTTATATATTGGGAAATCTGATAACCATACAGATCCCCTTCCTGCAGAAGATATAGAAGAAGCATCTCCACAGATCCTTTTTTGAATGTATCTTGCTGTTTTGCCATACCCTCTCCTTTTTATATATATTATATCTAAGTTTATTAAAAAAACAATACCTTTTTTATCTAAATAAATATTGACAATATATTTAAAAAAGTATATATTATTGCTTATCAACTGAAAGGGTGATATACCAATGAATAGTACATAGAGAATATTTCTGCAACAGGCAATAGAATAAGCAGATTTTTCAGGCAATCAAATTTATATCAAAGAAAAGAGGCATAATCCATGTTGAAAAAAGGACTTGCACAAAAAGTGATCGGTTTTTTACTGGCGCTTGCTTTCATCGTTACTTGCAATTCAAACTCCATTCTTGCTGCTGGAACAAATAATCTTTCCGCAGATGAATACAATGAATACGGGCTGAATGTCTCTACAGAAATTCCGTCGATGGGTACAGACGGCATTAGCCCGTATGGACTTAAGCGCCCAGGAAAAGGATCTCCCGTTAATATTGGCAAAAATGGAACGCTGACATTCCATGGCAATGCAAAAGAGTCCACATTGTATACGGATAAATGTTTTACGGGCATATCAAGGGTTTTGATCACTGTCAAAAATAAAAACTCCAGCGAGTTGGTCGTAAGATTGTATGAAAAGGAAACCGAAAGCAGCGGTTCCATAAGAACCATCAAAGTAAAAGCTAATTCGTCTTCTTCCACAAAAATCACAGGCTTGAGTAGCAAGAAGCACTATTATTTGAGCTTCAAAGCTCCTTCGTGGTTTGAAGGAAACGTAAAGCGTACCACTTTATAATATGTCCGGCTATTCAGACAGCGTTTAATGGTCGGCAGTTTGCCTGAAAATGCGGCCAACAAGAAAACATAATTGCCAATAAGGAAACAGTAATGAAAGAGATAAAAGGATTTACAACATTCCATCTGAAAATCATCGCTCTGGTTCTCATGGTCATTGATCATATCGGGGAATTCCTGCCAGGGATGCCGGGATGGCTGCGGTATGTAGGCAGGCTGTCGGCGCCGCTCTTCTTCTTCTGTATGTGCTGGGGATTGGAATATACGAAGAACAGGAAGAGATATCTTCTGCGGCTCTATCTGGCTTCTGTAGCAATGGCTCTGCTGTGGTGCGGGTTGGAAATAGTCTTTCCCTTTTTTGCGGGCTATGGCCCGGCTTACAGTGCGTATAACGAAAACAATATCTTTTCAACGTTGTTTATTACAGCTGTGTTCATCACCATTCTAACCCGCTTCAAAGGCTGGAAAAGGGCCTGTCTGTTTAGCGGGGTGCTTTTGTGGGAATTTGCTGTGGGATATCTGATGGTTTTCGGCAGTCTGCCAGAGACTTTATCTTTACCGCCTGTACTGGTTTCTGCCTTTTTAGGATCCTTGTTTACCTGTGATGGAGGATGCTTTGCCTGTCTGCTGGGGATACTTCTGTACTTTCTGAAAAATGGCAAACGCAAACTGGCCATAGGCTATGCGGCCTGGTGCCTGATTGTCGAGGTCTATCTAAGGCCCGTGCAGCCTGTGGCGCTGTGGATCAACGGCCTTTACGAACAGTGGGCCGGAACCGGACGGGGGGATCTGTTTTTTACTGTAAGCGAATGGGTGTATACATTAGTCGTCGGTAATCCTCCCGGCGCTGCCGGTATGGGGAAATGGCCCGCATGGAGCTGTCAGTGGCTGGAAATAGGCGCGCTTCCTTTTATGCTGCTGTATAACAGGGAGAAGGGCCGGTCATGGAAATGGTTTTTCTATGTATTTTACCCTCTGCATCTTGCCGCACTGTTTATCATAGGGTCTTTATTTGCATGAGTTTGTTGCATGTCAGAAATATTTTTTGTAAATTTATTAAATTTTGAAAGGAGATAACATGGCGTTAGATAGATTTTTTAAAAAAGCAGCGATAGCTTTGTCGATAATGTCCGCATTGGCTCTTCCTGTTTCCGTCTCTGCGGAGACAAAAACATTTGAATTTTCGTCATCTTCTGTGAGAGCGGAACTTACCAGAACCTCACTTCGGGGAGCAAAGCGGATGAAGAACCTAACTGGTATATTACTTTGAATAAAAAGAATGGCAGCGTAGCAAATACCCTGGGAGCTAATAATCAATTTGAATGTAGGATATCCGATGGAAGGGGAAAGTCGGCTTCAACAGCACACAGATTTTCAACATATGTGCAAAGAAAACATTATTCCTATACCGTGGACGTCTATCCAAGGCATAGAAGTACACTTAAAGGCAGAAAGTGGCCAAACAGCACCAGCACAAAGACATTAAAGATTTCCGGACGGTTTACTCCCTGAATATTTTATCCTGTTACATAACGTAAAAAATATGTCCCCCCCTCCCCCGCAAAAGCCGGAAACATGGACAACCTTGTTCTTTCGGTGTTTTGCGGGGAAATTATGGTGATACACAAAGGAGCAAATATCATGGAAACACGGAAAAAAATCATCATCGGAATCGTCGTGGCAGGCTTGCTGTTTTACCTGGCTGCGGGTTTCTTTCTGAACAGGAAAAACGGCCTCATGGCCCCCGGTTCCGGAACCGAAACCACCGCTGACAACCATGCGTCCCCGGAAAGTAACGGGGCCGCCCCCGGCGGCCTGTCCTCCGTGCTGGGGGAGAACCTGTATCTTGAGGCGGAAATCCCTCCGCAGCCGCAGGCGTGTGCCGAGTATACGGTAGACCTGGCGGAATTCCCCGCGGAAAAGGGAGGGGAATTTCTGGAAAGCCAGGGGATCGGGAACATCTACACGGAGACTTATAACGAGGACAGCTATCTCGTCGGATCCGACGACGGCGCAAGGTTTTTCTATGTCGACGGGGGGATCTGTTTTGAGAGGGCCGCGCAGATAGATGATGAGATATTCAGCGTCGCAAGCGTCTGGACGGATGAGCATAAAGACGGGAAAAAGCAGGAGGAATTATCCTTTTCTTCACAGGAAGATGCCGCTCGCCTCGTCCGGGACGCGCTGGGGCAGTTTACTGACGCCGGAACCCGCGTTACAGAAATATTGTCCGTCCGCCAAGATGAATTGGAGGACATGTACCGGCAGTTCCAGGAAGAAGGCGGGCTTGAAAACGCGGAGCTTACGGATTTTGACAGCATTGGGGACATCTACCTGCTGTATATCTGCTTTGAGCAGGACGGCCTGCCGCTGTTTCAGTGCAAAGATGAGCCGATGCATGTTTCTTATCTGGAATGGGATACGGCCATGCCCTCCGGCGTGGAGGCTGTAGTCAGCCGGGACGGCATCCGCTATCTGAATGTAAATGTTCCCTATCAGGTAAAAGAGAAAAAGGAAGTGGCATTGATTACGGCCCGGGAAGCCCTTACGCAGGCACAGAAACCCCTGGAAAACCTGATCTTGGACCAGCCCGCGGTATTTACCGATATTTATCTGGAGTATGTGCTGCTTAGCGGCGAGGATCTGATCCGGCCGGCCAGGATGCGCCCTTACTGGACGTTTCTTTACGAATGCGACGGCGCCCGGCACGCCCTGCGGATCAACGCGGTCACGGGAGGTGATCTTGCCAATGGGAATTAGGCGTGCGTCCCTGCGTTTTATCGTGGGCGAGATCTATGAGGGGCTGAATCCCGTTTTCGTCCTGTCAGTCCTGGGGATTGCGTTCTGCCCGGTTCTGGATAACGGGGACGCGTTTCCCCTTCTTTTCGGCAGCCATGCGCCCGGCGTGGTCTATTATTTCTACTACTCGGTCAGTAACGGGTTTTACGGCGAATTTGTCATTCCGGCCCTGGCGGCCCTGCCCTATGCTTTCAGCTACGGCCGGGACGTGAAGCACAATCTCCTTTACGCCAGCGCAAGCCGGGCGGGCTTTTACGGCTACTGTATGGGAAAGCTTTTAAGCGCATTTTTTTCGGCTTTTGCCGCCTGCGCCTGCGGCCTTTTCCTGTTTGCGGCATTTTGCCGTTTTTTTACTCCCGTTGTGACGGCAGAATACCTGCCTGAATTTGAAGGTTTTCCTTTTTATCCCCTGCTGGCCCTGGGCGGCGGGGAGGCTTATCTGGCGGTACTGATTTTTCTGCAGGGGATCTGGAGCGGCATCCTGGCCCTGGGCGGGCTCTGCCTGTCCGCCTGGACGCTGGACGTGGCTTCCGGCGCGGCGGCGGTGGCGGCGTTCCCCTACTGTCTGGAGATGCTGGCGGTATTTGCGGACGTCCCTGTAGAATGGCGTCCCGGGGGATGGTTCCGGGCGTTTATGAGCCCTTTTTCGGACGGTATGACCGTCGTCTGCTGCCTGGCTCTGGCCGTGGCCGCGGCAGGGATTTTCGGGGCAATTTTTATACGGAAGGTGAGGCGGCAGTTTTATGGGTAGATGTGCGGTAAAATGTATACGGGTATTTCTCTATCAGTTTGAGAGGCAGGCCGGTTCTAAAAAAACGGTCATCGCAGGGATTTTCCTTTTTTTGTTTTTACACCGCTGTCTCCGTCCGGTGGCCGGGTTCTGCCTGGATGCGGGCAGGTCTGTCACGCCATGGGTGCCCCCCTTCCTCTGCAGCGATTACCTGTGTCAGATCTTTTTCTTTGCCATGGGTATCTTCCTGCTGTCGGCGGCTGCCGACGTGGGGGAGAACCAGCTGTATATCCTGCACCGGGCCGGGCCCGGCCCCTGGGAGGCGGGAACCCTGCTGTATATTCTTTTCGCGTCCTTTTTGTTTGTCCTGGGGATCTTTGCCCTGGTTTTCCTGAACCTGGTCGATGTGGTCTCTTTTGACGGATCCTGGGGGAAAATCATCGGCACGCTGGCGCAGACAGACGCCGCCGGGGCATATGCCGTCCCCTTTTCGTTTCCCTATACCGTTCTTTCATATACGCCGGGGCAGGCCATGATCCTGACGCTTGTACTGGAGACCTGCGGCGTGGCCTGGTTTGGGTTTTTCATTTATACTGTCAACAGCCTGACCAGAAGCCGGCTGGGCCTGGCCGTGTCCCTGCTGTTCCTGTTTCTGGACGTGGTCATCTTCAATTCTTTCGGGAGGGAGATGTACCGTTTTTCGCCGGTCAGCCTGTGCCAGCCGGCCTATTACAACGGCGATATGGCGCGGGAGGGCGTGACGCTGCCCTATACCTGCGGCTTTTTTGTGGTTACGATCCTGGGGATGGGATTGATAAATATTATGTTGAGGAGCAGAAAATGGAAAAGATGATAAGTGTGGAGTGTGTTTCCAAGAGAGTGGGCGAGGCGCGGCTGCTCTCCGGGATTAACCTGGAACTGTATGGCGGGCAGGTCTGCGGCATCGTGGGGCGCAACGGCTCCGGCAAATCGGTCCTGCTGAAATGTATCTGCGGTTTCATGTCCGTGACGGAGGGCGAGATCCGGCAGGGGACGAAACGGATCGGGACGGATATACCGTTTATAGAAGATACCGGGTTTATCATCGAAGCCCCGGCGTTTCTCCCCGGGAAATCGGGGTTCCGCAATTTGGAATACCTGGCGCGGATCCGGCGGAAAATCGGTCCGGACCGAATCCGCGAATGTATGGCGCTGGTGGGCCTTTCCCCCGATGACAGAAAGCCCGTCCGCAAATATTCCCTGGGCATGCGCCAGCGCCTGGGGATCGCCCAGGCCATCATGGAGTATCCCTCCGTCATTATTCTGGACGAGCCCATGAACGGCCTGGACAATGAGGGAGTCCGGGAAATGCGTAAGCTGTTTCTGCAGCTAAAGTCCGAGGGAAAAGCCCTGCTGATCGTGAGCCATAACCGGGAAGACATTGAAGTATTGTGTGATACGGTGTATACTATGGATCGGGGATATCTGCAAAAAGTAACTGCTTAAGGAAAGTGTTAAGCAGCGTTTTTATAGTAGCTTTAGACTGCGAATTAATATGTCCGCTTTTATGTTCGATAAGAGCATATTCTTATCGCTTATGAAATTGTCACAAAACCACTTTAGAGGGGCAAGGGTAAACGAATTGCTTCGTAGCCCTTGCCCCTTTAAAGCGGGTTATGCTGTTTATAGTCTTTTCTAATTTATAGCGATTGTTTTTTCGAGGAAAAATAATTACCAGTTTAACGGGAAAGCCCCAGATAGCCGGATGTTTTTCCTGTATTTCAGGAATCAGCCTCTCTTACAACCACTCTCTTTTTCTGCGGGTATGTCGTCAGTACCAGGGAAAAACCATACTTCTCTATATGTTTCCAGGTGGATGATTTAAAAAATTCCCGACGTATATTAAAGGGTAGGTGAAATTCCATCTCCGACCCGGGGCGCAGGGCAAACTGCATACTCCCTTGGGCCTGGGGATTCATCTTGTCGTACAGGGCATCGTTCGTATCCACATACAGCTCCTTCCCCTGGAGGGGTATGCCCCAGAAATCCATCCCCGTGTCTTCCCGCAGTTCTTTGCCAGTATTGCGTACTCGGATCTTCAGGTCATAAATCATCTCCGGCAGATCCGCTTCCTTCCGCTGCTCATCTGTGAAGTTTATCTGATATTTTTCTTCATACTGCGCCAGGCCCATCAATTCGGCCGTCTCGACGCGCACCTCATAATCCGACATGTCCCCGCCGCCGTTCAGCCTGTCCCCCTCCATGGGCACCCACTCCCCCATGGCATAGGTCTTTGTCGGCACATTGGACACGGCCCTATTCGTCCGGATATAGCAGATCCCCCATAGGAGAAAAACAAACACAGCCAGGCTGCCAAGCAAAACCTTTTTGTTTCTACTTTTCCGTTTCAAGTCGGATACGCCCCCCTTCCATCAGGTATTTCCGGTCACAGGTCGAATCCAAAAGTGCTGCGTCATGGCTCACCAGGACTACGATGGCTCCCCTGTCCCGTTCCCGCAAAAACAGTTTTTGGAAATGATCTACGCTTTCCTGGTCAATGGCATTCAAGGGTTCATCCAGCAAAAGCAACCGTGGCCCCCCGAGCAGGGCTGCGCCAATGCCAAGGCGTTGCTTCATGCCCAAGGAATACTTCCGATACTTCTTATCCCTGGCCTCCCACAGGCCCACATCCTTCAGTGTTCTCTCAAGCTCATCATCTGATACCCCTTTGAGCCCTCCCAGAAGCTCCAGGTTCTGCTTCCCGGTATAACGATCCAGAAAAGACGGTTTCTCCAGAAACAGCCCTGTCCCTTCAGGGAAATCCAGCCCCTGGCCCAACGCCTTTCCATTCCAGCGTACCCATCCGATGTCCGCGTAGATCAGCCCGGCCATCAGCCGGAGAAGCATCGTCTTCCCAGAGCCGTTAATACCCTGCAGGCCATAAATTTTCCCCGATTCCAACGTCACCGAGATGTCATCTAATACTTTTGCCTTCCGAAGCCATTTTGATGCGTGTTGAATCTCCAGCAAATCCTTCATATGCGCTCCTCTTTATCTAAAAAATTATATTTCCTTATGAAAAACAAACCGGCCAAAAGGGTTCCGGCCAGTAGCAGCGTCGCCGCGCCCATCCCCAGCCCTACCGGGAAAGGCCCTTCCTCCGCCAGGGTACTTCTGAGGGGCATGGCCAGGTTCCCCGCCAGCCATGGCGTAGCCCAGTAAGCGGAAGCCCCCAGGCAGGCCGCCGAAAACAGCATCCCGGCCGCCCCTCCCACGAAAAAGGATAGCAGGAAAACCAGGCCGTGCAGGGCCAGGCCCGCCAGTAGTACACAGGACATAAACTTCAGGGCGTTCCCGCAACCGGACGCTATATAAGAGACCCCGAACAGTTCTCTTTCCAGGGCGGCATCTCCCCCAAAATCCAAAACGTTCCCCCTGCAGACGCAGTATAGAGCCATGGCTCCATATAGACACAAGTAATAACCTGCCGCGGCGGCCAGGTTCCATAACCATTTGGCGGCCAGGCCGCGTTTCCTCCCTCCTGCGCCCAAAAGGCGGACGGCCTCCATATATTTCCTGTCCTCCCCCCAGTAGTATCCCTGCTGGAAAAGCCCCAGAAGGTGCGCGGCCAGGAAAGGCGCCGGGAATTCAAACGGTGTCTTGCCATCTGGCAGGTATACCCCCATCCCGCCAAACACGTAAGTCCAATAATCCATGAAATGGGTACAGGCCATGCCTGACCCCCGCGCCTCCACGTCACATAAGGCACAGAAAAACCAGGCCATGCCTATCCCCAGGGCCAGCATCCCCCCCAACTGTGGCATCCCCTTTTCCGCCTCATGGCGCCATACCTTATAGAACCTCATCACGGCATCCTTTCCACAGGCCCAAAAAGCCCACACAGGCCAGGCCAAAAGCAAACGCGGCCACAATCATGCCATTCACCGGACCAACCACAGGCATGGCATGAAGGAAATAAAAAGGGGATACCTCAAAGGCCAGATACTTGTTTATGGCCTGCCGGGTTATGGCAGGAGTGACACATTGAGAAAGTTT
>CAJUQO010000077.1:0-1745 GCA_910588295.1 uncultured Lachnospiraceae bacterium | reverse complement strand
GAATATGCCAAAGGGCAGAACCATGGCCGCCGCCTGGGAGCGGATAAAAAATCCCGCTCCGTAAGCAGCCAGGGCAATCAGCCCGCCGAATACGAAATCCAGGGCTATGTAAAGCAGCAGGAAAACACCCGGTTTTGTGAAAAAGATCCCCGACCACATGCTCTCCTGGAACGATGCGACGGACAGGGAAAGGCTGTCGGGTACCAGGTTCGGTATGACCGCCGATACCAGCATGGCGTTCAGAAGCTGGGGAACCGCCAGCACCAGGCCGCCGCCCATAAAAACCGCGGCCGCTTTGGCACAATAGTAACCCTTTTTTGACGCGTTGGCACAGACCAATGCCAGATACCCCACCCTTTTTTCCTGGATATAGGACCAGGCATAGGGAACCGTGGCCATCAGGGGGAACAAAAAGAAAAACAGCGCAAAACCCAGGGAGAACACTTCCCCCCCTATCCAGCTGTTGGCCAGGATATTTGCCTGTACATCCGGGTCATAGGGGGAATCGATCATCTCCGCCAGTATCCCTGCCTCCCTCTGCCAGTCCAGGTAAACGCTGTACCTGTACAGGAAACTGAAAAACCCGCAGACGCACCCCAGCAGCAGCATCCCCCAAAACCACTTATTTTTCAGTGCTTTGCGCATCTCCATAGACAAAAGCCTCATGATAAAAAGCCCCCCAGATCCATGTATTCCTGCATATCGCTGTTGTAATCCAGCGCGTAAAAGAGCTGCCCGTCCTCCAACCAGGCGGGGTCGACAAAATATCCGGCCTGAAATTCCAGGGCAGCATCCTGTTCCAGGGTATAAAACCCGTAGGTATCCTCATCCGCATCTGGCGCCGCCTCACTGAAATATGCCAGTTCACGGATCTCATCCGGTTCTGTATCCTCCCCGATTGTCTCATGGCACAATGTATTTGTGTCGGCGGATACCTCCCAGGAGTCTCTCATAATGTGTTTCTGCCTACGGACTGCATGAATATCCAGCAATACAAATACACGCCCGGATTTTCCCGTCACGTCCTGCGTTATGTCCTCATAATCCGAAGGTATGAAATCCCCCGCAGACAGGCCTGCCTCCTTCCAGTCCTTATAGACCGTGCAGCCGCGCACCTCATACTCTACCCCTGTAGCCCGACTCAAGATGGGGGATGGAAGGCTTTTCTCGTCTGTACCGTCCTCCGTACGGGATGTCGTTTCCGTGCTGTGGGCCTGGGATGCACCGTCTATGGCCGAACCGTCTGCCACCTGTCCGAATCCGTCAGTGCCTTCTGTTTCCGATGATCCACCCGTTATTCCCGCCTCTTCAGAACTGTCTGTCCCCTGTATTCCTTTTTCCAGAAACTCCTGGCCTTCCTGCCGAAACTGATCCTCCATCTTATGGTAGGAGCAGCCTCCCAATAGCAGAAGCCCGCTCAGCATAACTAATATGATTTTCTTTTCCATAGTCTTCACCTCATCAGATTGTATTCCGGGAAACCGGATTAACAGTTTCCCGGAAACATTTTATATTTGTGTGTTCTATTACTTACTATAGAAAATATATAATGTATTCTATAGATTGTCAACTATTATTTAGATAAAAAAGGTAATATAAATAGCATATATTATATAGATATGATATTATAATTAGAAAAATGAGGACATTGCTAGATCAGGCGTAAACGGTATCTACCGTTTACAGAAAAACAGCAGGGAGACTGCTGCTCCCTGCCATTCTTTGTGGATTGGTCCATTGCTATA
>CAJUQO010000076.1 GCA_910588295.1 uncultured Lachnospiraceae bacterium | reverse complement strand
CCGCCGTCGGCGGGATCTTAAAAAGCGAGCAGGCCCTGCCCTTTAAGCAGGAGATGTACGAGCTGGCCGGTACATATAAACGGCTGGCGGAGAAAGCCGGCGTGGAGATCCGCCTGAACACGGAAGTGACAAAGGAGTATGCGGAAAAAGAAAACGCGGACGCGCTGATCATCGCAGTCGGTTCCAGGCCGCTTGTCCCGCCGATCCCGGGCCTTGACGGGGATCAGGTAGTCGTGGTTAATCAGTACTATCTGGAGAAGGAGAAGGTGAGCGATAATGTGGTGGTGTTCGGCGGCGGCCTTGCCGGATGTGAGTGCGCGATCCACCTGGGCATGGAGGGAAAGAAGGTGCATCTGGTGGAAATGCGGGATGAGCTGGCCCCGGATGCCAATGTCCGCCATCGGCCGCTGCTGTTAAAGGAGATCGAAAAGTATGCGGTGGTACATACCGGATATAAGGGGATCCGGGTCACGGATGAAGGCATACTCTGTGAGGACAAAGACGGAAAGGAAGTGCTGGTTCCGGGAAGCACCGTGATCTGCGCGCTGGGGCAGCGTTCCCGCACGGATGTGGTGGAAGAGCTTCTGGATGCGGCGCCCTTCGTGAGGGTGATCGGGGACGCGGCTAAGGTCTCCACCATTACCAATGCCGTCTACTGGGGGTATCACGCGGCGCTGGATATTTGACGGAGCAAATGGCAGGCGGATCTGTCCCTGATGGGCAGATCTGCTGTCTTGTTGAGCGTTCTCCGGGTATGACGGCGGAGCCGGTTTACGATGCGGTTTTCCCGGAATCTGCCAGACATATGGAAGAAAATCCCGGGAATTGTGTATAAAAGAACCGAATAGTTGGAAAAATTAGGATGCACAGGCATCCTTTTTTTTATAAATTTTATAATTTTGGAACGCTCGGGAAACTCTGGAGGAATATCCCGGGAACTCAGGCTGTATATAATAGAGGCCGTTAAACAGTGAGAAATATACCCGCGGGCAAAAAAGATTTTCTGATTTGTTGGCGCTCGCGGGCATATATGGGCGATAACACTGGCAAATCATAACGCCCGCAAGTATAAAAATTCGGGAGGACTTATTATGTATTTTGATACGATTGCAAGACTTGTTTCGGAGCGTATAGGCTGTGACGTTTCCACAATCAAACCAGAGAGCACGTTTTCCGAGCTGGGCATCGATTCTCTGGATACCGTGGAGCTTCTGATGAATCTGGAGGATGAGATCGGCACGGAGATCGAGTTGGACGAAAAAGTGGAGACCATTGACGACCTGGACAAATTTATCCAGAGCAAGCAGGGCTGAGAAAATGATTCAATCAAGAATTTGTGAAATACTGGGCATCGCCTACCCTGTTTTTCAGGGGGGGATGGCCTGGATCGCGGACGGCAGGCTGGCGGCCGCGGTGTCGGAGGGCGGCGGCCTGGGTATCATCGCGGCGGGAAACGCTCCCGGGGAATATGTCCGGGAGCAGATCCGCATCGCCCGGTCCATGACCGATAAGCCGGTGGGTGTGAATATCATGCTGATGAGTCCCTTTGCGGACGAGGTGGCGGCGGTGGCCGCAGAGGAAAAGGCGGAGGCCGTGACCACGGGGGCCGGGAATCCGGCCAAATATATGGAGGCCTGGAAAGTGGCCGGGATCAAGGTGATGCCGGTGGTGCCCTCGGTGGCCATGGCGAAACTGATGACCCGGCTGGGCGCGACGGCTCTGATCGCGGAGGGCGGTGAGAGCGGCGGCCATGTGGGCGAGCTGACCACCATGGTGCTGGTGCCCCAGATCTGCGACGCCACCACCCTGCCGGTGATCGCGGCGGGCGGTATCGCGGACGGCAGAGGCGTGGCCGCGGCATTTATGCTGGGCGCCTGCGGCGTCCAGATGGGAACCCGATTCCTAAGCGCGGTGGAATGCGGCATCCATCCTGCCTACAAGGAGAAAATTCTGAAAGCCACGGATCTGTGCACCATGGTGACAGGAAAGCGGCTGGGGCATCCGGTCCGTAGCCTGCGCACTCCTTTTGCCAGGGAATATGCGAAGGCGGAGTACGGCGGTATGCCCGATGACGAGCTGGAGGCTCTGGCCACGGGCACGCTGCGGATGGCGGTTCAGGAGGGAGACAATAAAAAAGGTTGCTTTCTTGCCGGACAGGCCGCGGCCATGGTGAAAAAGGAACAGCCGGCAGCCGAGATCATCCGGGATGTGATGGAGGAGGCGGAGCCGATCTTAAAGGGGGCGCCGTCATGGGTAAAATAGCGTTTTTGTTTTCCGGCCAGGGGGATCAGTTTCCCGGCATGGGAAAGGAATTCTATGAGGGGTACGAGACGGCGGCCCGTATCTTTGATCTCTGCGACGGTATCCGGCCGGGAACCAGGGCCCAGTGCTTTGCGGGAACGGAGGAGGAACTGAAGGAGACGAAAAACACCCAGCCCTGTCTTTTTGCCATGGAGCTGGCGGCGGCGGCGGCGCTCATGGGAAAGGGCATCTGGCCCGCGGCGGTGGCCGGTTTCTCCCTGGGAGAACTGGTCGCAGCCACGGTGGCGGGGTTGTTTGATGCCGGGACGGGGTTTCGGCTGGTATGCCGCCGGGGCGAGCTGATGCAGCGGGAGGCGGAGAAATATGATACGGCCATGGCGGCCGTCGTGAAGCTCACGCCTGAACAGGTGGAGGAGATCTGCGATAAATACGCGGACATCTATCCTGTGAATTTCAATTGTCCCGGGCAGATTACCGTATCGGGACTGGCGGCTCAGATGCCGGCTTTTACCGCCGATGTGCGGGCCGCAGGCGGCCGGGCGCTCCCGCTGAAGGTAAAGGGGGCTTTTCATTCACCGTTTATGAAAGAAGCGGCATCGGATTTTGCCGATGAGCTTGCAAAAGTGTTTGGCCGAAAGCCGAAGGATGTGAATGGCGGAAGCGTATCAGTGAAAGCGAGAATAGACGCGAACGGCGGCGCGGCGACGGCAGAAGGGGGAGGGGGGACAGATATCGTCCTATACTCCAATGTCACGGCGGAGCCTTATACAGAGGATGCAGCCGGGCTTCTCTCCAGGCAGATCTGTAGTCCGGTGCAGTGGGAGAAGACGATCCGGAATATGATCGCCGCCGGAGCGGACACTTTTGTGGAGATTGGGCCGGGCAGGACTCTGGCTAATATGATGAAAAAGATTGATCCGGGAGTGCAGGCCTGCTGTGTGGCAGACCTGCCGTCAGTCTGGACAACCGTAAGAATAAAGTAAAAATTATTTTCTCAAGGAGCGGCTGTGCCGGAAGAGAAAAGCTGATCGGGCTTGTCTGTGAGCGGTCAGCCGGAGGTAGAACCATGTTAAAAGGAAAAGTTGCCGTGGTGACCGGCGGTTCCCGGGGGATCGGACGGGCCATCGCGGAGAAATTTGCGTCCCTGGGGGCGGATGTGGCGGTTGTCTATGCAGGCAATGCGGAAGCTGCCGCGGAAGTATGCCGGATATGCAGCCGGGAATACGGCGTGAAGGCAAAGCCTTACTGCTGTGACGTCTCGGATTTTGCGTCTGTGAAGGAGACTGTCGCCGCCGTCAAAGAGGATTTCGGCACGGTGCATATTCTGGTCAACAATGCGGGCATCACCCGGGACGGCCTGGCCGCCCGGATGAAGGAAGAGGATTTTGACCGGGTGATCGCGGTCAATTTGAAGGGCGCGTTCCATATGATCCGCCATTGTTCCTCTCTGTTTATCCGCAACCGGGAGGGCTGCATCATCAATATCGCATCGGTGACGGGACTGATGGGAAATGCTGGCCAGTGCAATTATGCCGCCTCCAAGGCGGGACTGATCGGGCTGACCAAGACGATCGCCCGGGAGCTGGCGCCCCGGGGCGTGCGCTGCAATGCCATCGCCCCCGGTTTTATTGCCACGGATATGACGGATAGCCAGTCGGAGAATCCGATGCTGGGGATGATCCCGCTGGGAAAAATGGGCGAGCCCGGCGATGTGGCGGACGCCGCGGCCTACCTGGCGACGGCCCGGTATGTGACCGGGGACGTGCTGCGGGTGGACGGCGGGATCGCGATGTGAAGACGGCGGTGGCTCTGCGGACGCCATTATGCCCTGCCGGCATGCTCTGGACGGGCTGGGCTTACCGGAGTGTGCCGGCAGGACGCAATGGCCGTGAACAGAACAGAGTTTGTGAATTATGAGGAGAATATTACTATGAGTGAAAATAGAAGGGCCGTTGTCACGGGGATCGGCGCCGTTACCCCTCTGGGGAATACGGCCATGGATACCTGGGAGGCCATGAAAGCGGGAAAGAACGGGATCGGGCCGGTCACGCTTTTTGACACCACGGGCTATAAGGCCCATCTGGCCGCGGAGGTGAAGGGATTTGATCCTACAGCGTATATGGAGAGGATCGAGACTCTGCGCACCGACCGCTATGCCCAGCTTGCGGCGGCGGCGGCTGAACAGGCGGCGGACGAGAGCGGCATCGAGGGAACGGTGGAGCCGGAACGGTTCGCCGTCCAGTTCGGCGCGGGCATCGGCGGTATCGGCACTTTTGAAAATGAGTACGCGAAACTGAAAGACAGAGGGCCGCGCCGGGTGTCGGCTCTGTTTATTCCTATGATGATTGCAAACATGGCGGCGGGGCTGATCGCGATCCGCCATAACTGTCAGGGCTCGGCCATGCCGTCGGTGACGGCCTGTGCCTCCGGCTCCAACGCCATCGGCGAAGCTCTGCGCATGATCCGCCACGGCTATGCCGACGCGGTGATCACCGGCGGCGCGGAAGCAGCCATTACGCCGTCCGCCGTGGCGGGTTTTGCCAATATGCAGGCTCTTTCCACCGCCGAGGATCCCGATGCGGCGTCCCTGCCTTTTGATAAGAGGAGAAACGGATTTGTGATCGGTGAGGGAGCCGTAGCTCTGGTGCTGGAGGAGTACGGACACGCCAAAGCCCGGGGAGCCAGGATATACGGCGAAGTCTGCGGTTACGGCTCCACCTGCGACGCCCACCATATCACGGCGCCCCATCCGGAGGCCCGCGGCGGCGCCAGGGCCATGACGGATGCCATGGCGGAGGCCGGTTACAGCGGGGAGGATCTGGTCTATATCAATGCCCACGGTACAGGCACGCCGATGAACGACGTGGTGGAGACGATAGCCATTAAAAAGGCCCTTGGTGAGGCAGCCGGGAAAGCCCTGGTCAGCTCCACAAAATCCATGACCGGGCATATGCTGGGCGCGGCGGGGGCGGTGGAGGCCATGGCCTGCCTGCTGGCCCTGAAAGAGGGCATCGTTCCTCCCACCATCAACCTGCTGGAGCAGGATGAGGCCTGCAGCCTGAACTGTGTGGCGGGCAGGGCGAAGGAAGCGGCCATTACCCTGGCTTTGTCCAATTCCCTTGGGTTTGGCGGCCACAATGCCTGTCTGGCGTTTAGAAAGGTGTAAAGACTATGAAAGAATCTGATATCCGAAAATATGCGGGTCTGATGCAGGAGCTGGGCCTCACCGGCCTGGAGATCACCGAAGGCGACCGGGTGGTGCGCCTGGAAAAAAATGCCCCGGCCCCGGCCAGGGAAACCATCGTGGTGGACGCGGGGACGGTTCCGGCGGCTTCCACGGCGGAGGCGGCTGTGCTAAAGACGGAGGAAAACGCCGATTATATCAGTGTGAAATCCCCGCTGGTGGGCGTATTTTACGCGGCTCCCGCCGAGAACGCGGATCCCTATGTGTCCATGGGCGACCAGGTAAAGACGGGCCAGGTTCTCTGCGTGATCGAGGCCATGAAGCTGATGAATGAGATTCCCGCCGAGGTGGACGGCACCGTGCTGGAGATCTGTGTGACCAACGGCCAGATGGTAGAGTTTGGTACGGAGCTATTCCGCATCCGTAATCGTTGAAACAGGCCTGCGTATTGACTGTGTTCTTATGATTCTACATGAAAAGGAGAGTCTATGAATCAGAAAGAGATCATGAAAATTTTGCCCCACAGGGACGCCATGCTTCTGCTGGATGAAGCAGAGAGCCGGGACGGGGAGGCGGTGGGCCGCTATCATGTCCGCGGCGATGAATTTTTTCTGCAGGGGCATTTTCCGGGAAATCCGGTGGTGCCCGGCGTCATCCTCTGCGAGATCCTGGCCCAGTCGGCCTGCGTGCTGATGCGGGACGCCATGACGGAGGGGAAACTGCCCGTCTACACGGGACTAAACCATGTTAAATTCCGTTCTCCTGTTAAACCGGGCGATACGGTGGAAGCCCGGTGCCATATCAAAAGGGCAAAGCATCCCTTCTATTTTGCGGAAGGGACGATAACGGTAGAGGAAAGGCTCTGCGTTTCCGCGGAATTTTCTTTTGCCGTGACAGGAGCGGCGTCATGATGCCGGGAATAAAAAATGTTGCGTTTAGGGTCTTTGGTTTCAGCGGCGCCATAGGAGAATGAAGGATGTTTTCAAAAATACTCGTTGCCAACCGGGGAGAGATTGCCGTCCGGATCATCCGGGCTTGCAAGGAAATGGGAGTCGCCACGGTGGCGGTTTATTCGGAGGCGGATCGGGACGCCCTCCATGTGGCCCTGGCCGACCAGAGCTACTGTATCGGCGGGCCCGAGGCGTCGGACAGCTATTTAAATGAAAATCAGATCATCAGCACCGCCATCCTGGCCGGGGCCCAGGCCATCCATCCCGGGTACGGCTTTCTGTCGGAAAATGCCCATTTTGCCCGCCTCTGCCGGAAGCACGGCCTGGTATTTATCGGGCCGGATCCGGACAGCATGGACAGGCTCAGCGATAAGGCCATGCTGAAAGAGCTGGTGCGAGATACCGGCCTTGTGGTCATTCCCGGCACCAAAGCCGTGACGTCGCTGGAGGAGGCCAGGGAGGCCGCGGAAAAACTGGGCTTCCCCGTCATGCTGAAAGCCTGTGCCGGCGGCGGGGGCCGGGGGATCCGGCTGATCCAGTCGGCGGACGAGGTTCAGGATGCGTATTTCCAGGCTACGAATGAGGCTGCAGGCGCTTTTGGGGACGGTTCCGTCTATCTGGAAAAATATATTTTCCCGGCCCGGCATGTGGAGCTGCAGATCCTGGCGGATGAGTATCAGAATGCCGTCTGCCTGGGCGACCGGGACTGTTCTCTGCAGCGCCGCCATCAGAAGCTGGTGGAGGAAACCCCTTCTCCCGCCGTGACGGATGAACAGCGCAAGAAGATCATGGCCCTGGCCGTGGAAGCGGTGAAAAAGATCGGTTATGTGGGTGCGGGCACCCTGGAATTTCTGTATGACCGCGAGGGTAATTTCTGGTTTATGGAAATCAATCTGCGTCTGCAGGTGGAGCACTGTGTGACGGAGATGCTGACCGGTTTTGATCTGGTGAAATGGCAGATCCGCATCGCTGCGGGTATTCCCTTAAATTTCACCCAGGAGGACGTGCGCCTTGCCGGGGCGGCCATCGAGTGCCGCATCAATGCCACGAGCTGCGGAGCCCTTGAGATGCTCCATGTGCCCGGCGGCCCCTCCGTACGGTTTGATACCTGCCTGATTGAGGGAACGGAGGTGACTCCCTACTATGATTCCCTGTTGGGCAAGCTGGTGGTTCACGCCAAAACCAGGGAGGAAGCTCTGAGAAAAATTCGCGCAGCGCTGTGCGAGCTGGTGATCCAGGGGATCACGACCAATATTGAGGAACAGCTGCGTATCGTGGAGGACGACCGTTTTACCTCCGGCAGCTATGATCTGGCATTTATGGGAAACAGGTGACAGTATGGCTTTGATCAATTTCTTAAAACCGAAAAATAAACTGGAGGAAGGGGGACGCACGGCGGCCCCCGTGCAGCGGGACGAGGGCGAGCCGGAAAAAAATTGCCCCAACTGCCATAAGGATATTCCACTGAGCCGCCTGTGGGCGAATCATCTCGTATGCCCCTGCGGCCATCATTTCCGGATGAAAGCCCGCCAGCATATCGGGATGGTGGCGGATAAAGGGAGTTTCCGGGAGCTGTACAGCGATAAAGTGGCGGCGAATCCCCTGCAATTTCCCGGTTACGGGGAAAAAGTGGATACCGTGCGCATGGCCAGCGGTGAGAAAGAAGCCGTGGTATGCGGGACGGCGCGGGTGGGCGGCCAGATGTGCTGCCTGTTTGCCATGGAGCCCTATTTTATGATGGGCAGCATGGGCAGCGCCGTGGGAGAAAAAATCACGCTGCTGTTTGAATATGCCGCAGAGAACCGTCTCCCCGTGGTCGGTTTTACCGTTTCCGGCGGGGCACGGATGCAGGAGGGGCTGCTGTCTTTGATGCAGATGGCCAAAACCAGTGCGGCGGTAAAACGCCACAGCGACCAGGGACTTTTGTACATCGCGATGCTCACAGACCCCACCACCGGCGGCGTCACCGCCAGTTTCGCTATGGAGGCGGATATCATTCTGGCGGAACCCGGCGCCACGGTAGGATTTGCAGGGGCCCGTGTAATCAGACAGACCACAAAAAAAGCATTGCCGGGAGGCTTCCAGACCGCGGAGTTTGTACAGGAGCATGGCTTTATCGACGCCATTGTCGCCCGGGGGAACCAAAAGCAGCAGCTTACGGAGCTTCTGAAAATGCACAGCGGAGGGTGTGAGGATGAGTCAGACGCCATATGAGAGAGTGAAACTGGCCCGCAGTAGCGGCAGGCCCACGGGGCTTGATTATATCAACAATATTTTTAAAGGCTTTATGGAATTCCACGGAGACCGCTGCTTTGGCGACGATCCCGCTATCGTGGGGGGGATTGCCCGGCTGAACGGCAGCCCCGTGACGGTTATCGCCATCGAAAAGGGGCACACGGCCAAAGAGCGGGCGAAGCGCAATTTCGGCGCGCCCCATCCCGAGGGTTACCGCAAGGCCCTGCGTTTGATGAAACAGGCGGAGAAATTTGGCAGGCCCGTGGTCTGTTTTATCGATACCTCCGGCGCTTACTGCGGCGTCGGCGCCGAGGCCAGGGGGCAGGGGCAGGCTATTGCGGAGAATCTGCTGGAAATGTCTACGCTGTGTGTGCCGGTCATTTCCATCCTGATCGGGGAAGGCGGCAGCGGCGGAGCCCTGGCCCTGGCTGTGGCAGACCGGGTCTGGATGCTGCAGAATGCCGTATATTCCGCCATTTCCCCCGAGGGCTGCGCCAGCATCCTCTGGAAGGACGCAGGCCAGGCCGAGAGCGCCGCGGCCAGTCTGAAGCTCACGGCGGAGGATGCCAGAAGCCTGGGGGTCATCGAGCGAATCCTTTCGGAGAATGAGATCGGCCAGAAACCTTTTTACGACCGGATCCGTGACCTGCTTGACAAAGAGTTCCAGGCGCTTTCCCGTGACCCGGACCTGGTCGGCGGGCGGTATGAGAGATTCCGCCGCATAGGGGCGGTGTGACGGACAGGGGCTTGAGTATAGAGGTAAGGAGCAGGTATGAGTATATATAAGAAATACTGTAAGGAAATCGTAGACGGATCCGGCGCATTGCGGAAATTCACCCTGGAGTACCCCGACAATTTTAATTTCGGCTACGACGTGGTGGATGCCATCGCCGACAGGACGCCGGATAAGCGGGCCATGGTCTGGTGCAATACCGGGAATGAGGAGCACGTATTCTCTTTCGGAGATGTAAAGCGGTACAGCAACCGGATGGCCAATGTGTTCCGGAAGGCGGGGATCGGGCGCGGCGACCGGGTGATGCTGGTGCTGAAACGCCACTATGAGTATTGGTTTGCGGTGGTGGCCCTCCATAAGTTGGGGGCCGTGGCGATTCCGGCCACCCATATGCTGACGGTGAAGGATTTCGTCTATCGCATAGAAACATCCCGGGCGAAAGCCATAGTCTGTACCGCCCAGGACGACGTGCCGCGAAAGATCAGGATAGCCCTGGAGAAGCTGCGGGTATCCTTAAAGCTCTGGTGCGTACAGGCTGAGGTGGAGGGCTTTGAGAACCTCACCCGGGCCATGAAAACGGAGGGAGAAAAAATCTCAAGAGTAGAGACCCGTGTGACGGATCCGATGCTGCTGTACTATACCTCCGGGACCACGGCCCGCCCGAAGGGCGTGATCCACGATTTTTCTTACCCTCTGGCCCATATTGTGACGGCAAAATACTGGCAGCAGGCCGAGGAGGGCGGTTTGCATTTCACCGTGGCCGAGACCGGCTGGGCCAAGGCTTCCTGGGGAAAGATCTACGGCCAATGGCTCGTCGGCAGCGCGGTGATGATTTTCGATTTTGATCATTTTGAACCGAAGCAGCTAACCGCGGTCATCAACCGCTACGGCGTGACGTCCTTTTGCGCGCCGCCCACGGTGTACCGCTATCTGGTTCGCAAGGGCATCCCGGATATGCCGAAACTGAAACATGCCTCCACAGCCGGAGAGATGCTGGCAGCGGAGGTGTTCCGGCGGTTCACGGAGCGCACGGGCATTCCTCTGTGCGAGGGTTACGGCCAGACGGAGACCACCCTTCTGATGGCGAATTTCAGGGGCGATACCCCGGTGGAAGGTTCCATGGGCACCATATCGCCGCTCTATAACATTGAGCTTCGCGATAAGGAGGGCGGACCTGTCCCGGCGGGGGAGATCGGCGAGGTGGTGATCCTTCCCCCCGAAAACGGCAGGCAGCCCGGGGTCTTCGGAGGCTATCTGGACAACGAGGAGCAGTACCGCTACGCGTGGCGTGGCGGCGTATACCACACCGGGGATGCGGCCCGCCGGGACGCAAACGGCCGTTTTTGGTTCCACGGCCGTTTCGATGAGATCATCAAGACCGGCGGTTTCCGGGTGGGCCCCCACGAGGTGGAGGAGGTACTGATGGAGCATCCCGGCGTGCTGGAGTGCAGCGTCTTCGGTATCCCCGACAAGCTCCGGGGCCAGGCGATCAAGGCGGTGGTGGTTCCCTGCGAGGGCTTTACGGCATCCCGGGAGCTGGGTATGGAGATCAGGGATTTCTGTAATAAGAAGCTGGCGGAGTATAAATGGATCCGGGTTCTGGAGTTTGCGGAGGAGCTGCCCAAAACCATCAGCGGGAAGACCAGAAAAGTAGAGCTGGCCTGACGGGAATTGTATAAGAATATGGTATTACTACAGGCGGACATATCCGGTAAAGAGATGTCCGCCTTTTTATGCTCGCTTCGTCTGTTTTTGTGTATAATGTATCCGTGAGAAACCGGTCTGTGATCTGAAAATAATCTGTGGGGCTGCGGATGCGCTAAACTGCCAGCAAAAAACTGCGGGGATACTTGTCAAAGGGAAGGGCATGGACTGTGAAAGAAGGACAGAGAAAAACCGTGACCGGGCCGAAACTAGGTCTGCATATGCCACAGGTGATACTGCGTGGCTGTATGGGAAAGAAAAGTGGGAAGGCCTGAATTGTATCGGTGCAATTAAGACGGAATTTGAAAAAGATGGAAGAAAAACAGAAGAATGGCACTATTATATCTCCAGCCGAAAACTGTCAGCGGCGGAGCTGCTTCCTCATGCCCGAATGAAATGGGCAGTAGAAACGATGCATTGGTTATTAGATGTCCATTACGGAGAAGATTATTGCCGCATTGCTTGCTTGAGTCTTCTAAGATTTGTGAGGTTTTGGAAAATTGATTTCCGTGGGCATAGCAATACCGCCCGCCATAACACCGTTTTTTATATGGTGGGCGTTTGCCTTAAAACCTTATGAAATAAAATAGAGCCGACAAACCGTGATTTTATATATCACATGTTCATCGACTTTATATTTTCTCCTTTGTAATAATACTGATTTTGATTTAGAACAAAATG
>CAJUQO010000075.1 GCA_910588295.1 uncultured Lachnospiraceae bacterium | reverse complement strand
GTGTGGGCGCATTTCAGCGAAACCAGCACTGAAACGATGGAGGACAAAATCAAGCGTATGCTCCGCGAGGAAGTCCGCCAGATGATGGCGCAGGAGTAAGCAGCGCATGAGCAGGCCGGGAGCCATTTGGCCCCCGGCTTTTGCTGTGTCGATTTTTTGAATATTCTGTGAACTGTATTAAAAAGTCCTTGACAACAAGCAACAGGCATGGCCAGGTCGTTTTTTTTGCGTTAAAAAACAGATGCCTGATGTCTGACAGAAAATGAATTTATACAATCCGGAGGTGAACCGCATTGAAAAAAGGAAAAACCATATCACAATAGTATGTAGATAATTTAACGGAAATGGAAAGGCCGGTTTTTTGCCAGAGATTCTTTTGAACCGACAGATCAAGAGCCAGGGGAGGAAAAAGATGAGCAACCTGAAATGGACTTTCGATTTAAAGCAGCATACGCCGATGATACATTTTCAGCCGCTGGATAAAGGCGTATGTCTTCGGGCTACGGAAGTAAAACCAAGGTTTGACCGGTTTTTATTGGAGAATGTACATTTTACAGATCAGCAAAAAGTAAGGTGGTTTTACATCGCAGATGACGGTGGACTAGCCTCAAAGATGAAACTACGGTTTTGCGTGAACGGGAAAGCGGAGAGAAGCTATACCTACGAAAAAAAGAAGGGCGGGTATCTGGAAAGACAGATACCCAAGGGAAGCAGCACCAGAATTAATTCTTTGTATTTTGGCAATCAGGGGGGCCGGGAACGGGAGGATTTTAAGGAAACTATTTTTTGCAGGGAAGGAATAAAAGGAACCATTCTTTGCTTTGACAGAGAATTCCTTGAAATTATTAAGAAATATATCCCGGATTTTTTTCTGTTAAACAATTTTGGGACAAGGCAAAATAAAGGGTTTGGTTCGTTTAGCGTTGCAGACGTAGCCTGCAAAGATAATATACTCACTGTGGTTCGAAAATACGAACCCAATGCGTTCTGCCTGGATTATAGTATTTTGGGGATAGGGCAGAACATATCGGCAGACAGCCGTTTGAAGGACATTTCTTTTTTATATGGCCTGATGAAAGGCGGGATCAATAATACGAGAAATGATTCAGGGCAATATTATAAAAGCGCGATATTCCGATATTATCTCGAAAAGAACATCACCCATGAGAAAAAAGTTATTAAAAGTGTTTTATTTGATGGAAAAGATGTGAGTACTATGGAAAATCCATATTTTGTAAGAGCCGTCTTAGGGCTTACAGACGGATATGTTTACAGAGACAATATGAGAAAGGGCAGAGTCTCTGTGTCGCACGAGGACATCAAACGCTATTCATCCCCCATATATTTCAAGGTATTGGATCGTTATACATTTCTTTTTTTGCGTCAGACGCCGGAAGCTCTGCAGAATGCGGCATTTATATTTTCGTTAAAAGGGAGGGATCCCATAGAGTTGAAGATACCGGATTTTGATATTGATGATTTTATGGGCTGGTTTGCGAAAGATTTCAATAATAAAGAAAAAATGGAAGATAAACGCACCGGTAAATTGATCCGGGGAAGTCTGAGGGCGGCAGATAATTATAAATTTGTCCGGATTGAACGGCTGAAATTACGGAGGTGTAATGGATGAAATATTACGGTATTACAATTGGGCCGATTAATGCAACGCTGGCTCTGGCAGCTAAACCGGCGGGGCTTTGGTACGCCAGCTATATGTTTTCCGATATTACCCGTATGCTGTGCGCGTATCTCTCGGCAAAGGACGGGGTTTCCATCCTTTCACCCTACTATGAAAAGAATGAGCCGATCGATGGGATAGGAAGCTATCATGACAGGGTATTGTTCTCCGTTGATGTAGACGATCCGGAGGACATGGACAGTTTTGTGCAGGAAGTTATCCAAAGAGTAAAAACAGGGGTGGGGAACCGCCTGGCGAGAGATCTGGGGCATGGGGAGGATAAAGATAAAACAGAGAAAATTACAGCATATATGCATAGATATTTATGTATCCATTATCTTTCTGTTTCGGATGCGGAAAAAGGAGACAAGAGCGTGGGGGAGGCGCTTTCTGCTTATCTGGATACATTGGAATTGTATGAAAATATTCCTGAATCCGGTGGAGAAAACTATTTATTGACCATGTTTGGCGTAATGGAAGAAGGTTCAGATCAGGATACAGCTTCAAATAAAAATATAAAAAATTCAGAACTTGTAAAAAGAATTTTGAATACCGGTAAAAAGAATTTCCAGTTATTTGAAAAGGGCAGAAACCGGATTAAGAATCTGGCCTATATCTCCGGTGCGGGAAAAACGAAAAAGAAACATGGAGAAGACATTCCGGATACGGGTGGGTGGAAAAAGTGGAAATATTATGCGGTGGTGCAGGCTGACGGAGATAACCTGGGCGAGGCGGGCAGAATGATCGGGGATGACCTGAAGATATCAGAAATCTGCAAAAGATATACGAAACGCTGCGCAAAACTGATCGGGGAAAAGGGCGGAATGGCCATTTTTGCGGGAGGAGATGATCTGTTGTTTCTCGCCCCGGTACAGAACCGGGACGGTGAAACACTTTTCACTCTGTGCAGTAAGATCAGTGAAATTTATATGGAGGAATTCAAAGAGGTTAACGACAAGCTTTCGGGTATTGCCCAAACATCCCTGTCCATGGGGATTGCCGTGTCCTACTGGAAATTTCCGTTGTATGAGGCATTGAAGAAAGCAAAAGACCAGTTGTTTCAATGCGCCAAAAAAACAAAAAATACACTTGCAATCGTGCTTAATAAATCTGGCGGGAGCAAAATAGAGGGGGAGTATTTGTTTGGATCAGAGAAAGAAAAAAGATATCTGGAGTTTCTGGATAATGTTCTGGAAAAAGAAGTTTCAGCCCAGGGGGGCGTATCAAAAGGCGAGGGGGAAAACGAGCAGACAGACAGTGGGATTCTGCATTCGATGCTCTATCATATAAAGGAATACGAAGCATTGTTCAGGAAAGCAATAGAGTGCGGGGAAAAGGAGACAGGAATCTGTCTGGACAATATGTTTGAGAGAAGCAAATCTTCCGTATATTTCCAGGAATGCAGGGGAATGATGTTGCATTTGGTAAAAAGCTCCCATAACCCCGGGGATGTATATAAAGAGATTCTTTTTGCGTTGCGTTTTGTCCACTTTTTTGCGGAGAAGGAGGAGTGAGCCAGTGGCAGACTTTTATGTAACGTTAGAACCTTTGGAACCGTATTTTTTTGGTTCGGAAAGGAAGCTGGGGGACGGAATCAGTGAGGCCGGGAGCTTTTATTTTATTCAATCAGAATTTGTGCCTTCACAGACGACCTTGCTGGGGATGATCCGTTTTTTTCTGCTGGGACAGTCGGGAGGCATACGGGATGATTATCAGGTAGATGAAAGCCTTATCGGAAAAAGCAGTTTTATCCTTTCTGAAAGTATTTTTGAAGACTTTCACAAGGATAAAGTCCGAAGCGTGGACGATGTACAGGATTTCGGGGTGATCAAGGGTATAAGTCCTTTGTTTCTGGTAGACGATGAGGAGCGGTATTATATGGCTACACCCAAAAATCATCTAAAAGATAAAGGCATATATACGCCATATGAAATGATAAAGGTAGATGCGGACGGGAGGAAGGGCAGCTATCTGTTGAAAGATTATAACGGGAAAACAGGAATAACCCGTTCATATGCAAGGCTTACAGACGGTAGGATTTTTAAGATGGAGGAACTGTTTGGCTCGGCAGAAAATATCGGAATACACAGAAGGTCAGAGGAAGAGGGATTTTTTAAAAAGGAATATAAGTATTTAAGAAGGGTAATGGATAAACCGGAAGAGGGAATAGGACAGCCGCTCCGGTTTGCCTTTTTCCTTTCACTGACAGATGATTCGGAGGTTTTATCCCTGAAGCTTCCTCATTTTCTTTCAAAAGGATGCCTGGTAAAAGGTATTGTATATATGGGGCTGGGGAAGTCGGCATTTTCTATAAAAATAAGGAAAAAGGAGAATGATTTTTGGCATCAGGCTGTGGATCTGGTAAAAAGAAATTGCCCTCAGGGATTAATTGCATATTATACGGTTTCTGATACTTTATTTTTAGAACAGCCAGACCTGTCTTTTGCGATTATTGAAACCGGAAATTTCAGGTATCTTATGACCCAAAGCGCAAAGAAGAATAAAAAGGATTACTGGGGCAGAATGAAGAGAAGTGTTCTGCATCATGTTGTGAAACCAGGGAGTATGTTTTGGGTAGAAAAAGATAAGGAAGTGGAATTCAAAAAGAGCTTTGATATAGCAAACTGTAAAAAAATCGGAATGAATCAATTGATAGGGAGCGATGATTATGAAAGCACAATTAATGAAGATAAAATGTTTGACGAATCTGCATGTGGGAAGCGGGGATATTAAATTTGAAATTGTAGACGGGCAGGTGGAAAAAGATCCTGTTACGGGTTATCCGGTGATCTTTGCCTCCGGTGTAAAAGGCGCATTACGGGAATATGCGGAACTGAATCTGAATAATCAGGATATCATTGAAGAAATATTTGGCACGGAACGTGCAAATAACAGGGAAAAAAAGGGAAAAGCAGGAAATGTAAAATTCCTGACTGCACAGATGGTGGCCATGCCAATGCGGGCCTCTGAAGGGACACAGAGTTATTACATGGTTACGACAAAACAGATGCTGGCGCAGTTTAGTAAGATGAGACAGGAGATAGAAAACAGTTCGGGACATCTTCTACAGGATGTAAAGAAGCTTGATAATAAAATGAATTACTATTTAAGCACGGAAAGAACCGGCTTTATTGGCGTGGAGGGATACCAGGCCGAAACGATAATTCCCGGAGAACTTAGGAAATTAAGGGAATTTCTTTCCAATACGTTTTCTGAAAATGTCGTAATCCTTTCAGAAGAAAGTATGAAAAATATCAATCTTCCCATCGTGGCAAGAAATCACCTGGAAGACGGAAAAAGTGTAAATCTGTGGTATGAGGAAATTGTGCCCCATGAGAGCGTATTTTTCTTATACTTCTTGTCGAATGGGACGCCGGCCGGGGATGAGAGTCTGGACAGGCTGCTGGCGCTTATTGCTGAAAAACCGCTGATACATTTTGGGGGGAATATAACAATCGGAAATGGTCTGACGAAAGTAGAAAGGTGGGAGTTCCATGAATAGGATTTTAATCGAACAGTATATCCCCACTGCCTATAAAGTGCTGAAAAATAACCCGGAAATCTATGTAAATGAAAAGATTTCCGGCACTTTAAAAGGTAATATCGCCTCTTTCGGAGCGGCTATTCAGATGGGAAACCTCCTGTCAGCGGTTGCTTTTTTCAGCCAACAGGGCGGGGCGGCGGAAAAGAGACAGGAACTATTGCATGTAATACTGGATATTCTAAAAGAACACGGGGATGCGCCTGGTACATGTACCACGCTATTTGATTATATCTGTGATATGGGAGAGCGGGAAATGCCGAAGGCAAAACAACTGGTCGTATGTGCGGCGGTTGCGGTGAAACTTGCCATGAATCTGTTTGAGCCGGAGAAAAAAGCGGAAAAGAGCAGAATAAAAGTAAGAACGGAAGAAGCAGAGGGGGAGTGAGATATGAAATCAAAGAATCTTCAGTATGCTTTTTACGTTGAATATTACAAAGAGCTTCCCGCAATCATAAGGAAAAGAGAGGCGAATTCCCATAGTGAAAGAGATGAAGAAAAGGATTGGGAGGCAAAAAAATATAAACAGTTAAACAGGGACATCTTAAGAATAGCCTGGGATACAGATGGTTCCATGAAAAAACTGGATAAATGTGACGGCGCGCTTTCTGTGTTTTATCTGCAGTCATCCTATCCGGGGATTTTAATCGGTACCGGACACGAACATGGGGTAAAGGGGAAAGGCGAGATCGGCATGGGGTTCACTTTTGATTATGTGACGGGGCTCCCCTATCTTCCGGGCAGTTCTTTGAAGGGTATTTTACGCTTTGGATTTAAGCAGGAGGATTACATTCAGGAAGTTATAAAAGATGTATTACATATAGAACTTTCAGCTGGCGAAATCAGGGAGTTAGAAGGGAAAATATTTGAGGGGGAAAGCGCAAAAGACAGATTCATATTTTATGATGCGATCATAGGTAATAATAGGGGAGGTATGCCGCTGCTTGCCCTGGATACCATTGCGCCCCATACAAAGGATGGATTGAAGGAGCCAAATCCCATTACTTTTCTTCGGATATGTCCCGGAGTGAAATTCCATTTTGTCTTTCGGCTGCATGCAATCCGCTTATCTGAAGGAAAATGTATTCATAGAAGGGATATATTAATAATTTTTAAATGCATACTCGAAGATTTGGGGATTGGGGCAAAAACAAACCTGGGTTATGGTGTGTTGGAATAAAGGGATGTATAGGTTTAGCCATCCTTGAAAGTTTATAAGGTGTTTTTGCAAAAGATGAATTTGCTTATCTGGAATAACGAAAGCGTAATAGAGAGGGCAAAAATGGACAACGTAATTAAGCAATTAAAACAGTTTAAAACAGATGCCATTTACGAAAAGAAGAAACATTATAATGCTGCGGATAGAAAGCGTAAATATTGTAAATGGATATCATTCGCCCAGATAATTTTAAATACCATTACTGGAACAACTTTATTTGCGGGGCTTATTGAGCAAGGAAGTATAGCGGCGGAGCTAGTTGCGCTGCTCTTTGCCATTATGGCCGCCATTTTAGCCAGTGTGCAAAAAATATTTGATTTTGAAAATCAGGCGCAGGGCAACCAAAAAGCAGCAGATATGTATTTGGGAATTAGCAAAAAAATCAACTTGATATTGAACTTTATAAAAGATGGAGTGCTGTCAAATCAGGAGATTGTAGAAAAAACTGAAGAAGTCCGTAATGAACTAAGTCGGGCAAATGAAATAGGTTCTCAATTTTCTACGAGTCAGAATGATTATAAGAAAGCTCAAATAGGTATAAAGAGTGGAGAAGAAAGCTATACGGATGAGGAATTAAATCTTTGGGAATAGCGTACAAAGAGATGCTCATTCTGTAGCAACCATTTGTTTGACGGCTAATCTTGCTCATATCGGACGAATTTGGCGCTAGACAGGATCTGCTCTCTGGATTTTTTGCCAGTTAATCAAATTTTCATAAATCTTTACTTGTATGGAGGCAGGGCATATATTATCCTGAAAAATAAAAGGCCTGTATGCCATATGGAGGCCGATGGCAGATTATATAGGAGATTTACCATGCGTTTAGCGTCGTCAGAACGGGAAAGATTGAGAGAATTGTTAAAGGACTGCATTGAGAGCCGTGAGGCCCTGCGGATGAAAAAATATGTTCAGCACGGAACCATATCCACCTACGACCATTGCCGTAACGTGGTCAGGGTGAGCTACTGGCTGAGCAGGCGGCTGAGGATCCGCGTGGACGAGAGGGCTTTGGTCAGAGGCGCTTTTCTGCATGATTTCTATCTGTATGATTGGCACGACAAGGATCCGTCCCACAGGCTCCACGGTTTTTCCCATCCCGGGCAGGCCTGTGCAAACGCCAGACGGTATTTTAAGATAGGAAAAAAAGAGGCGGAGATCATCCGCTGCCATATGTGGCCCCTGACCCTGCGCCATATGCCAAGAAGCCGGGAGGCCCTGATCGTCTGCGCGGCGGATAAATACTGTTCGCTGCTGGAGACGTTCCTGGGACGGGGCGGCAAGGGGGTGCGGATATGTGGGTGAGCCGGTTTTTTGTCTGGTTCGTGGTCTACAGCTGTATGGGCTGGCTCTATGAGACCCTGTACTGCACGGTGAAGAGCGGGAAATGGGCGAACCGCGGGTTCCTGTATGGCCCCATGTGTCCGATTTACGGCGTGGGAGCCCTGGGTATTTCGGCAGTATATGAGCATCTGCGATGGGAGGGAGGAGGAGACCCCGCCTGGTGGCAGATATTTGTAATTGCGGTTTTGGGCAGCGTGGTGCTGGAATATTCCACTTCCTGGCTTTTGGAGAAGATGTTCCACGCCTACTGGTGGGATTACAGCGATTCGCCTTTGAACATTAACGGCCGGGTCTGTCTTCCTGCGTCCCTAGCTTTTGGCGTGGCCGGGCTGGTGGTGGTGTATCTGGTCTATCCCGTGGTGCATCGGATGACGGCGGGGCTGACCGGACCGGCCATGGAACTGGTTTCTCTGATTCTCATGGCGTATATGGCTGCCGACGCTACGCTGACGGTGTCTGCCCTCACCGGGCTGGAGGAGAATGTGGCCGCCGTGGAAGAGAGCGTCAACCGCCAGATGGAAGTCTTTGTGGGGGCTTTTCAGGAAAAGCTGGCAGGTACGATTCAGGGGACAAAGCAAAGTGTGGAGGAGCGTATTACCGAGGCCAGGGAGCTGGCCACGGCGGACCGGCTGGAACGTATGCTCGGCGGCATGAGCCGGGGCCAGCGCAGGGCCCTGGAGCGGGTCAAGGGCTTCCGGCCGAAAAAGGCCACCGTGCAGATCGAGAGGCTGGCGGATCTTATAAAGCGAAATATGCGGTTAAAGTAAAAATCTCTGAACGAATTAGCTATGTATAAAGTTCCTTTATTTACAAATACTAGTGTAGCAACACATGAATTGTGAGCGATACCAGGAATGATAAATGGAGGGATGTAGTATGAAAGCTACCGGAATAGTACGAAGGATTGATGATCTGGGGCGCGTGGTGGTTCCCAAGGAGATACGCCGCACACTCCGGCTCAGGGAGGGGGAGCCGATGGAGATCTTTACCAGGGGAGACGGAGAGATCGTGCTGAAAAAGTATTCGCCCATCGGCGAACTCAGCGCCTATGCCAAGGAGTTTGCGGATACGATCGCCCAGATCACCGGACATCTGGTGTGCGTGTCGGATCATGACCAGATTGTGGCCGCCAGTCCCCAGGCCCAGAAGGAGTATCTGAGTAAATCTATCAGCAATGAGCTGGAGGAGCTGATGGAGAACCGGGAGACCCGGGTGGCGGAGGAGGGCGACAACGGTTTCATCCGGATCACGAAGGAGGATGCCCAGGGTTACAATTCCCAGGTCATCCAGCCCATCATCAGTGCCGGGGACGTGATCGGCGCCGTGGCGATCATGAACCGGGCGGCCCGGGAAGCGGTGGGCGAGCTGGAACAGAAGATCGCCTCCGTGGCGGCCGGTTTTCTGGGCAGACAGATGGAGCAGTAGGAGGCTGGTTTCTCGGGCAGACAGACGGAGCAGCCGACAGCGGGCTTTTCGTGGCAGACGGTTCAGCCGCGCCGGTTGTAATATTCCTCCAGGGTAAGCCCCCGGATCCACAGCCGGAGAGCCAGCGGAACGCCCACATAGCGGATATGCCAGGGTTCCCAGGGATAGCCGGTGACGGCTTCGCTGCCCTTCGGATAGCGCAGGATGAAGCCGTAAAAGGGTGCGTGCCGTGCCAGCCACCGCCCCTCCGGGGTGGCGGCAAAGGCGGTACCCAGCTCGCCGTGCAGGGACGGGCAGGATACGTCCAGGGCCAGGCCGGTCTGGTGCTCGCTGGCCCCGGCGGGCGCCGTCTCCCCCGAGGCGCCGTTTTCCCGATACAGGGTGAACTGGCGGATATAGGAGCGGTAGCCGGAGACCCCCACCAGGCACAGCCGGCGGCGTCTGGCAGCGGCAAAGAGTCTTTCCGCAGCCAGGGCCGCCGGTTCTTCCATCTGCCGCTTGGGGTCGTTGGGCGCGGCGTGGAAGGGGATCCGGACCCGGACAAGCTGCGCGGGCCGGTAGCCCGACGGCAGTGGATGCTCCCGGTTGACAAGTATTTGAAAGGTATGCATAGTAATCCCCCTTTTTGCATCATGGGAAAGTATCGCTGTAGATATCCTATGACGCAAAAGGGGGTTTTATACACTGTCTATTGAAAGAACGGCAGGATTATGATAGCCTGAACATGGACAAATCATTAGACAGGAGAGGCGCGCCATGATCCATCTTCCCGATGATACGCCCATATGGACGGAACATTACAAAATATTGACGAGAGAGCAGCTCCATATCCCGGCCCTCCACATGATGGGCCATGCCTGTTTCCAGGAGGTGGGGGATAAGCTGGACGACCATTTCCACAGCAATATGGAATTTGTGGTGGTGCTGAACGGGACGCAGCAGTACGTGGTGGACGGAGAACGTTATATGCTGTATGGCAACGATATTTTTATGACCTATCCCTATGAGCATCATGGGAACGGGGAAGTGCTGCAGGACGTATGTGAATTTATCTGGTTTCAGTTTGACCTGTCTTCTTCCCGCAATTTTCTGGGGCTTTTGCCGCCCCACAGTGAATATATGTTCCGGCAGCTTCTGAATTACCGGCAGCGGATAAAAAAAGCCAACAAAAAGGATATCCCGGCGCTTATAAAAGCTTTTGAACTGCTGGGGTCGCGGGAAATCTCCAGGCAGATCCTGGGGTACAGCTATTTTCTGCAGTTTGTGGCCGGTAACATCTGCACCTCGGACGTCGAATTGACGAAGGATGTATACAGCCAGGATATACAGGAATCCCTCAGCTATATCCATGCCCATCTGCTGGAGGACTTGAGCATTGGGGCCATCGCGGCTTCCTGCGGGCTGTCCCCGTCCCACTTCAAGGCCAAGTTTAAAGAGCAGCTTGGCATTACCCCTCACAGCTATATATTGGCGCTGAAGATTGACTCGGCCAAGATCTATTTAAAGAGTACCCGCAAAAGTATTACGGAAGTGGCGTACCTCCTCAATTTTTCCTCCAGCAACCATTTTGCTTCCGTATTTAAAAAGTATACGGGATATACCCCCACATATTTCAGGAACCATCGTTTTTCCAATATTTACTGAAAAATCGGTTCGGCCATGGCCGGCCGTTTTTTTTGTGCCTGCCGGGCAGCATGTATAAAAAAGTACTGCGGATTATTTTTGATGATGATGCGGGAAAGGAATTATATAATATGCCCATAAAGGAACGGAAAACTGCAAATACTATTTGCGTAAATGCCGAGACAGTGTGAAAGGGGGATGGTCTATTTACCGGAAAAACGGAAATGGCAGGTTAAGAGAGTGTATAAAAAGAACAAAAAGGAGGAACTGTGACATGAAGAAAATGACAGCGATGATGCTTACGGCGACGATGATCGGCAGCCTGACGGCCTGCGGCGGCGGCACGGAGAAAGAGGCGGCAAAGAGCAGCGCCGCGGATGCCTCTTCAGGCACGGAGTCGGAAGCACGGCAGACGGCGGAGGCGCCCGCCGGGGAGAAGGTCAATATCCGCATTCTGACCTATGAGACCAGCAGCAATGCCGTGGAGGAAGCGGTGGCGCCCTTTATGGATGCGAATCCGGGCATTACCGTGGAGGTGGTGGCGGCAACGGATTTTACCGCCATGAACACAAACGCTATCGCCGCCCATCAGGCGAATGATGATTATGACGTCATGTTTGTGAATCATGTGGATACGCTTTCTTATATCCAGGGCGGGGTGATCCGCTCAATCCAGGAGTACATCGACAGGGACGGCGTTGACTACGGGGAAATTCTCTTTGCATCCCTGCTGGAGCAGGGACAGTCGGGCGGGGAGACCTACGCGCTCCCGGCGAACACCGGAACCAGGGTGCTGGCCGTCAACAGGGATCTGTTTGACAAATATCAAGTGGAAGTACCCGCCACCCAGGAAGAAATGCTGAAAGCGGCGGAGGCTCTGACGGTGGATGACAATTTCGGTTATGTCAGCCCCCTGTGTGAGAACTGCTATTCTCCCACCTATGAGCAGGGTATGTATCTGGCGAGCAACGGCGGCAGGCTCTACGAGATCGGCGAGGACGGGAAGGCTACGGCTACGATCAATACGCCGGAAATGAAACAGTTTCTGACCTTTATGACGGATCTGCTGCCCTACATGCCCAAGGACAGCCTGACTATGACCGGCGACGACGCGAGAAAGGCTTTTGCCAGCGGAAATATTGCCATGTACAAGTACGGCAACTGGGAGCTGGAGCAAATGCCGGAAACGGATTTTAACTGCGAATTATACCTGGTTCCCGAGGGATCCGCGGGCCGTATATCCACCAGCGGCGGTTTCCAGCTGGCCATGGGAGGCGGCACGGAGCATCCGGAGGAGGCCTGGCAGCTCATCAAGTATCTGACCACGACCCAGGAGGCCATGTCCAAGATGGCGGGAACGGATTTGCCGGTGATGGAGGCCTGTTATGACACGGAGCCGTATAATGACGCCAAATATGATATTTTCAACGAATCATGAAGGGTTATCACAGCCTATAATGAAAATAAGAGGGGCTG
>CAJUQO010000074.1 GCA_910588295.1 uncultured Lachnospiraceae bacterium | reverse complement strand
ATGACAGCCCCATATGCCGCCTCTTTATTTACGCAGTATCTTATCCATAGCCTTCCCCCTGGCAAGCTCATCAACCAGCTTATCCAGATAACGGATCTCCCGCATCAGAGGCTCTTCAATATCTTCCACCCTAACACCACCGACCACGCCCTTAATCAGCCTCCTGTTTTCATTAGGTTCCGGAGCATCCCGGAAGAAATCCCCATAAGACACTGGCTTTTCCAGCATTCCCTCCAGTTCAGCCTGACTGTACCCAGTAAGCCAACGGATCACCTCGTCAACCTCCTGCCTTGTCCGCCCCTTTCTCTCCGCCTTATTGACAAGCAGATGATAGACCTTTGAAAAAACCATCTCATATATCTTCTCATTTCCCATAAAACACACCCCTGCTCCATATTTCCGTCAGCCCTGCTCCTCGGCATATCCTAATTTTCTGGCACAAACCGCCCGCAAACGCCCTACCTTCTGCTTATACCGCCGCTTCCAAAAACAGCGGTTCCATTCAGCGCTTGCCAGCCGAAAAGACAGCCGCCTCCTTCACCCATCCCATCAGCTCATCATCGACCTCCCCAGTCCCGGAAACCAGGACATGGTGGGTAAAACGTCCAGGGTACGGCTCCACCGCCGCATCTACGCGCGGGGACTCCAAACAGTATCCCAGCCCGAAAGTCACCACAATATAAACCTCCGGCCGCTCCTTCGCTTTCCGCACCGGCAGAAAAGAAACAAAAGCAAAATTATGCCTGTTGGAAAAAGCGATCTGCGTCTTCTGCACCTTGACCTTCACGCCGTCCACCTCTGAAAAAACCTTTTCTTCAAAAGCCTCATACAAAGGCAACGCTTCCGGCTTCCCGTCAAAAAAACATAGCACATCCTGATCCATTCTTTTCCCCCTCCCAATGCTTTCCAATCTTACGGATGGTTCCCCGTCTCATAGCACCACCGGGCAATATCGGAGACCAGTTCCGCCGGAACCGGACTACTATAAGGAAGCTGTATAGTCCCCTTGCTGGTCTTATATCCTTTCAGACGTTCCGAAAACTCCCGGACAGCCTCCGGCCCTGGATACAATCCGGCGTGCTTTTTAAATCCGGCAAAATGGATAATGTTATGCCCCTTCCAATAAGTCGGCATCCTCCATGAAATCCGTTCCTCCGCCTCCGGCAGCGCCGCACGGATCGCTTCCCTTATTTCGTTCAGATACTCCCGTACCGCTTCCGGCTGTCCCGCAATATATTCATCCACCGTCTCCGGCGCTTTCCCGCAGTAGTGATCCTGTTCCTGTCTCTTAAATGTACGCCCGCACTTCGGACACGTCCACATCATTAACCCTCCCTTCATTCCCGTTCCCTGACCGTCACCAGAACCCGGTCCCCCGGCCGCTTCCCTATCCGGGAACGGATATCCTTACGAACGCCGATAATATAACACACACTCCCATCAGCATTCTTTACCCCCAACATTTACCTTATACCTCAAAATTGTTTTGAGCTTATCCTCTATTATTCTATTAGTTAAATAGATTTCTCTGTGAATCTTCTGTAATGCTATCTGTAAATTCTTTGAAATATTCAGCTAAATCAATCATTTCACCTGCCGCAAAAGATATTCCGCTTTCTCCCGATCCGTTTTATCCACCAGGATCCGGTAAATATCTTTCTGTCCGCCTCCCCGGCCTGCCGCCGCACTGCCGCCCATACCGGTCCGGATATTGTTATTGACAATCTCCGTCTTATAGTCAATCCCTTCCCTGGACAGGGTATCCCTGGCTTTCATGAATAATTCCTGATCCATGGTGACGTATACTTCCTGTCGGTTATTTTTAAAAAACATGGCTATATCCCTTCTTTTTTTCGTTCCCCGGATTCAGAAAAATTCCCATTAAAACGCCTCCCGGTGCACCTTCTCCATCGCCAGCTGCCCCAGCTCATAAGCCGCCGGGTGTGCCTGGGGCATTCCCAAAGACAGGGTCGCCTCCAGCCTGTAGTGTTCCGGATAGTGCAGCAGCTCTCGCAGATATTCCTCCGTAGTCCGGTTCCCCGGCGCCTCCCGCAGCCTCCCCTGGATCCAACAGCTTCCAACGCCCAGGCTGTCCGCCATCAGGTGCATATTGGCCATGGCGATGGAGCAGTCCTCCACCCATACGTCCGTCTTGCTTTCATCACCCAGCACAACCACAGCGCAGTCGGCGGACTCCAGCATCTTGGACCCGGACACACGGCACCCCGCCATGGCTTTCAATGTCTTCTTATCCCGCACCACGATAAACTCCCAGGGCCGAATACCCCTCCCCGAAGCGGACAGCAGGCCTGCCTGCAGGATCTTTAGCAGGTTTTCCTCTGTCACGGCCTCTCCTGTATAACTCCTGACACTGCGTCTTTTCCGCATAGTTTCCAATACATCCATCGCTAAAACCCTCCGTTCTCCGTGATATTGTATTCCACTATTATAACTGCAATTTCGTTTTTCCACAATCCGTATTTAATCTTTCACCTGTCAGCTCTCCAGCTCCCAGTTACTGATCTCCTGGATCTTCCTGTATACGCTTCCGTCATCCGCCAGCGGTTCGTCGCCCCTGGAAATATAGGATTTATTTACATGAAAAATATATTTTTTATCCTTTGACACCATGGCCAGCGACAGCTCCGGGTGACCGCCCTCTATCTGCCGGTCTGCCTCCTGCAGACGCTCAGGATCCAGATTCTCGACAAACCACCGGACTGTCTGCGGGTCATCGGTGAGTTCGTACAGATTTCCCCAACTCCAGCAGACGATTTTCTTTATTTCATCTTTGCCTCCGTCCGCAAAAAAATCCGATAACGTACTTACGCCGCCCCCCGTCTTTTCTCCGGCCGCGGAATCAGTGGATCCATCCGCGGGTTTACCCGCATGCATTAGTTCTGTACGGATCTCCCTGCCCACAGTATAATGATTTCCCCCAAAAGCAAGGCAGCCAGGTTCCGACCTCGTCACGCCTAAAAAATATTTTTTCCCGCCTGTAAGGATCTCAAACACCTGAAACCCGTCGCTCCAAAACATAGAGCGGAGTTCTTCCGATTGGCTGATATCCACCTTCTCATAACCGCTTCCCCGCAGGATATCCAGAAAAGCTCTGCTGCTCTCCGGCGATGCGGTAAGCCTGTGCTTTTCTGTCTCCACCCAATAATCAATCTGCGTAACCGCCGCGGCCTCCCGGGAATCCAGAAAATCTGCCAGGCCGATCTCCTTTCCCGGCTCCGCGAACTTCGGCCGGTTCTCATCCGTTGGGCGATTGCTCCATTGACTGGCAACCAATACTGCTGCACCTGTCACCAGCACAGCCAGAAAGGAAAAAAGTATTTTCTTTTTTTTATTCTTCATATTTCGGTTCCTCCATCTGCCGTTTTTGGATCCCATACTATCAATACCAAGTATCACTGTAATCCATGCTAAAATACCTGAGCAATTGCCACAGGCGCTAAAGGCGAATCAGTTCTCCAGATCCCAGCCGCTGATCTCCTGGATCTTCCCGTAAACGCTCCCGTCATCTTTCAGAAGCTCACGGCCTGTAGATATGTAAGGCTCATTTACATAAAAAACATATTTTTTACGGCCCGCCACCATGGCAAACGCCATTTCCGGGCCTTTTCCCTCAAACCATTCCTCCGCTTCTGCTTTTGACAAGTGATCCGGGTTCAGAGCTTCTAAAAACCATCGGATCTTCTGCGAGTCGTCGGTAAGTTTATACAGGTTTCCCTCTCTCCAACATACAATGGTGAGAATTTCTTCGTCTCCCCCGTTCAAAAAAAACTCCGACAGCATCTCTGCTTCCTCCACAATTTCGTCTGTATCCGCCTCTTCCCCGTCCGAAGAATCCACAGCCGCACCCTTCTCTTCACCTGTACGGAGCAGTTCTGGATAAACCGCCCGGTCAGTTATATAATGGTTCCCTCCAAAAGCAAAACAGTTAGGTTCGGCCCGTGAAACGCTCAAAAAATATTTTTTTCCGCCGGTAAAAATTTCAAATGTATCCACCCTGTCGCGCTCAAATACAGAACGGCATTCGTCTGACTTGCCGATATCGATTTTCTCATATCCGCTTTTACGCAGGATATCCAGAAACTCCCTGCTCTTTTCTGCCGTTGTGGTAAACCTGTATTTTTCCCCATCCACCCAATCATTAATCCGCGTGACATCCTCCACCTCCGAAGAGCCGAGGAAATCTCTCAGCTCCATCTCCTTTCCCGGCTCCACATACTGCGGCCGGGCGTCTATATCCACAGGGCCACTATCCTGGGCTGCAGAAGAAAAAATCCCGGAGCCAATTTCCCTGATCTTCTTATATACTTCTCCTTTGTCCGTAAACTGCGACTGTCCTATATACAGGTATTCTCCTCCCACAGAAAAATCGTACCTTTCACCTTTTACCACCACTTCCAGATCCAGTTCCGGAAAGCCGGCTGCCCAGTCGTCTTCCTTAAGCCTGGTCAGATGATCCGGATGCAGGGCCTGCATAAACCACTGCACCGTCTGCGGATCGTCCGTGAGCTTGTATAAATTCCCCTTGTGCCAACAGTCAATCTCGGAGGCGTCAGCCGCATCCCCGCTCTCAAACAGTTCAATCAGCATTTTCCTTTCTTCCACCGCTCCGTCCGCAGCCTCCCTCTCCTGGCTCTCCGAATTTACAAATTCGTGCTCCATGCTTTCCATATTGGCTATCCTGCTTAAAATATTTTGTCCGGCTATGTATTGATTTCCTCCAAAAGCAATATAAGGCCGGTCTGTCTCTGTCACACCCAAAAAGAATTTTTCCGAATCAGTTGCCAGCTCAAATCTCATGAATGAGTCATTAGGCATATTCTGGGTATCCAGTTTTTCATAACCGCTTTCCCGAACAATATCAAGAACACGTGTTACATTCTGCGGTATGGAAGCAAGCTCATACTTTCTGTAATGAAACCAATAGTAAATATGCCTGACCGCAGACGCTTCTCCGGACTCCAAAAAGTCCTCCAGCAATACCTCCTCCCCCGGCTCCGTGAGCCGGGGGATAGGATCAGCATCTGTATAATCACTTTTACGGATAAAGCCTGCCGCAAGAAAGACACCTGTGCATACAGCCGCTATACACAATACAAGCGTACATATTCTTGTATTTTTTACATCATATTTCTTTTTCATAGTCAATTCTTTCCCCGTCTAATTATAATATGACAGCCCTTTCGTCCAAGTAAGCGAAGTTCCTGCTGATTCAAGAATTGAACACCACGGGTCATACCTTGCATAGCTTTACAATTGCCCCATGCAAAAAAACACGCATCACTTTATCTCAAACACCAACTCAGTCTCATTGCGGTATAATATTTCAAAAGTTGCAAACTGGCGTTCTGTGCTACTTCCCCCAATTTATAACTGTTGTTTTATCATTCCACCGAATATTCAACATCACTTTTTGGGGGCGTTTTTCATACATGGCTAAAAACGTATATCCTCGGTTGGCAGGAGGCGTCAGTGACAAAAAGTCCAAAAAGATACGGCTGGCATTATCTGTCCTCGGGTCTATGAAATGAAAACCGTCATCCACTGTGTTATCAATTTTACAGTTATCTACAAACCCTTCAACAGAAAATTGTTCCGGAGCATCCTTTCCATAATAGTACAGATAACCATCCCACTCATGATATGGATTATCATTTAAAGGCTGATGGAACACCAGTTTCCACTGCCCGGCCGGATCGGCGCGGGATACATGGTGCGTAAAAGTTAAAGTATAGGCTGTCACCAGTAAAATTTACAACTTTTTGATTTTTGGGAAAATAAAATGCATACTCCGTCTCTGTGCGGTATGATATTTCAAAAGTTGTAAACTGGCGTAGTGATTACTAAAATACCTGGGCAGTTGTCACGGGCGCTAAAGGCGAATACCGGAGCACCCTCTGGCCATCGGGCCCTTTGACTGTGATCGTATCGCAGAAGAATTGATTTCTCGTGCTTTCTTCCAAAAAATATTTTATGGCATCTATATCCGAATACGCTACCTTCCAAATCCCAATATCTTTTTTATCGCTGGAATAATCTTTTGTGTATGACAAACCTGTAGTTCTGATCGTACCGAACAGAGAAGATACATGGCCCGTTGTCATATTGGCAACCAGTGACAGCTTCGTATCCGCATCACTTCTTTTCTTCTTTACAAATTTGAAAATAACATTTGTCTGAATATCATAGCGATAATACTTTTCTATATTTTCTCCTTTTGACGTTTTAGATACCTCTCCCCAGCACGCAAGATTTGATTTCTCATTTCCCGGAACAGCCCTGTATGTCTCAACAATATATTCCACTCCGTTGTATGGCACCGCTGCCACATTTTTATACCATGCAGCATTTCCACCTGCCTCAATTTTCTCATATCCCAAGTCTGAAAGTTCCTGACATACATCTTCTATTTCCTTATCTGAGAGTTCTCTATCAGACAACTTCCCAAACAGTTCGTCAACATGCGCATTATTTTCTTCCAATCTGCATGCTGATACAGCAGCTATACGCGGCGTTTCCCATACATAAAACACCATAAGAAGAATTAAACATTCACTGATTATCCTTTTAAACCTATTCATCCGCCCATTCCTCCCTGCTATCAAGCATCCTTCCTGTCTTAATGCGTGTTTGAAAATTTATTTCTGCCCTTTCTTCCTTTCTCTTTGCGCCAAAACTGATCAGCGTAAGCCGCTGCACATCCATCGTTTGACGCAAATTTTCTACAAACCATGTCACACGCTTGGCAGAAAACATTCATGCTGCCAGAAAAATATTTGCTGCTGTTCCCTTATCAATCGTCTAATTTACTTCTACAATAAGGACAGTATGTCATTGACCATATTCCATGAATGGGAAGGGATTCACCGCAATTGGGACACCTCCAAAAAAGTAAGATAGGCAAAAGCCATGACATAGATATTATGAAGCCCGAAATCATAATGATTTCAGCTACATTTTCCCACCTTTCCATTAATATGGATAATACGATTATGATACTTCCAATGAAAAAACAAAGAACAACCGTTTTTTTTACTTGATGTAATTTCACCCTTGCCACCTCTAATATACCTGCGCAGTTGTTGTAGGTGCCAAAGGAGCATACTTAATAACAGTCTGTCCTTTAAGCCCCTTAATACGAATTGTGTCAGAAAAAAAGTAATTCCGAGTACTCTTTCCCAAAAAATACTTTATTGCATCTTTATTGGAATAAGGAACTTTCCAAGTTCCAATGTCCTTCTTATTATAAAAATCAACCTTTTTATATGTTGTACCAGTATACTTATTTGTACTTGAACTCATAGTTACATGGCCAGTTGTTGTATTTGCGACTAAAGAAAGCTTAGTTTTTTTATTTGATCCTTTTTTCTTTACAAACTTGAAAATAACATTTGTTTGAATATCATAGGAATAATATGTACTGGTATTTTTTATTTTCCTGCTATACTCAATAGATTTAGCCCATCTGCACTAAATGTAGCTTTTGCATCTTTGGATATTTTCCCTTGACAGGCAAGATTAGATCTCTCGTTCCTTGGTACTGCCCTATACGTTTCAACAAAATAATTCACTCCATTATATGTTGTCGTTGTTGAGCTTTTATACCACGTGACATTCCCGCTTATTGTAGTAGTTGTTCCTGAATAAGTACCTATTCCATTTGAATTGATTACGTTTCTATAGCCCGGTACTTCTTCAGCCTCAATTTCTTCATAACCATAATCCAGAAGTTCTTCATTTATATTCGCAATTTCTTCATCAGTGATTTCTCCACCAGACAGTTCCTCAAACAATACTTCCACATGTGTTTCATTTTCAGCAGGCTCGGCTGTTGACGCAGCAACCGTATAAGATAACTCATATACGCTTCCCAACACAATCAAAAAACATACAAGGATCGCCAAACATTTATTGATTAACATTTTGAACATCTTCATTTTTCTTTACTCCTTTACACTTTATCATATTGACTCGACCTCCACAATGTATTTTATTAAATATACTATTATAACCTGTTCACTGGATTTTCACCCCTTCCTTTACCTATAACTATTTCATTCATATTTCTAATTTTGCTGCAATTCTTGTTTTATTGTCCTTGTCTTTTCGCTTTATATATTTCTACAACACCAGAAAGTAATCATTTCTAAAAGCTGAGCCTCCAAGGCTTTCCTGCAAATGCTTCTGTTGCCTGTTATTCATGCAATTTCAAATACCAGTTCACCAAGTATATCCTCGCCCCAGCTTTCTTCATATGCTATACAATACACTTTCTCAAACTTAAATATGCTCTTACACTGCTTCACAAGTTGCACATAAAAAATGTCGCACAGAGCTTTCCGGACTCTTCCCCTTTCCCCAAACATCAGAAACATGAAGTTTGCAATACCTCTTCAATTAATTACAACAGCATTTTCTTACAACAAATCTTACATTTTCTTACCAATTCTTAAGCAAATCTCCGCAGGATTTCATCCCATTCATATTTTTAGTTTTTTTGTCACGCCGGTTTTACAATCCTTCCCCACCGTTATTGTATATTTCATTCGATAGGTATTGCCTTTTTTCCCCGCATATGTACCTTGGGCAGCCACCATCTTCTTATTCACATACGACATATTCCAGGTTCTCACTGCAGCCCAAGTCCCTTTGTTTTCTTTCTGCAGCACCATCCTGATCTTAACATTCGCACTTTTTCTGTTACTCACCGTCACTTTTGCGCAAATCTTTTCTCCCGATGCTTTTATAGTACCATTCGCATATGCCAGGTTGATACTGCATGGATAAGCTGTGTGGTTTTCTTTACCATTAACCGCCTCGCTTATTACGGTCTCACCTGCTGCTTTGTCAGATATTTCTGCGCCCAATACCACTTTAGGAATACAGCCCATCAATAACACGCCCAATACTATCCCTGCCATCTTTTTTTTCATGAAAAAATACCTCCCTCTATTGTCCTTTATATAAGTAACAATAGAGGAGGCATTTTGTGACACATTTTTTCAATATTTTTATTCCCAAACCTCAAGGCTCTCCGCCGCCTTGATCAATTCATCCCTCCCTTCCTGGGACGCGATAGTAAAGATATAGCCATCTAACTCAAATAACAATGTATTGATCTCTCCGTCTGACACGATCCAGGCCTCCACGCCGTGCAGGTCAATGATTTCTTTTTCATCATTTTCGTAAGAAATCAATACGCTGGAACCTTCTGACTCGCACTGGGCATACATAAATATATTTCCCTTCTCATCCTCATAATCAATCAGATACGGGCCTGTCTCATCTGCCAGCTCTTCCGTCTGTGTATATCCCTCCGGGACATACCTAAGATGATATACATGAAATGCTCCCGAACCGGCGTCTGCCACCCCCTCTTTCCTCAGTTCAATGTAATCCTCATACAGATATGCGGCTAAATCTCCCAGCTTTTCCCGCAGAACAGGGTCCGCCAAAACAATGGTAACGTTAAGCAAAAGGATCGCCGCCGCTATCAGCATATATTTTAACCGCGGATTTTTCCCCCTGACCTGAGCCTCCTTCCCTTTCCCCCCTGTCAAAGCGCCCATCTTCTGCTCGAATTCCTCTGAAAATGTATATGTAAAACCGCTGGTCTCCCGCTCTAATACCGCCCAGTCATTTTCACAGGCTTTACACACGGCATCCTCCAGCAATCTGTCAAATCCATGATTATTCTCCATAAGAATACCCCATTTCCAACAGTCTTTCTTTCAATTTCTTCCTTGCCCGACTGGCTATCTGACGTACATTTTCATCAGACAGGCCCAGCATACTGCCAATTTCCCGGGCGCTCAGCCCATTATAATAATACAGGTAAATGACTTCTTTGTAAGGATACTTTAATTTCTGAACCGCGCAGACCAATACCTCAGCCATATCCCTATGTACAACAGTTTCCGCTATATCCGGCCGGGTATCTTCACAAAATATATCCTCCTGCGACAACTGAACCTTCTTTTGCTTTTTTAAATAGTTAAAACACTTATTTTTTACTATAGTAACAATGTAATTCCATGTTTTGTGACAATCTTCTTCATGAATCCTGTCCAAAAGATCCAGCAGCGCCATAAACGTATCATGCACAATATTTTCCGCTTCCTGCTCGTCCTTTACTATACCGTAGGCAACGTACTGCATTTTTAATCGATAGGCCATATACAGCCTTTCAAATTTTTGTCTGTCCCCTTCGTCATCCAGGAAGGTCAGATACATCAACATCATTTCGCCCTGTTCTTTCTTTAAATCATATTGTACCTACGGCCATAGTCATTCCGATTTCAGCAGATTGCCGATAAGCACCCTTTTCCCCTCAAAAGCGAACCCATATTTACGGATCTTCTCTCTGGCAATCCCTCTGGCGGTCAATACCGCCTCATACTGCTTTTCCTCAATCTGCGCTAAAGCTGCCTGATTCTGTAAACGGTGGTTTCATAATTCCGTTCCTTTATATTGGCAAAGGACAGGCTGATCACCGGATACGTCCCCTGCAGTTCCCGATAACCCTCCCTCTGCCAGATCAAAAGCCCTTCAAACAGATCTGCCCGACCCCTGTAATCGACAGAAAAAAAATATTCCAGTATACTCATAGTCAGCGTTTTTCCGAAACGGCGCGGACGGGTAATCAGAGTAACTTCATCCCCACTGTCCCACCATTCCTTTATAAACGCGGTTTTATCCACGTAAAAATAATTTTCCTCCCGCAATTTACTGAAATTCTGAATTCCTATCGCAACTGTCCTCGCCATGCCCCGCGTCTTCTTCATCCGGCCATCCCGCTTTTTGCCGTTTCTTTATTCTCATGCCCGCATAATGACATTTTATCATGAAAAAGAAACCCTCTCAATTATATCTTTGAAAGCGTTTAAAAAGGGGCCGTCCATGGCCCCTTTTTATAGCAATCCTTACTTTATAATCGTCCCCGCTTTCTCCAGATACCCTTCTTTCGCTTTCTCCATGGATGTAATGACCGCCGACCGGCCCGGCCTCTGATCCACAAAATCCACGGACGCTTTCAGCTTGGGATACACGGTCTTTTTGTCAAACTGCTCCTCTTTCATATACCGTCTGGCCTCGGATGTAGTGATCAGGCCGATCTTTTCTTCCCGGTCTGTACCATAGCCGGCGGAAAGCTGATCCACCCCCGTCAGCAAAAGCAGCTCGTCGGCATCCAAAAGCTCCGCCATCAGCCCGCAGACATAATCTTTCTCCACAATGGCGCTGGCCCCTTTCAGTCCCCGATCCTGCTGCATCACGGGGATCCCGCCGCCGCCGCAGGCGATGACGATCTGCCCGGCTTCCAGAAGGGCGCGGATGGAGTCTATCTCAATGATACCGTGGGGCGTGGGCGCAGCCACGATACGGCGGTACCCCCGCTCCGCCTTCGTCACATAGTTGCCCTTATATTCCTCCGCCTCGGCCTCCTCGGCGGTCAGCGTCCGCCCGATGACCTTGGTGGGCTCGTCAAAGGCGTCGTCGTAGGGATCTACCAGCACCTGGGTCAGCACTGTACACACCGGCTTATAGATCCCCCTTTTCAGCAATTCCGTACGGATAGCGCTCTGCAAATCATATCCGATATATCCCTGGCTCATGGCCGAACAGATCGACATGGGCGCCACCGTGTAATGCTCATGCACCTTCCCGAATTCATTCATGGCCGTGTGGATCATCCCAACCTGCTGGGAATTGCTATGGGTAATGGCCACCTCGGCCCCCAGTTCCACCAGATCCGCGATGGCCCGGGCCGCTTTCCCGGCCGCTTCTTTCTGCTCCGGCAGCGTCTTCCCCAGAGCCGTATGCCCCAGCGCCACCACTACTTTTTTCTTTGTCATAGCAGATACCTCTCTTGAACTATGGTCACGGCCTATAAAATCTGCCGTAAGTATTACGCCCGCCACGGCCGCAAAGCGGCCGCGGCTCATCCAAACCTCCACAAACACCTTTCCTGTCCATTTTAAGCCCCCAGATTTTGCACCGCAAAGTACCCGAGCACCAGGATACCCAGTACAATCCGATACCACCCAAAGGCTTTGAAATCATGCTTCTTAATATATCCCATCAAAAAGCGGATCGCCAGGATCGACACCAGAAAAGCCACCACCATGCCCACCAGCAGGATAGAGATCTCCTGGCTTTCAAAAGCAAAACCGAATTTTATCAGCTTCAACAGGCTGGCCCCGGCCATCACGGGGATAGCCAGGAAAAAAGTAAACTCCGCCGCCAGCTCCCGGCTGGTACCAAGTAGAATACCCCCAATGATCGTGGAACCGGAACGGGACGTGCCCGGGATCAGCGCCAATACCTGAAACACACCGATATACAGGGCAGTCAGAAAAGAAATCTGTTTCAGCTTCGTCATCTTCGGC
>CAJUQO010000073.1 GCA_910588295.1 uncultured Lachnospiraceae bacterium | reverse complement strand
CTGCACCAATAAGCCTGTTACTGACCTCACGCTTGAGGATGCAGATGCCTTTCTTGCCATGAAACGTCTGCAGGGCAGATCACCTGAAACTCATAATCACTATCGTTCCTCTACCAAGTTTCTCTACAAAAGAGTCCTAAAGATTGCGTGATTTTAAGTCAGAGGAGCCGCTGGTCAAGTGTGCAACAGACATAACAGAGATCAAAGCCAGCGATGGAAAGCTGTACGTTTCCGCTGTTTTTGACTGCTTCGATTCCAGCGTGGTTGGATTGGCGATGGATACTAATATGAAAGCTCCATTATGTGCGCGGACACTGGAAAACGCGGCGAAGACATATCCGGGCATCCATGGGGCAATTATCCACAGTGACAGGGGAAGCCAGTACACCAGCCAGCTTTACCGGGATGTAATCCGGAAGTATGGCATACGGCAGAGCATGAACAGTGCAGGCGGCAGATGCCATGATAACGCCCGCTGCGAGAGCATGTGGGCCAGAATGAAATCTGAACTACTCTATGACCGTTACGATACAGAGAAGATGAGCACGGATGAACTGAAAACCCTGATCTGGAGATATTTCATCAGCTATTGGAATAACCGGAGGATCTGTTCCTCTAATGGAGGCCTTCCTCCCATGATAAAACGGCAGCGATACTATGATTCCCTGAAAGAAGCAGCATAGGATACAAAATCCTTGAGGAAAATGTGTCAACTAATCTTGACAAAATCAGTGTACCGTTCGACCGGAATTTGCATTCTGAAATATCAGTATAATTATTGTCAAAGCTTGTGCGATATTCAAAGTGTATCGTGCTAATCATACATACGAATATTAGCAGCACTCCTATACAAAGTCGGTGTTAGCAGCATCGGCTTTTTGTATTTTTCCTAATGACTTTTCCGATTTTCAGAACAAAAAAACCACCAAGCCTTTATGCCTAGTGGTAAAATACCTGTAGATTCCCCATCCCATGGTTATTATCTACTTTTGCGTTTTAACACATCAGCATTTCAATATTAGTGAACAAATACCCGTCGACGGAGTATTCAATTGTCAATACTACATTAGCAATCTATATGCGAATATCAAAGGCCATTATTTATGTTTATCCAGCCACATCCGTACAAATTTAATAATCAGGTAAATGACAGACCACAGGATCATAAAGTGAATCAGGATCTCTGTGGTTTCGCCCATACCAGTGCTGGAGGGTGTCCGTTCTGTTTTGGGCTTTTCCGGTTCCAGAGGCTGAAAATTTGATCCCGCATTTTCGAGGGCTGCTTTTTGAGACCCAGTATTGGCAGTATTCTCTGCCCGGACCGCATGGAAGGTACACAGGACAGTCATGGATACAGCCAGAAAGCAGAGCAGCCACGTACAGATGTTTCTTCGTACCGGGAATATGCATGTAGACAGTCTTTTTGCCATTTCTATGCCTCCTGTCTATTCAGCCTGTCCGCCATACAGAAAATGATAAAACCGATGACAAACAGAATTGCCAGAACGGCCACACCGGCATGGGGGGTGCCGGTTGCCTGGGCGATGACGCCTACCAGCGTGGCGCCCATAAAGGAGGCGCCTTTACCGAAAATATCGTAGATACCGAAATACTCGCCGGATTTCTCCGAGGGGATGATCTTGGCAAAATAGGAGCGGGACAGGGCCTGGATGGCTCCCTGGAACATGCCCACCAGGATGGCTAAAAGCCAGAATTCCCATTGTTTATCCAACTGGATCGCAAAGAGCGCAATGCCGATATAGGCGATGATACAGATACGCAGCAGCCGGGAGGCTTCGTAGATCTTGGACAGCCGGGAGAAAATCAGTGCGCAGGGGAACGCTACGAGCTGGGTCACCAACAGGGCCAGCAGGAGCCCCTGGGTGTCAAAACCCAGGGCGCTGCCGTAGGCTGTGGCCATATCAATAATCGTGTAGACGCCGTCGATGAAAAAGAAAAAGGACAGCAGAAAGAGGAAAATATGTTTTTGACGCCGAATATCCCGTAGTGTGGCGGCCAGACGGGTGAAACTGCTGCGGATCGGGCGGGCAGGCAGGCTGACGTAATTTTCCTGCCGGTAGGCATGTAACAGCGGCAGCGTAACGACCAGCCACCAGGCGGCATTCAGCAGGAAGGCCAGCGTCATGGCCAGATGTACGGAGAGGCCGAGTTGGCCGCCAAAAAGCACCAGGGCCAGGGAGATGACGAAAGGGATGCAGCTTCCCAGATAGCCCCAGGCATAGCCGTGGGAAGAAACCGTGTCCATCCGCTCCGGGCTAGTGATATCTACCAGCATGGAATCGTAAAAAATCAGGCTGGCATTGTAGCCGATTTTGGCGATCACGAAAACGATCAGAAACAGGAGCCAGGAATCTGGAAAAGATAAAACGGCGCATCCAATCACGCCTACCACCATACTGGCGGCAAACAGCGGTTTTTTGAATCCCTGGGTATCGGCAATGGTGCCGAGTACCGGGCCGATCAAAGCTACGATAATGGTGGCGGCGGAAGCGGCATAGCCCCAAAAAGCCAGATAATCCACCGAAGAGAGCCCGGCGTTTTCGGCCAGGCTGTTAAAATAGATAGGAATGATGGTAGCAACCAGAAGGACAAAGGCAGAATTGCCCACATCATAGAGAATCCAGTACTTTTCCAGTTTGTTCAGCTTTATGTTTTTCATAGAAATCCCCTCATGTCCGGTGTCGTAGGTTATTCAAAATTCCGGTCAAAACGCTTATTCAGTTCCGTTCCGTTTTGCAGGCTTTCGTCAAAGCTCTCGATCATGCTGACGGCCGGCTTCACGGAATGGTAGAAAAGGCGCAGCAGTTCCTCATTGCTTTTCACACATTTGGGATTGTCCGTAGGCTGGTTCATCAGTCCTTTCCAGGTAGAGTGCTGGCCGCTCAAATGCATGGCGGCATTGATAAGTCCATATTTGATAGGGCCGGGCGCGGTGAAAAGGCCCTTTACGATTCGCATGTCCAACAGGGCCCGTTTGATGATTTGAGGCGTGAGGCCGTCGTAAAAGGGACAGATGGCCATGGCTGTAATATCATCTACGGGGATCAGACGGGCCGTGGCGAAGGCCAAAGGGTGTTCCTGATCCAGGCGCAGCAATTTTTTTTCAAATTCTTCCTCGATCTCCAAATGCTTAACTCCACTTTTTTCAATCCATTCCGCGACAAAAGGATGGCATTCACTGTCCAGAATGAAATGGCAGATGAAGCCCAGCAGATAGGCGTATTCCGGTGAGTGCCGGCCGTACTTTTTCACAATATCCAGGGCTTTTGTAAAGAAAGGATAGGCGGAAGCCGCGTGCATACCGGTGCCCATCCGTATGACTTTATTAATGGTATATGGCCGGTAGTAAAAGAGAATGTCCGGTCCCTGTAAACCAATGGCGTACTGCGTATAGTGTTCCCGAATGATCTGTTTTAATTCACCGTCCATTTTCCGGGCGACCTTGCCGCCGAAACGGTGATGTGCGTAAAATGCAGGCATAATATTCCTCCGTAAGTCGTTTATATATAATAATCTCTTCGTACAGAATCGTGCGTGTGTACGGCACGGCTATATATTTACTATAAGAGTTTGCAGGTGAAAAGTAAACAGGAAATTAATCTAACTCATCAGACAGGCTGAACGGTTACAAGCTATTTTTCCGTCGTTTAGGTAAATATTGACAATGGTGTAAAGAATTGCTATGGTTACAATGGCTTTTTAGTTCAGTGGAGAAACTGACAGAATGATTTTTCATAGGCTGCATATAGAAAGGAAGGAACATCCATGGACATACTTGCGAAGTTGACTGGGGAATTGCAAATCAAACGTTGGCAGACGGAGGCGGCGGTGGCCCTGATTGATGAGGGAAATACGATTCCGTTCATTGCCCGGTATAGAAAAGAAAAGACAGGTTCTCTGAATGACGAGATGCTGCGGAATCTGAATGAGCGTCTGACCTATCTGCGCAATTTGGAGGAGAAAAAATCCCAGGCCATTTCCGCCATTGAGGAGCAGGGAAAATTGACGGAGGAGATTAGAAGCGCCATTGAGAAGGCGGAGACCATGGTGGCTGTGGAGGATCTGTACCGGCCATTCAGGCCCAAGCGCAGGACGCGGGCGATGATTGCCAGGGAGAAGGGGCTGGAGTCCCTGGCAGAACTGATTTTCTCCCAGAAAACAGGGGATCTGGAAACGGCCGCTGTTCCCTATATTTCGGAGGCGAAGGGCGTGGCGTCGGCACAGGAGGCCCTGGCCGGCGCTTCTGACATACTGGCGGAGCAGGTGTCCGATGATGCGGATGTGCGCACGCATATACGTAAGATGACCATGCGGGAGGGCCTTATGACTACAGAGGCGAAGGACGAGAAGGTCCAGTCCGTCTATGAAATGTATTATCATTTCGAGGAGCCGGTGGCAAAACTGGCGGGCTATCGGGTGCTGGCCATCAACCGGGGAGAGAAGGAAAAGATGCTGACCGTGCGTCTGGATGCCCCGGTGGAACGCATCCTGGAATGGCTGAAACGGCGGTATATTCGGAAAAACGAACCGGATTCCTCTGAGTTTCTGGAGACTATGCTGGCGGACAGCTATCAGCGTCTGATCGCTCCCGCAATAGAGCGGGATATTCGGGGAGAGCTTACGGAGAAGGCCGAGGACGGGGCCATCCGTGTGTTCGGCAAAAATCTAAACCAGCTGCTGATGCAGCCTCCCATTGCCGGGGAGGTGGTGCTGGGCTGGGATCCTGCTTTCCGTACCGGCTGCAAGCTGGCGGTGGTGGACGCTACGGGAAAGGTATTGGACACCACGGTCATTTATCCTACTGCTCCCACGACCCCGGCCAAGATTGCAGCCGCAAAAGATACGCTGAAAAAACTGATCCGCAAATATCATATCAGTTTGATCTCCCTGGGAAATGGCACAGCCTCCCGGGAGTCAGAGGCGGTGATCGTGGAGCTGCTAAAGGAGATGTCCGAAAAGGTGGCCTACGTGATTACCAATGAAGCGGGGGCCAGTGTTTATTCGGCCAGCAAGCTGGCTACGGAGGAATTCCCCCAGTTTGACGTGGGACAGAGGAGCGCCGCCTCCATTGCCCGCCGGGTGCAGGATCCCCTGGCTGAGTTGGTTAAGATCGACCCCAAAGCCATCGGCGTGGGACAGTACCAGCACGATATGAATCAGAAAAAGCTGGGAGACGCCCTGGAGGGCGTGGTGGAGGATTGTGTGAATCAGGTGGGTGTGGATCTGAATACAGCCTCGGCCTCCCTGCTGGAATACATATCCGGCGTGTCAAAAACTGTGGCGAAAAATATTGTGGCCTATCGGGAGGCCAACGGGCGCTTCATGAGCAGGAAGGAACTTTTGAATGTTCCAAAGCTGGGACCCAAGGCCTTTGAACAGTGTGCCGGTTTTATGCGTATAAGCGGCGGTACGAATCCTCTGGATGCCACCAGCATCCATCCCGAGAGCTATGAGGCTGCCGGGAAGCTTTTAAAGGAGCTGGGATATGGGCCGGAATTTATCACAGAACAGTCGGCCAGGAGCATTTTTATCGGGGATTACGCCAAGATGGCCAGGAAACTTGGTATTGGGGAGCCTACTCTGCGGGATATGGTGCAGGAGTTATGCCGTCCGGGCCGCGATCCCAGGGAGGATATGCCCCAGCCGATCCTGCGCAATGACGTGCTGGACATCAAAGATCTGAAGGAGGGTATGGTGCTGAAGGGAACGGTCCGTAATGTCATAGACTTCGGCGCTTTTGTGGATATTGGCGTTCACCAGGACGGCCTCGTCCACATCTCCAGGCTGACGGACAAGAAATTTGTCAAGCATCCCCTGGAGGTGGTCAGCGTGGGGGATATTGTGGAGGTCAAGGTGCTGGCGGTGGACGTGGCGAAGAAGCGGATCTCTTTGTCAATGATTTTGTAATGTTTTTGGGTTTTTTTACATCAATGAGGCCATGGCAAAAGCGTCCAGTCCCCCCTGGCTTTCGTCGGATTTCCGGGGTACTTCGCTTATGCGGGCCTGGGCTCTGCTGATCAGCGCTTCCACCTTGGCAATCTCCGAGTCGTCGCACCAGCCCTTTTCCCTGCCGGCCTTGCAGTCGGAAAGATCTTTCCGCAGCAGGGCCAGTACCTGCTGGATCTGCGCCTGGTCTTTTGCCGCGGCGATCTGCCGGGCACGTTTGCCCTCGTTGACGGCGACTTTGCCGCTGGAACCATCGGAATTCTCCGCTGTGCTGTCTGCTGCCGCCGTTTCTTCTGATACGTCAGAGCCGGCGTCTTCCCGGGCTTCCTGTTCCTCCAGGCCGGAGTCGGAGATCTTTTTTTCCGATGTAATTGCCAAAAGCCCTTCTGCTGATATTTCCACGCTGTCTGTTTTCTGGCCTGTCGCCTTGTCTGCTGTCATTGCCGAAACGGATGGAGCGTTTTCTTTCTCTGCCGTTTTACGGTTTTTCACAGCTGAGATATTGCCATATGTCCGGTTTTCGTAAATACTGTTTAAGTTTGAAATTGCCATTGTACATCCCTCCTGTAAAGTATAGTTTATGTTTTTTCCTGCAGCATCACCGTGATACGGAACAGCTGCTTATCCGGGGCGATCTCCACCCCGCCCAGATATTTTTCGGCGGTTCGGCGCACATTGGACAGGCCGATGCCGTGCATAGGGGCATCCTCTTTTTTGGTAGTGGCGGGAAGGCCGTCCGGCCCCCACAGTATTTCCCCCGCAAAGGAGTTTTTGACCTCGATCAGAAAAAATCGCCCTTTTTGCTTTCCGACCAGCGAGATAAAGCGCCCGTTCTCCGGAAAATTATCACAGGCCTCCAGTGCGTTCTGGAGCAGGTTTTGCAGGATAATCCCCATATCAAAGGCATCATAGCCCCCGGTCTTCGGGTAATGGAAATCTGCCTGAAAAGAGATACCTCTCTTCTGGCATTGCCTCTGTTTGTCGCTGACGATTACATCGGTGACAGGATTTCCCGTTCGGAGCGTAAGTTCAAAATCTTGCATGCTCCTGTCCATTTGAGAGATATAGTCCTCCAGATCGGCATACTCTCCGCTTTGGGCCAGGCCTTTGATATTGGCCAGATGGCCTCGCATTTCATGTTTTAGCCGCCGAATGCCGGCATAGAACTGCTCCGCTTCCTGGATGCGTGCCCGGATCGCCTGTGTCTGCTGGCGTTCCGCATAATAGTTGGCCTGTTCCTCCCGCAGCGCGGCCATCCCCTGCTGGAACCGGACGGTCAGGTAAGTCCCCATGTAGAACAGCAGCGCCAGCAGCGGCACCGCCGCTAAAAAGGCGGGATGCCGTTCATAGAGCTGTAACAGAATGCCGTCTCTGGACTCGAACAGCAGCCGGGAGATTATCTGTCCAAACAAAACGCCGGATGCCGGAATCAGGCTGAGGTAGCACAGCTCGCGCCAGTGAAGAGCCATGGGCTGTTTCCTCATTTGACGTTGGAGGACGTACAGCATGACAGTCAGCAGAACCGCGTGGAGCAAAAGAAGCGAGGTGAGCAGAATGACGGAGCGAAGCAAGACGGCAGCCGGTTGTTCTGCCTGTAAAGGCCAATGCCTTTCCGCTATAAAATACAGGCTTTCTGCCATTAACGCGCCGGAAATGCGGGTGTTCCAATAAAGGATTGCCAGCAGAAATGCCGCCGCTTTTTTCAGGCCGAGTGCTTTAGATATTCCGGCCAGCAGTATTGTCCGGACCAGACCGGATGCCCCCTGTGGAATATAGGGCTGGCCGCAGACCAGGTCAGCGGCCAGGCAGGCCGAAAAAAGGAGCAGCGTTTTTCGACGACGGCTTTGTTCCGGTAGGAACGGGCTGAAAAAAAGGGCCAGGCAGACCGTATACAGCAGAGCCGCCGCGAGCTCGAAAAGCCTGTTAAATATGAGGAATCCTGCTTCAATCATTGGCGGCTCCTTTTTCCAGAAAACGCAGATATGCCCTGACGAAATCCGGATATTTATATTTGGAGAGCAGCAGCCTTTCCCCGTTTGTCAGGGTTACTTCTGATTTGCTGTATCCGTCTATGCAGGAGAGGTTGACCAGATAGCCTTTATGGATACGAAAAAACTGGCCCTGCAGTTCCGCCTCCAGATCCCGGATCTTTGCGTAATAAGCAAATACGCCGTCATTCAAATGCAGCACCACCTTATGATTGCAGCTTTCAATGTAGCGGATGCTGCTAAGCGGTATGGTTTTGCGGGTGTGGGCTGACCGGAGCGTGAGCGTGCGGACTTTTCGCGGGTGTTTGCGGTCAGCGAGAACCCGCGCCGCCGCGCGGGCAAAGGCCCGGGCAAATTTTTCTTCATTCACCGGTTTTAAGAGATATTGGAATGCGCCGACATCGAAGGCGTCATACACATACTGGTCATAGCCGGTTACAAAAATAATGAGCGGTTGTATCTCTGAATCCCGTTGCCGCAGCTGCCGGGCCAGAGCCATTCCATCTAGGCGGCTGCCAGAGATGCCAAGCTCTATATCCAGAAAAAGCAGATCGATTTCCCGGCGATCTGCCAGACAGTCATCGGCGGAAGCATATTCTACAATCTCACAGGGGCAGGGTTGTGCCAGAATCAGAGAAGCGAGATAGGCGCGGGTCTTTGCGTCGTCATCACAGATAGCTGTTCTAATCATGTTGATAGTCCTCTGTATATCTATTCGTTTAAAAGAGCGTCAGTGTAAAGCTGCCCGGCGTAACTGGACCGTTTGACAGCGTAACTGGACTCTGAAAAAAATTGCGGAAATTTTTTGTTATAGTATCTCAGCGGTTACGGTTTCAGTATATCACAGCGGGGGACGGGAAAGCAGCGGAAAATACAGCAGTAAAAAATATAGATGAAGAAATGCAGGAACTGCAGACGGCGGCCCGGACGGAAACCGGGCACAGTGAAGTGAAATTCCTTGAATGACGGGTTATAATTCTGTTCTTGACAGTTGGAAATTGGGTTTGTCAAGTAAAGTGTGTAAGTTTGTCACAAACTTATTCATGGTTTGACAAGAAAACTTTTTTTGCAGATTTGATATAGGCTGAGGATATTCTCTCGTGATAGTAGAAATCTAAAATTCGGGGGATTTTGTGGAGAAGGAACATCCCGTGGCGGAATGATTAAGTTTACGCAAGATAATGGAATTGGAGATAATGGAAATTGGCTGAAAATATATTATGGATTTTGACAGTCTATCTTATGCTCATGAATACCATGGGTTTAGTTGCGATGGGTGTAGATAAAGCAAAGGCAAAGCGGCATACATGGAGGATACCGGAAAAAAGGCTGTTTCTTATAAGCTTTTTTGGAGGCAGTTTAGGTACGTGGGCAGGAATGTATCTGTTCAGGCACAAAACAAAGCATTGGTATTTTGTTGTGGGGATGCCTGCGATATTTATATTACAGGTGGTTGCCGGAAGGTGGCTGTTTCATAGATTGTTCTGATAAGGGATGTGGTTAGAAACAGGTTGTTCCTCTCACAGAAATCAGAGCTGGCAGGAAAAGAAGATCTGCAGGTCGCAGAAGAGATATTGATAAACCCTAGATTGTAAAGAAGACCGGAAAGTATGAGGCAGAGGAAGGATGCCTGTCTCTTGACGGAGTACGCAGGGTAAAGCGGTATAGGGATATTACCGTAGAGTATCAGTATATGAGTTTCAGAAAGCAGAGACAGGATTTTAGGGGGGTTATTGTACAGGATATTCAGCATCAATGTGATCGTATTGCCGGTATCATCATTTAGTAGGAACCAATATACAATGTATGATTTGAACAGGTTTTTAAAAGCGTAGAAACAGGATTATGACAGGATCCTGTCAGAGATACGATCAGGGGATTGTCGCTGCCACATCGCAGAACAATCCCTTTTACTCTAAACTGAATTCTGCCCGATATATGGTTGATGACGAGGAGACTTTTAAGCGGCTGGTGGAATTACGATAATAAAACAGAAAATTGTTGAATAAATTTTTACAACACACAAAAAACATATAGGAAATTCTTCGGGGCAGGGAGTATTTTTATGAGAGGAAAAGCCCTGTAAATATGCGGTATTTGACAATTTTTGGCAAGGTGAAACGGGGTCTTACGACAACCTTACCACAAATGGAGGAAATAAGAATCTGCGGAGGTGTCTTTTGGGATGGCCTCTGCAGATTTTTTCGTTGGATTCATGTCCGATAATATAATTGCAAGCAAAATTGAAATATGGTAATATGAAAGCACGGTGGGTGGGGCTTATGGCCAGAATAACAGTTGAAGTATGATCAGACCATTTCTGGCGGAAAAAAAGGGGATAAATACAAATTAAAATATTGCAATTGGGAGATTAAAGTATGTGTACGAAATCTCAATTAAAAACAGTGCTAAAAGAAGTAAAAAGTGCATCAGAACGGCTTTATGGGGACAGTTTGAGCAGGATTATTCTCTATGGCTCCTATGCCCGTGGGGATAATACAGAAGAATCTGATATTGATGTTATGATTATCCTGGATTGTAGCGAAAAGGATATAAGAAGATTGCGCAGCCAGACTGCAGAAATGGCAAGTGATATATCGCTGGAGCAGGAAGTGTTTCTTTCTGTTTTATTGAGAGATAAAAAGCATTTTGAAAATTTCTTTGACGTTCTTCCTTTTTATCAAAATATTGAGCGGGAGGGGATTGCAGTTTATGGATGAAAGGAAAAAGGATTTGTGCTGTTACCGCTTAGAGAAAGCCAGGAAATGCCTGTCATCTGTAAAAGTGTTGCTACGATCAGAGGATTATTGCGGTGCAGCAAACAGATCATACTACTGCATTTTTCACTGTATTCGCAGCCTGTTGGCATTGGAAGGTGTAGATTTTTCAAAGCATTCGGGTGTGATGGCGTATTTTCAGCAGAACTACGTCAAAACAGGGATATTTAAAAAAGAGTATTCTAAAATATTAACCGAGGCATTTGAACTTAGGAGCGAATCCGATTATGATGACTATTATGTTATATCGAAAGAAGAAGCGGATGAACAGATTCAAAATGCCAGTTTTTTTCTTGATGGTGTCACAAAGTACGTAAGCTCTATGTGCATGATGGAATAAGTGATGATGATCTGCAGAGGCATCTTTTAGGATGGATCTGCAGATTTTTCCGTTGACTTTTGTGTGGAAAAACTGAAGATATGATCAATCATACCGCTATTAAAGCATTGTAGAGTGGTACGAGTATACAGTTTTGAATTGTATGACAGAAAACCTGATTCACTTCCAGACGAAACCGGGTGCAGTAATAAGAAACAAGTGGTTCTGCCGAGTCTGTGCAGAATCAATCCGGATATTTCAGAAGAGACAGTTCTTGCGATGGTTAATGACTTATGTAAGCCAAACGTTTAGATTTTATCTGGTATATTTATGCGGGACTTCTTGGATGACAGGGAGATTTTGGCTGTCCTTTTTTACCGCATACATCTTTCCATTAGTATTATTTTGTGTTATCCATATCTTATGGTTTTATGCTCTGTAAAAAGGTAGTTCTGTTAGACAAGGAAGGTAGTAAAAGATTTCTAATATTACTACAATGGAGGGACAAGTAAGTGGTGAAAACTCCTGGTTTTCTTTTAGCTAAATTTGGAAGGAAAGAACACTTAGAAGCATTAAAGAATGGAATTATTTTTTTTAACGCAATAAAGAATTATCGTAATGATGGAACATCCTATCGGGGAGATAGTATGGAAGGGAAAATACCCATTGATCCTGAACAAGTGAAAATGTTTGATGAAGATGGAAATGATTTTTGGCCGTTATTAAAAAATGTCGGTTCATATGTTTCATTGACTTGGTCATGGCAGGGAGATGATGATTTATTAATGTTTTGTGCATCAGCTCTAACAAAAGAAATAATGAAAAACATAGAAGATAATAAGTGGATATTGGGTAATGATTTTAAAAATGCAGTAAAAGAATTTGGAGATTATGTAATAATACTTACGTCTGCAGAACTGTGTTCTAAGATTATGGAATCAAAAGAAGGATTCAATAACAGAATTCATATTGATGCAAGAACAATTATATACAGAGAGTTATCGGATTTTTCAGACACGGATGCATATAGAAAAACAGGCAGCCAATTGGATCCTTATTTTGTGAAAGATTATTCAAAATATAGGTATCAGAATGAATGGAGAATAATACTGTGGGGTGATCCGGGATTGCAATTAAATGAATTTGGAGGTTATTTTATCAAGACAGAGCCGCTTGAATATGCATATATATTTGAAACAGAAAAGTTTTTAAATGGGTTTTCTGTTGAAGGAATATAGAAAATATATATGAATATAAATAGATTTTATTATGCGATTTTCACGCAATCAGGGCTGTGGATATTTTAGATAGCTTCGATGTGTCAAAACATAGCTCTGTGATTGCACACTTTAATCGATTTTATGTACACGAAGGAAAGTTCGACCGAGGTACATACAAGCTGATAGACAGTACATACCGTATTAGAGAAAAATATGGTCACTCGGTTTTTTTTATTGCTTCAAAAGTGGGTTCAAAAAAATCAGATCAGCAATGCAAAAAAATATTGCAAAGGTAGAGATTTTTTTAAAGGCAGGAGCAGAAGTGGCAAAATGTGAAGATGTATGACGGTGACAGTATTATAACAGGAAAACACACAAAGCAGGTAAATATAATGCTTTGCCATAGTGAAGATAATGTGTACATTAAAATGCTTACGCATTTGACAGACCAAGAGATTGAAACACTATGGCAAGCAGATCAATAATTTTATGGGACAGAAAGAGGTATGGTCTGCGGTATATAGTATAGGTAATTAACGGACGTGTGCCATTCATATTTGCTAAAAATTCCTCGCTCATTTTTCCATCAGACTTCACTGGCTTCACGAGACGATGCAGTAGCATCGTCTCATTCAACAGTTTCGCCTGATGAAAAACTGATCTGTGTTTTTACCAAAAATGAATGGCACATAGTTTATTGCTGGATAAAACTATTTAAAACAGGGCCGTGTTTAAAAAAAGATTTTGTGATACTGCTGAAAGAAAATCTGGCATGATAAGCCATATGCCAAAGAAGAATTATAACTTGAAATTTGACAATTAAAGAGAGTTTTTAAGCAAAGGGAAGTATTTCTGCACAAAGCGGAGATACTTCCCTTTTTGCATTGCGTAGAAAGGAGAATTTACAACAATGAAAAAACCTATGACAACAGAAGAATTATTCAACAAAATCAAAGACATTCTGGGAGAGAAGAACCTGCTGCCGGACATTCTGGACTATGGGATAGCTACCAGTAACCCGGTTCCAATCAGAACTTATATGTTCGACTGGAGAAGCAATTTGGCTTATGGGGGGGAATGAAGGCATTTATCTGGATCTGTGGATGGAATATTCCGCTAATGGTGAAAGGCGAATAAATAACTTCGGCACATTTAAGACGCTGGATGTAGGGGATGAAGCTATGCATACCATGGCTAGTGCCTTGTAAAGTTTAAAAGTAGATCAAAAATTATTCTCATAGTGTCTG
>CAJUQO010000072.1 GCA_910588295.1 uncultured Lachnospiraceae bacterium | reverse complement strand
CCCAAGGTCGAGGCTGCCAAGGCGGTTGGCCCGTACCCAGCCATACATAGTATTCGGGAATTGTCAGATCAAGTAGACAAGGCGGAGGCAGAGTATGAGCGATTGAAAGAAGAAGAGGATAAAAATAAACAGGATATGAAACAGATTATCTGTGATTCACATGTGAATGAACTGACGCAGGATGTAGTCGGCATATTTATCAAAAAAGTGAAGGCATATAAAGGCAAGCGGGTTGAAATTGAATGGAACTACCCGGAATAAAAGGCTAACGGTTCAACCGTCTATATAGTGGATACATAAAAGGGAACTTTCAGCTTAAAGCCACGTGACACTTATTTAACATTAATTTTCCTCTGACTTAACACTAATTTCACATTACCCCTACGAAAATATAAGGTTTTTCGGGCTTTCCAACAAAAAAAGAGCAAAAAAGTTCGTGACATTAACTTGACATTACCGGGATGGGGGGAATTAGACACAAAAAAGTTTCTAGGCATTAGAAACGGCAGGGAGCCGGGGAGAATAACAAAGAGATTTTGATTGACAGAAAGCATCTGCCTGTTTAGCGCAGATGCTTTTCTGGATGACGAAGGTAATGAGAGATAGCATTGCATTTTCTCGTGAATTTGTGTATAATGCAAAACTATCAGATCATCCATACAGATGCGTCGTGCGTAAAGAACGAATTTTTCGTATCATACATTCTGGAGGAATCATGGACACAACAGACAATCTGCTTGGCAGGATTCATCTGCATTATAAAAAATTCAGCAAGGGGCAGAGGCGCCTGGCCGCCTACATTATAGAGCATTACGATTCTGCGGTGTTTCTCACAGCGGCCAAGCTGGGCAGGGAAGCCGGGGTCAGCGAATCTACAGCCGTCCGTTTTGCCATGCAGCTCGGATATGAGGGATATCCCGAATTTCACCGGGCGCTGGAGGAGCTGGTCAGGAACAAGCTGAATTCCATTCAGCGCATGAAAGTGACGTATGGCGATGTGCCCCAGATGGAGATCCTGGACAGGGTACTCCATTCGGACATCGAAAAGATCAAGCGGACCATGGAACAGATTGACCATGACGCTTTCAATTCAGCGGTGGAGACGATATTAAACGCTAAAAATATTTATGTGATCGGTATACGCAGCTGTGCGCCGTTGGCTGATTTTCTGGCGTTCTATCTGAATTATATATTTGATCGGGTATGTGTGCTGAACACTCACAATGCCAGTGAGATATTTGAACAGATGGTGCGGATCGGCGAGGAGGATGTGATCATCGGGATCAGTTTTCCCCGATATTCCATGCTGACGCTCAAGGCTCTGGAGTTTGCCAACGGGAGAAATGCCAGGGTGATTACGCTGACGGACAGCATCCATTCTCCGATTAATCTGTATTCCTCCTGCAATCTGACGGCCCAGAGCGATATGGCTTCCATTGTGGATTCCTTGGCGGCGCCATTAAGCGTGATTAACGCCCTGATTGTGGCCCTGAGTATGAAAAAACAGGGGGAGGTAGTGAGTACCCTGGAGACTTTGGAGGGAATCTGGAGTGAGTATCAGGTGTATAATAACGACGAGATCAATCTGATCAATCCCCGGATCCGTATGTAGCCGCGGGAAAGGAAGTAACTATGAAAGAGATTATCATTATCGGCGGCGGTGCGGCGGGAATGCTGGCGTCTCTGTTTGCTTCGGGTTCCGGTAACCGGGTACATGTCTTTGAAAAGAACGACCGATTGGGACGGAAACTGTTTATTACGGGAAAAGGACGCTGTAACCTGACCAATGATTGTGGTCAGGATCAGTTTCTGGCCTCAGTCATATCCAATAGGAAATTTCTGTACAGTGCATTTGCAGGTTTTTCCAATCAGGATGTGAGGGATCTTTTTCATTCCCTGGGGGTCAGAACGAAGGTGGAGCGGGGAAATCGTGTGTTTCCCCAGTCTGACCACTCTTCAGATATCATCCGTGCCCTGGAGAGGCGGATGAAAGAACTGCAGGTGAGGATCCATTTGAACAGTACTGTGACCGGGCTTAGGCTTTCTGAAGGGAGAGTAGTCGGCGTAACACTGGAAAACGGCGCGGATATTCCGGCAGACACAGTGCTGGTAGCCACAGGAGGGCTGTCCTATCCGGTGACAGGCTCCACGGGAGACGGTTTTTTCTTTGCGGAACAGGGAGGGCTGAAGGTGACGGAACTTTCCCCCAGTCTGGTGCCCATGGTGACAGCGGAGAGCTATATTACCGATATGCAGGGCTTGTCCCTGCGGAATGTGGAACTGCGTTTCCGCCAGAACGGAAAAGTGGTATTCCGGGAGTTTGGTGAAATGCTGTTCACCCATTTTGGCATATCCGGCCCTCTGGTGCTGACGGCCAGCGCTAAAGTGGAAAAAAATTTATCCAAAGGATCGTTGCAGGGAGAGATAGACCTGAAACCTGCCCTGGACGCTGAACAGCTGGACAGACGCATTCTTCGGGATTTCGAGGAGAATAAAAACAGGCAGTTCAAAAATGTCCTTGGCGGCCTTCTGCCGTCCAGATTGATCGCGCCGGTATTGTCTCTTGCGCCTGTCTCCGGAGATATGCCGGTTCACCGGATAGAAAAGAAGGATAGACTGGCATTCGGGCGGTTGCTGAAAGCATTTCCGTTTACGGTTACCGGTCTGCGGGGGTATGAGGAAGCAATCATCACCCGGGGCGGGGTCTCTGTCCGGGAAGTCGATCCTAAGACCATGGAGGCAAAAAAAGTCAGCGGCCTGTATTTTGCCGGAGAAGTCCTGGATCTGGATGCCCTCACCGGCGGATTCAATCTGCAGATCGCCTGGTCTACGGCCCATGCGGCGGGTATGCATATGGGCGGCCGGAATGAAAAATAATTAATAGAAAGTGAGACAATTATGAGCTTTAATATTGCCATCGACGGCCCCGCAGGGGCAGGAAAAAGTACCATTGCAAAGAGGATCGCAAAAGAACTTTCTTATATATATGTAGATACCGGCGCCATGTACCGGGCCATGGCCCTGTATTTTCTGCGTATGGGATTGGATGCGCAGGATCATGAAGGGATGGCGGCGGCCTGCAACGGCGCGGATATTTCCATCCGCTATGTGGACGGAGAACAGAATGTACTGTTAAATGGTGAGAACGTGACTCCCTATACCCGCAGCGAGGAAGTGGGGAATATGGCTTCCAAAAGCTCGCCTGTTCCCCGGGTGAGGGAAAAGCTGACGCAGCTTCAGAAGGCGCTGGCGGCTCGGGAGGATGTGGTCATGGACGGGCGGGATATCGGTACCTGCGTACTGCCCGGCGCCCAGGTGAAAATCTATCTGACAGCCAGTACCCATACCCGGGCTTTGCGGCGTTTCAAAGAACTGGAGGAAAAAGGGATAACAGAAAGCCTGGAAGAGATAGAGGCGGATATTGCAGACCGTGATTATCGGGATATGCACCGTGATATTTCGCCTCTTAAAAAGGCGGAAGACGCCTGGTATCTGGATACCTCGGATATGGGTATTGACGAGGTGGTGGAGGCGATTCTGGACAGGGTGGCACAGTATCAGAAAGCATAAAACCCGGGGGAAGAGAATAATGGAAGTGACGTTGGCGAAGACGGCCGGATTCTGTTTCGGCGTGCGCAGGGCCGTGGAGAAGGTATACGAGCAGGCGGACAGCGGCGAGGGGCCTGTCTATACCTTTGGGCCGATCATCCACAATGAAGAAGTGGTTTGTGATCTAGAGGAGAAAGGTGTGCGGGTGCTGCATACGGAAGAGGAACTGTCTGCCCTGACAGAAGGAACCGTCATTATCCGTTCCCATGGCGTGCCGCGCCGGGTCTATGAGCTCCTGGAATCCAGGGGCATCCATTATGTGGATGCCACCTGTCCTTTTGTACGCAAAATCCACAGGATCGTGGAACAGCGCAGCCGGGAGGGCCGCCGGATCGTGATCATCGGTAATGACCGTCATCCGGAAGTGGAAGGTATCAAGGGCTGGTGCCATACGGCCCCTTTTGTGGTGGATAGTCCCGAAGCCGCGGCCGATCTGCCTCTGGAGGAGGGCACACCCATCTGTATTGTGTCCCAGACGACATTTAATTACAACAATTTTCAAGATTTAGTTGAAATTCTCGAAAAAAAGAGGTATGATAGACTTGTTTTAAATACGATCTGTAGTGCTACGGAGGAGAGACAGAACGAGGCAAGACAGATTGCAGCCTGTGTGGATGCAATGATTGTTATCGGCGGGAGACACAGCTCCAACACGCAGAAGCTATTTGAAATATGCCAAAAAGAATGTAAAAATACTTACTATATACAGACACTCGTTGATTTGGATTTAAAGCCTTTTCAATCTTTTCGTCATGTAGGTATTACAGCCGGGGCATCGACCCCAAACAAAATAATTGAGGAGGTTCAGAAATATGTCGGAAATGAGTTTTGAGCAGATGCTGGACGATTCGTTCAGGACAATCAGAAATGGAGAAGTGGTGGAGGGTATTGTTATTGACGCAAAACCCGAAGAGCTGATCTTGAATATCGGTTATAAGGCAGATGGTATTCTTACCAGAAATGAATATAGCAACGATTCCAGCCTGGATCTGACGACCATAGCGTCCGTGGGAGACAAGATGGAGGTAAAAGTGCTGAAAGTCAACGACGGTGACGGACAGGTGGTTCTGACCTATAAGAGACTGGCAGCCGAGAGAGGCAACAAGAGACTGGAGGAGGCTTTTGAGAACAGAGAAGTTCTGAAAGCCAAAGTAGAACAGGTGAAGACAGGCGGTCTCAGCGTGATGGTTGAGGGTAGCAGAGTATTTATTCCGGCCAGCCTTGTATCCGATACTTTTGAGAGGGATCTGAATAAATATGCCGGTCAGGAGATTGAGTTTGTAATCATTGAGTTCAATCCGAGAAGGAGAAGAATCATCGGTGACAGAAAACAGCTGATTCTGGAAGAGAAAGCCAGACTGCAGGAAGAACTGTTTGCGAGGATTCATGTGGGTGATATCGTTACCGGCGTCGTGAAGAACGTGACAGATTTCGGCGCGTTCATAGATCTGGGCGGCGCGGATGGTCTGCTTCACATTTCTGAGATGAGCTGGGGCCGTGTAGAGAACCCGAAGAAGGTATTTAAGGTAGGCGAGGAGCTGGAGGTTTTGATCAAGGATATCCGCGGCGAGAAGATCGCCCTGAGCCTGAAATTCGAGGATACCAATCCCTGGCTGGACGCTGATGAGAAATATGCAGCCGGCAATATTGTCGAGGGCCGCGTGGCCAGAATGACCGATTTTGGCGCTTTTGTTGAGTTGGAGCCCGGTGTGGATGCGCTGCTTCATGTGTCGCAGATTTCCCGCCAGCATGTGGAGAAGCCCTCCGATGTGCTCAGCGTGGGCCAGGTCATTGAGGCAAAAGTGGTTGATTTCAATGGTGAAGACCGTAAGATTAGCCTCAGCATGAAAGCCCTGGAGAATGCGGACATGGATATGCTGATAGATGAGGAGTAATCCGTTTTTGAACAGATGATGTCAGAGAATATGTAAAAAGACACTTGTCGTTTAGCACAGACGACAAGTGTTTTTTCATAAAATGCCATTGCGACGGGAAGGGCGCCGCGCTGTTATATTTTTCGGTTCAACAGTGATTGAATCATCTGCGCCGCATATGCGGCGAGGCCGTCTTCATTCTCCAAAAGTTTCTGGTCATATAGAAAATAACTGGTTTTATCACCCCTGTTTTCCCGGAAAATGGGGGTGAAGCTGTCTTGGTACTGGGGCAGGAAAGTTCCCAAGCGGCGTTCGCAGCAGGTGTCCGGCGTGGCTTTTTGACGGTAGACGGGATCGACGTAGACGGCCACGCTTTTATGGATGGCGCGGTCTTCCCGGGGGAGGTAATAGTAATTTCGGTAATCGGGGAAAAAAAGCCGCAGCTCGCCGTGGTATTTGGGCAGCCGCAGGGTGATCCGGCTGTTTTGGGCAGACAGGGAGATCCCGTCCTTTTGGACGGACAGGGCCAGGGGCAGCGTTTCCGCGGGAATGAAACGCAGGGCCAGGCTGTCGGGCCCGTCCTCCCGACCGTCAGGGGCCAGGGGCAGGGCGCCGTTTTGCAGCGCCAGCAGGGAAAAGAGACGCTGGATTTCTACCATGCCCGTGACGTCCTCACGGTTGTGAAGCAGCAGCAATTCCAGAAGCTGCGGGCCGCCGGTCCGCAGCCATTCTTTATACAGCCCGATCAATTCTTTGCCGGTGCAGCGGTCTTTCCGATGCAGTCCCACGGCCCGTTCCATGGATTTCAGCTTCAGATCTTCAGCGGCAAGCCAGGGCTTCAGGGGGCGGAAACGGGTGTAGAGGTCGCAGCCCTCTATTTTGACCGGAGACGGGTCGAACCCGTAAAAAGCACATTTGTGAATCAGATAGGGAAGATCGAAGGAAGAGCCGTTATAGTGGATAAGCCGTGAAAGACCGGAAGCCAGGCGCAGGAAGTCCTGCAAAATTGCCGCTTCGTCGCCGGGTTTTTCGGCAAACCACTGGCGCAGACAGAACGTATTTCCGGATAGCCAGAGAGCACCGATCAAATACAGGTGGGAGCGCCGGTGGTTTAGTCCGGTGGTCTCGATGTCAAAGAAAAGGGCCCGGCGCCAGTCGAATCCGGCAAAGGCGCTCAACATAGGATTTGTATTCAGCGATGTATTTACAATTTTCATTGCAAATCTTGTCCTTTCACGTTAAAATCATAGGGTGCACTGCCATTATAGCAAAAGAAAGAAAAATGGGAAAGAATAAAGATTATGATTCGATATATACGTGGAATTGTCGCGGACATGGAGGAAAACTGTATTATTCTGGAAAATCATGGCGTGGGCTACCGCATTTTTATGTCGGCCTCAGCCATGGGCGGGCATGTCCGCGTGGGCGACGAGATGAAAATACATACCTATATGAGCGTCCGCGAGGATGCCATGCTGCTCTACGGTTTTCTGACCAGGGATGATCTGCGGCTGTTTGAACTGCTGATCGGTGTCAGCGGTATCGGGCCAAAGGGAGGGCTGGGTATTTTGTCTGCGCTGTCTGCCGATGAGCTGCGCTTTGCCATTTTGTCCGATGATGCCGCATCCATAGCCAAAGCGCCGGGAATAGGGAAGAAGACGGCCCAGAAGCTGATTTTGGAATTGAAGGATAAGCTGAAACTTGAGGACACATTTGGAATCAGGCAAGATGCTGCGCCGCAGGCGGGAGCTTTCCAGGCCGGTGACAGTGTCCAGGAGGCGGTTATGGCCCTTACGACGCTGGGATATCCGGGAACAGAGGCTTTACGGGCGGTGAAAGCCGTGGAAGGCCGCGGGGAGATGGATACGGAGCAGGTGTTGAAAGCGGCTTTGAAGCATTTGGTGTGAAAGAGCGAAAATAGGTGAGACTATATGGAAAAGAGAATGATCGCGACAGAGTATACAGAGGAGGATGTCCGGATTGAGGGAACTCTGCGTCCGCAGCGTTTGCAGGATTATATTGGGCAGACAAAAATTAAAGATATATTAAAGATCTATATTGAAGCGGCCCGGCAGAGGGGGGATGCGCTGGATCATGTATTGTTTTATGGGCCTCCGGGGCTGGGAAAGACCACGCTGGCGGGAATCATCGCCAACGAGATGGGAACCCATATGAAGGTGACTTCCGGGCCGGCCATTGAGAAGCCGGGAGAGATGGCGGCTATTCTCAACAACCTGCAGGAGGGGGATGTGCTTTTTGTGGACGAGATCCATCGGCTGAACCGCCAGGTGGAGGAGGTACTGTATCCGGCCATGGAGGATTATGCCATTGATATTATGATCGGCAAGGGAGCCTCGGCCAGGTCGATCCGCCTGGAACTTCCGAAATTCACATTGGTGGGCGCCACTACCCGGGCGGGGCTTTTGACGGCGCCGCTGCGGGATCGTTTCGGGGTGATTCAGCATCTGGAATTTTATAATTATGAGGAATTAAAAACCATTATCCAGCATTCTGCCAGAATTTTAGGTGTGGAGATTGATGAGAAGGGGGCCATGGAACTGGCCCGCCGTTCCCGGGGAACGCCCCGGCTGGCCAATCGGCTGTTAAAACGGGTGCGGGATTTTGCCCAGGTGCGTTACGACGGGCGTATCTCCGACGAGGTGGCGGGGTTTGCCCTGGATCTGATGGAGGTGGATCGCTATGGCCTTGATCAGACAGACCGCCGGATCTTGAAGGTTATGATCGACCAGTACCAAGGGGGGCCTGTGGGGCTGGAGACGCTGGCCGCTTCTATTGGCGAGGATGCGGGAACCATTGAGGATGTGTATGAACCCTATCTGCTCCAGCACGGATTTATCAGCCGTACGCCCCGGGGGAGAGTGGCTGCGGAGAAAACGTATCGTCATTTAGGGCTTCCTGTGCCGACGGATGCAGATGTATGAACGGTGGAACCCGGGGAACTGTGTTTACCGGGCTTTGGTTGCGGCATGGATTTCCGAACCCGCGGGAATAAAAAGGTTGTTTTTCTGCGGGATTGGATTATAATGAAAGAGAAAGAGGGCAACTGTTCAGCACAGGCCGAAACACTGTGCAATATGATTTTGATGTAGTGAACAGTTACATGAGACGAAAGATAGCATCCGGGAGGAGTATACTATATGTCAGCCAAAAATATGACAAAGGTTCTGATAGGGGGGAAAATCTTCACTCTTGGGGGGTATGAGAGTGAAGAGTACCTGCAGAAGGTTGCCGCATATTTAAATAATAAGATTTCGGATCTTGGCAGTCTGCCGGGGTACAACAGGCAGACGGCGGATATTCGGAATATTTTGTTGAGTTTGAATATTGCCGATGACTATTTTAAGGCCCGAAAGCAGGCGGAAGTGTTTGAAGAGGATTCCCAGACAAAGGATCGGGAGCTTTATGATCTAAAAAATGATCTGATTGCCGCCCAGATCCAGCTGGAGCGGATAAAGGAAGATTACACCAGGCTAACAATTGAGAAGGAAGAGCTTACGCAGGAAAATGTGAAACTTCGGCAAAAGCTGGATGACAGAAAATAAGAAGAAAGGATGTGGGGGATTGTAGTATATACGTGGATGCATCATGTATAGGCGGTTCCCCTTTTTTGTGGATATGGATAAGATCGAATTGCTGGCTCCGGCCGGTTCCTTTGAGACATTGAAAGCGGCCATTGTGGCCGGGGCGGATGCGGTATATATTGGCGGCGAACGGTTCGGCGCCAGAGCCTTTGCGGATAATCCCCAGGGGGATGAGCTTGTGACGGCTATTGAATACGCCCATCTGCGGGGGCGGAAGGTGTATCTGACAGTCAATACGCTGCTGAAGGAGCCGGAGCTTACAAAGGAGTTGTACGATTTTCTACTGCCCTTTTATGTAGCGGGGGTGGACGCGGTGATCGTGCAGGATCTGGGAGTCATGCAGTATATTTCCCGTCATTTTCCCGGCTTACCTATCCACGCCAGCACCCAGATGGCTGTTACCGGTGTATACGGGGCAAAGCTTCTGGAGGAGTGTGGTGTGTCCCGGGTGATTCCGGCCAGGGAACTGTCCCTGGACGAGCTTCGGGCGATCCGGCGGGAGACATCATTGGAGATTGAAGTGTTTGTGCACGGCGCATTGTGCTACTGTTATTCGGGCATGTGCCTGTTCAGCAGCATGATCGGGGGCCGCAGCGGCAACAGGGGGCGCTGTGCCCAGCCATGCCGTCTGCCCTATAGAGTGTTTGACGGGGATAAAGAGGTAAATTCCAAGAAAACGGCCTACGTCTTAAGCCCCCGGGACATGTGCGCGATCCGGCTGCTGCCGGAGATCATTGAGTCCGGCGTCTGCTCCCTGAAGATCGAGGGGCGCATGAAAAAGCCGGAGTATACGGCAGGAGTGGTCAGGGTATACCGCAAGTATCTGGAACGCTATATGGCCGGAAAATCCACGGAGGTTTCCCGGAAGGATGAGGAGATCCTGCTGGATCTGTATAATCGGGACGGGTTTCATGAGAGCTATTTCAAGCAGCACAACGGCCGCCGCATGATGGCTATGGAGAATAAGAAGGCTTCCGACAAGGCAAAGGCGAGAAACGAGAAGTTGTTTGCGGAGATCCGCAGTGAATATATGGAGAAGGAGCTGCAGGTGCCCGCGGAAGCCAAACTGGTGGTAAAGCCGGGTAAGCCGGTGAAGTTCTCTTTGAGTGCGGGAGGGAAATCCGTGGAGCTGACAGGCCCCGTGGCCGAACCGGCCAAATCGCAGCCTTTGGGCCATAAGCAGTTGGAAAAGCGGGTCAATAAGACCGGTAAAACGGATTTCGTGGTGGTTAAGCGGGAAGTGGATATGAAAAAGGAGGTCTTTCTTCCTATAAAAGAAGTTAATCAGCTGCGCCGGGCCTGTGTGGAGACTCTCAGAGAAGCTCTGCTGGCTCCTTCCAGGCGCAGCGTGCCGGAGCGTCCCACAGAAGAAAGGGAGAATGCGCAAAATAAACGAAGCCATTTTGACGGACTTTCAGTACTGGTGTCTACTATGGAACAATTCAGGGTGGTGGCAGAATGCGAATATCCGGTCAAACGGATCTATGTGGAGATGTCCCTGTACCGGGAGGACAGTTCCGCCTGCCGCAGGCTGATGCGGGGACGGAAGGCTGAGTATTATATGGCTCTGCCCCACGTGCTGCACCGGCAGTATGTGGGCGGCTTCCGACAGGAGGCGGCGGGATATCTGGCGGATGGCTTTGACGGTTTTCTTGCCCGGAATCTGGAAGAATATGCCCTTCTGCGTCGTCTGTCTATGGGGAAAAGAACTCAGTTGGATTATTCGCTGTATACCATGAACCGGGAGGCGCAGGAGTTTTTCCGCAGCAAAGGTGTGGCGGGAATGACTGCCCCGGTGGAGCTGAACCACAGGGAACTCGGTACGCTGGATAATCACGACGTGGAGCTGATCATCTATGGCTACCAGGTGCTGATGGTTTCCGCCCAGTGTAGCAGAAAGAATACCTCTTTCTGTGATAGAAAAAAGGCGGTACTGACCCTGAAAGACAGGAAAAACGCCTGTTTTACAGTGCAGTGCCATTGTGATTTCTGTTACAATCTGCTGTATAACTCTGTACCCCTGGGGCTTTTGAAGGAAAGGGATGAGGCGGAAGAGCTTGGCTTTAGCGGGGTGCGGCTCCAGTTCACCCTGGAGGATGCCAAAGAAGCCAAATCCGTGCTGAAAATGTTTGCAAAGGCCTATGGGGAAAAACGTGTGATCCAGCAGAGCCGCATTTTTACCCATGGACATTTCCATAGAGGAGTCGAATAAGGATATATGATATCTATCATTGTGACATTGACAAAATATATGATCCTTTTGCTGATGCTTCTGTACACTTTTCTGTGCTTTACTGTGTTCAACAAAAAGACGGAAAAAGGCAGAAAAAAGGTGCTCAGGAAGCAGATTGTGCTGATCATGTTTTTCTTGATGACCGCGTTTTTTACTATGTTTCTGCAGACGATGGAGATACAGATGATTATTCTGTTCGGAGAGATCACGGCTTATGTGATCGGCGTACAGATTTTATACCGCCTGGTTTATAAAAAAGCGTCCATCCTTCTTTTAAATAATATGTGTATGCTGATGAGCGTGGGCATCGTGATCCTGTCCCGGCTGAATTTCGGGCTGGCCCAGAAACAGTTCCTGCTGATCGTGGCTGGAACGGGCATGTCGCTGCTGGTGCCGGTGATCGTTCGAAAGGTCAAGCTTCTCAAGGATCTGACCTGGGTATACGGCGGGGCGGGAATCTGTCTTCTGGCGGCGGTTCTTTTGCTGGCCCAGGTATCCGGCGGAGCCAAGCTGTCGGTGGGCATGGGCGAGGGCGGCCCCACTTTCCAGCTCTCTGAGTTGGTCAAGATTATTTATGTATTTTTCCTGGCGGGTATGCTGACCAAGGATATAACATTCAGGCATGTGGCTATTACGACGGTGGCGGCGGCGGCCCATGTGCTGATTCTGGTAGTTTCCAAAGATCTGGGCACGGCGGTGGTGTTTTTCACGGCATATCTGGTGCTGGTCTATGTGGCCACGAAAAATCCTGTCTATCCGCTGGCGGGCTTGTCCGGTGGGGCTTTGGCCTCGGTGGGAGCCTATTACCTATTTTCCCATGTGAGGGTACGTGTACAGGCATGGCAGGATCCTTTCTATGATTATAAGGTCGGAGGCTATCAGATCGCCCAGGCGCTGTTTGCGATCTGTGCGGGCGGGTGGTTCGGCACGGGGCTCTTTGAGGGGTCTCCCACGGCTATCCCGGTGGCCACCCAGGATTTTGCGTTCGCGGCTATCTGCGAGGAACTAGGCGGAATATTTGCCATCTGCGTGATCCTAGTGTGTATGAGCTGCTTTTTGATGATCGTCAATATCTCCATGCGGCTGAGTAAGAAATTTTATAAACTGATTGCTTTGGGGCTGGGAGCGGAGTACGCCATCCAGGTGTTTCTGACCGTGGGCGGAAATATCAAATTTATCCCCATGACCGGCATCACTTTGCCGCTGGTCAGCTACGGCGGCAGCTCGATGATCTGCTCCATCATGATGTTTGCCATCATTCAGGGGCTGTATATCCTGCGGGACGACGAGTATGAGCAGAGAGAGCAGGAGAAAGCGCAGTCCGTGAGGAGAAGAAACGACGCAGTAAGGAAGACAAGGGGTTACAGCTTAAATGAAGAAGAAAAATCACTCGAAGAAAAAATCACCGAACAAACCGAAAAAAGCCTCAATTGGTAGAGAATACATTTTTATCTCCTATTTCTTTGTGGCAATTTTTGTGGCTATGATCGGTTACATGGTTTATTTCCAGTTCTGCAGGGCCAATGATTTTCAGAATAGCGTATATAATACCCGGGTCAACACGGCGGAGGAAAAGGTCATCCGCGGGCCGATCCTAGCGGCGGGCGGCGAGGCTCTGGCGGAGACGAAGGTGGATAAGAAGGGTAACGAGACGCGTTATTACCCATATGGTCGTGTGTTCTCCCATGTAGTGGGATACACTTCCCAGGGAAAAACAGGGTTGGAGTCTTCGGAAAATTTCAGTCTCCTCAATTCCAACGCGTTTATCCTGGAACAGGTCAGAAACGAGTTCCAAGACGCGAAAAATATGGGAGACAGCGTTGTGACGACACTGGATGTAAACCTTCAGAAAGCTGCATATGAGGCCCTGGGGAATAATGACGGGGCTATTGTGGCCCTGGAACCGAAGACGGGAAAAATTCTGGCTATGGTCAGCAAGCCGGATTATGACCCCAATACCCTGGACGAGGACTGGGAGGATATGATCTCCGATGATTCCAATTCCAACCTGGTGAACCGGGCCACTTCCGGTCTCTATCCGCCGGGCTCTATTTTCAAAATTGTGACGGCGCTGGCATATGTCCGGCAGTATGGCTCCACGGACAGTTTTAATTTTAAATGTGACGGCGCGTTGACGTCCAATAATTTTACGCTCCACTGTTACGACGGTGCGAAACACGGGAAGGAGGATTTTACCGATATTTTTGCGAATTCCTGTAATACGGCCTTTGCCTCCATCGGTATGTCGCTGAAGAAGAGTGTCTTTAGCGAGACAGCGGAGAGCCTGCTTTTCAATAGGGAGCTGCCCCTGTCTCTGGGCTATCAGAAAAGCCGTTTTACTCTGGACAAAAATTCCGGCAACCCCTTGACCATGCAGACCTCCATTGGCCAGGGGGACACCCTGGTGACGCCGATCCATATGGCCATGATCACGGCGGCCATCGCCAATAACGGCGTGCTGATGAAACCGTATCTGGTGGATCATGTGGAAAATAACAGCGGAGATCAGGTCCTCGCCTATGATAAAGAGGCCTATGGCATGCTGCTGGATCAGGATGAGGCCGGGCTTTTGCAGGAACTTATGGAGGCTGTGGTGGATCATGGGACGGCCAAATCCCTGAAAAACGGCAAGTATGATGTGGCCGGGAAGACCGGTACGGCGGATTACAGGGATGAAGACGGCAATCCCCACTCCTGGTTCGTGGGTTATTCCGGCGGAGCTGATCCAAAGCTGGCTATAGCTGTCATTGTGGAGAGCTCCGGAAGCGGCGGCAAGGTGGCCGTACCGGCGGCGAAGGAGGTCTTTGATGCTTTCTATAAGAATAAATAAATCCCGCGGTTGCAACCTCCTCTAAAAAAGGGTATACTGTATGCAGACATAAGAAAACAGCCCATTACAGGAGGAATTGCAATGATTGAGGCAACAAGCTGTGGCGGGGTGGTAATTTATCGGGGGAAAATTC
>CAJUQO010000071.1 GCA_910588295.1 uncultured Lachnospiraceae bacterium | reverse complement strand
TTTTTTATATGGTGGGCGTTTGCCTTAAAACCTTATGAAATAAAACAGAGCCAACAAACTGTGATTTTATTTCGCATGTTTATCGGCTCTGCGTCTTAAGCGTCTGGCTCTGCGATGACTGCTATTTGTAAATCTTTTGCCTTAATCAGTGTTTCTTACTTGCATTTAGGACAATATAAGGGATAATTTAACAGAATTGTGTCTTTTCTAATTCTGTTTCGGGTTTTATTTTTACAAACAGGACAAAGTATCCATTTTTCTTTCATCATTTTAAAATCCTTACCGTCAATCTTTAAATATTAGAAACCATATTTTTATAAAACATACCGTCATTGCTTTGAAAATATTTTGTTTGATTCCTGCACATATAGGACATAGGCTAGTGCCAAAGATGTAATATCGGCTACAGGCTGTGCCCATACCAGTCCTGTCATGCCGACAATCGTTTTCAGCAAAAACATTACGGGAATATAAATGATACCTTGCCTGCTTATGTTAATAATCAGAGCGGCAGTCCCCGCCCCCATAGCCTGCAAAGCGTTAATCAGCGCATAAAAAACCCCAAAGAATATACTGGTGGAGAGCAATATTCTTGAAAATGTTAAAGCATAGCCATAGGCAGTGGCATCTATGAGAAACGCTCTTATAATCTGGCTCGTAAACAGATAACAGACACCTGTTAAAACCACACTAAGGGTAAAAGAGAATGCCAAAGAAAAACGCAGGACATTTTTAAACCGCACCCAAAGTTTTGCGCCTACGCAATAGCCCAAAATCGGCTGTATTCCCTGACCTAATCCAATGCATACCATACCTGTCATCATAGTTACTTTCATTGCTACACCAATTCCTGCAAGAGCCATATCTCCATACTGCGCCATTTGGCTGTTTGTAACAATGCTTGACTTGCGATACAGGCGCATTACTGAATAATTCCATCGACTTTTTGTTTTCCATTGTACTACCTCCATTTTCTTTATTATTAACTGCATACGATGATGTTGGGGTCAAAAGGTCATCAGATGAAAAATTGTATTAATTGTATGCGAATTGTGTGATTTTTAATTGAGCCTGAATATGCGTATAATATTGTAAATCAGATTCAATTTTAACTCAATTAACACAATTTGAGCCTTCAATACCTTTTGACCCCAGCATCATACGATTGAAAGTATACGATTTATTAGCTTTGATGAAATGCCTGCTGTCGTGCAACAGGCATTACATATTTGGGAATGAATGCTTCACTTTTTTTAACAGGAAAAAGAACTCTTTTCTTTCTGATTCTGAAAGGGAAGCTAATAATTTCTTCTCCATATCAAACATTGCTGTTTCTGCATCTTTACAACAGCTTTCTCCTGCTGGTGTAATTTGAACATATATAATCCGCTTATCATTCCCGTCGCCAGTAACAGATACTAAATCCTTTAGTTCTAACCTCGAAATCAGCCCCGCTGTCGTAGACTGCGCCAACGCCAAACTTTTTTCAAGTTCTTTGAATGAAAGTTTCTTTTCTGGAATATCTGCAAGCGTTAGCAGCACATTTATTTGAGAATCGGTAAGATAAGCGTTGAGTTTACCGCCGGTGAGGAGATTGGTATATGTAATCTTATGGTACTGCTTTAGATGGTCCAAATGCCGCTTTCTCGCCTGTCGGCTCGGTCGGTTCGCAGCTTGAGTGCCACTGGCACTCGCTCACCCCCATGTGCCTATCGGCTGTTCCTTTTCAGCGGGTAAAACTATGCATGGTATTAGATAATCGCCTTGCCGCTCGTATTTGCCGCCCAATTCCTCAAATAATGATTTTGCCATTTTGTTATTCCTCCAAATCAGATATTCACTCCACTTTGTTGTGTCTGCTGTCTTAAACACAATTTTGAGTTTTCTCCTTATCTGGTTTCATTCATCTCCCATTTTGCAAAAAAATGTAAAAACGGCTGCCCTAATGGCAGCCGTGGCACTTACTGCAATCCCCTCCGCAGAGGGCCTTGCCGCTTTTCTTGTCTTTGATAATGCTCCGCAGGGCCAATCCTGCCGCCCCCAGTACCAGAGCTCCCACAAATACAGTCCCCAAAGTCACGATTCACCACACCTTTCTATGCTCGCGGGCATTGTGATTCTCCCGCGGGTATATATCTGTTCAGGATGTCTGCAGCCTCCGCCGCCGACGGCTTACATCCGATGCAAAACGATTCGGACAGCCCGGGATCTGTCCCAGGCCGCCGCCAATCTGGCAATTATCCCCTCGCGCTCACCGCAGACACGCTCTGCGCCTGCCCCTCGCGGGGTTTTCTCACCAGCATATACACAAAGAATCCAACTACCACTACAGCTACAACCACGCCGATCCCGAAAGTTCCGTTCAGGATCAGGGAACCGATCTGATACACTACCAGCGCCGCCAGCCAGGCAAACACACACTGATAGGCGATGGCAAAAGCAAACCATTTTCCGTTATTCATCTCCCGCTTGATAGCGCCCATAGCCGCGAAGCAGGGTGCGCATAGCAGGTTAAACACCAGGAAAGAAAGGGCTGCCGCCGGCGGGAACGCCGCCGCCACGGCCGACCAGATCTCGTCGCCGTTCTCGGCCACTTCCTCCAGGCCGCCAAAGAGAATACCAAAGGTACCTACCACGTTCTCCTTCGCCACCAGGCCCGTGATCGCGCCCACGGCAGCTCTCCACTCGCCCCAGCCCAGCGGGGTAAAGATCCAGGCGAATCCGTGGCCGATGGCCGCCAGGATACTGTTCTCCATATCCACCGCGCCGAAACCGCCGTCAACAAAACCATAACTGGAGGTAAACCATACCAGAATCGTTGACAGGAGGATGATCGTACCGGCCTTTTTGATAAAGGACCAGCCCCTCTCCCACATGCTCCGAAGCACATTGACCACGGTGGGCATATGGTAAGCCGGAAGCTCCATGACAAAGGGAGCCGGATCGCCGGCGAACATCTTCGTTTTCTTCAAAATGATGCCGGACACAATGATGGCCGCCATACCGATAAAATAGGAAACCGGAGCCACCCAGGCCGCGCCGCCGAATACCGCGCCGGCAATCAGGCCGATGATCGGCAGCTTTGCCCCGCAGGGGATAAAAGTAGTGGTTATAACCGTCATCCGGCGATCCCGCTCATTCTCGATGGTACGGGAGGCCATGACGCCGGGAACACCGCAGCCCGTTCCGATCAGGATCGGGATAAAGGATTTACCGGAAAGCCCGAAGCGGCGGAAAATACGATCCATGATAAACGCCACGCGGGCCATATAGCCGCAGGCCTCCAAAAAGGCCAGGAAGATAAACAGTACCAGCATCTGAGGTACAAAGCCCAACACCGCGCCCACACCGGCTACGATTCCGTCAAGCACCAGACCCTTCAGCCAGTCAGCACAGCCGACCGCATCCAGTCCGCTCTCCAGGATCACCGGTACACCGGGCACCCAGATACCGTAATTGGCCGGATCCGGCTCACCCGCATCCACCAGGGTCTGGGCGTCCGCCGCAGCCTGTTCTGAGATCTCCATGGTCTCTACTGTTTCGCCTTCCTCATCGAGGATCTCTACGCTGGCCTGGCCTTCTTCTACGGCAGCCACAATCTGATCTGCCCGGGAGAAGTCCTCCACGGCATCTCCGTAATCGGCGGAACCGATGGCAAACAGGTGCCAGCCGTCGCCGAACACGCCGTCATTGGCCCAGTCCGTAGCATAGGTACCCACCGTTGTCACCGATATGTAATACACCAGCCACATCACCAAAGCGAAGATCGGCAACGCCAGAATACGGTTTGTCACTACTTTATCAATCTTATCGGAAACCGTCAAGCCATCGCTGCTCTTATTCTTCTGGCAGCAGCCGGAAATAATAGAAGAAATATAGACGTAACGCTCGTTGGTAATGATGCTCTCCGCGTCGTCATCCATCTCCTTCTCACAGGCCTGGATATCTTTCTCAATATGGGCCAGTTTATCCTGATCCACGGATAGCTGCTGCTGGATCTTCTCGTCCCGCTCAAACAGCTTGATGGCATACCATCTCTGCTGCGCCTCCGGCAGATCGTGAACCACCGCCTCCTCAATGTGGGCAATGGCATGCTCCACGCAGCCGGAAAACTCATGATTCGGAACCATGGGCTCCCTGGACTGGGCCGCTTTCACCGCCTCGCCGGCGGCCTCCATCACGCCGTCGCCTTTGAGGGCGGAAATCTCCACCACTTTGCAGTTCAGCTCCTTGGCCAACTGCGCGGTGTTCAGTTTGTCTCCGTTTTTATTGACCAGATCCATCATGTTGACGGCACACACCACCGGGATTCCCAGCTCCACAAGCTGGGTGGTCAGGTACAGGTTTCTCTCCAGATTCGTACCGTCGATGATATTCAGGATCGCATCGGGCCTCTCCGTGATCAGATAATTCCTGGCCACCACCTCTTCCAATGTGTAGGGTGACAAAGAATAAATTCCAGGCAGGTCGATGATTCTCACATCCTTATGCCCCTTTAATTTACCTTCCTTTTTTTCCACGGTCACGCCGGGCCAGTTTCCCACAAACTGATTGGAGCCGGTCAGCGCGTTAAACAGCGTAGTCTTACCGCTGTTCGGATTACCCGCAAGAGCAATTTTAATCGCCATGTTGATCTCTCCTCCTACTCTACCTCTATCATTTCCGCGTCGGCTTTTCTCAAAGAAAGCTCGTAACCGCGCACTGTAACCTCCACCGGATCGCCTAAGGGAGCCACTTTACGGACATATACTTCCACGCCCTTCGTGATGCCCATATCCATGATCCTTCTTTTGACCGCACCCTGGCCGGTCAACCGGGCCACCTTCACTGTGGAACCGACTTTTACCTGCTTGAGCGTCATGATCCTCTCCTCCTGTTCTCTATAATAGCATTCCTGCTGCCGGGTCAGCCCGGCTAGGGGTCACACCAGAATCTTGCAGGCCATTTCCTTATTGATGGCCACACGGGAATCACGGATGTTCACGATCAGATTGCCGCCGATTTCGTTGACCACCGTCACAAAACAGCCACCGGTAAAGCCAAGGCTCTCCAGAAATTTGCGGGTTTCTTCTTTACCGCCCACTCGCTTGATCACATAGACCTCACCCGTCTTCGCCATCGTCAAAGGCATTTGTTTGACCTCACTTTCATTAGCGTTTTCTAACCTCGGCACATATATTAGCATAAACTAATTCGAATTGCAATAGCCTAATTTCATTTATTTGTATTTTTCCAGAGGTCTGACAGGATAATGTATCCAAAGGCTTTTTTACCTGAACGAAAGGCGATATAGGATGAACCCAAAATTTACCGGATACCATCGGCTTAGACAACACGGATGCTATCACGGTTTTGATTGAAGCGCTGAAGTTCTGAGGCATCCGTGTACAATAGGAGCAGGAAATCATCCTGATCCCTCCGCCTGGCTGTCAGATCACAAAATCCCCCGCCAGCTCCATCTGCCACTCCATCATATCCGCCAGGGTATATCGATCCAGCACCTCGTGGATGGCCTGGTCAAGCTCTTTCCACAGGCGGAGGGTCACGCAGACCGACTGCCGGGGACAGCGGTTCACCTCATCCTCCAGGCAGCTCACCGGGGACAGATCCCCTTCGATCAGGGCAATGATGGATCCCGCCGTATATTCCTCCGGCTTCTTCGCCAGATGATACCCGCCCTGGGGGCCGCGGACGCTGCGCACATATTTCGCCTTGACCAACACGGACACGATCTGCTCCAGGTATTTTGCGGATATATCCTGTCTGGCCGCTATATCTTTGATCCGCACCGGGTCTCCCTCCTGATGCATGGCCAGATCCAGCATCAGCCGCAGGGCATAGCGCCCTTTTGTCGATATTTTCATAGCCTTACCTCCACCAAATCACGGATCACCTCACCGGCCAATATGAGCCCTGCCACCGGCGGCACGAAAGCCGTGCTGCCCGGCACGGCACGGCGCCCCGGCTCTTCATGCGCCGCCTCAAGAGGAGTCCGGGGCGGCTCCGGTGAATACACCACTTTCAGGTTCTCTACCCCCCTCTTTTTCAGCTCCCGCCGCATCACCTTCGCCAAAGGGCACATCTCGGTGCTGTAGACGTCCGTCACCTGAAACCGGGCGGGATCCAGCTTATTTCCCGCTCCCATGGCGCTGATCACCGGCACGCCCGCCGCTTTCGCCCGCAGAATGATCTCCAGCTTGGCTGTTACCGTATCCACCGCATCCACGACATAGGAATACCGGGAAAAGTCAAACTGCCCCGCATTTTCCGGCAGAAAAAAGCAATTGTGAACCGCCACCTCCGTCCCGGGGCAGATATCGAGGATGCGTTCTTTCATCACCTCGGTTTTATAACGGCCGACGCTACTGTGCAAGGCGGTGATCTGTCGATTCAGATTGCTTATGCTGACCGTATCCTTATCGACCAGCTCCAAAGCGCCCACGCCGCTTCTCGCCAGCGCCTCCGACGCGTAGCCGCCCACGCCGCCGATCCCGAACACGGCCACCCGGGCTTTCTTAAGCCGTCCCATTCCCTCATCCCCCAGAAGCATCCGGGTTCTCGAAAATTGATCTTCCATCCGGCCCTCCACCTTTTCCTGCGGCACGCAATACGGCCATTACTCCATCGTCCGTATATACTCCTCCCGGTAGTCCACCGCCGAGGAGAATACGATCCGGGTCTTTGTGGGGCCGAAAGGCTGCAGGCTGCCGATAAAGGCATCCAGCTCCACCGTATCCCTGAAAATCGCTTCCACTAAAATATCGTACTCTCCCGTCACGCTGTGGCAGCCCATCACATTGGGCGTATCCTGTATCATCGAATAAAATGCTTCTTTCTGCCGCCAATCCAGTTTCTGGCTGATAAAAGCCTTCACCTTATAGCCCAGATTTCCGGCATCCAGACGGACTGTAAATCCGGTAATGATTCCCCGCTGCATCAGCCTGTCGATCCTCGCCGCCACCGCCGTGGAGGAAAGCATTACCCGGTCGGAAATTTCCTTTGCCGACGCTCTGGCATTCTTCTGCAGCATATAAATGATCTGATAGTCAATGGTGTCCAATTCGTTTATCACAACCGGTCGTTCTCTCATGTATTTTCTGCTCCTTTATCTATCGGTCTTATTTCTCTACATTTTGGGTCACAAGGATACAATACAAAAGGTCTGCCATCAGCAGCCATTTCGCATACATGTCAAATAAAATGCCTGACGCCTCATTCTGCCGCGTACCGCTTATTCGAGGCGGTAGCTGTACTCCGTCATACGGCGAAGCTTCTCTATCCGTTCTTCAGTAAACTCTCCTTTCCTGACGCGCCACTGCCAGTTGGTGCCCAAGGTCGAGGGATGATTCATCCTCGCCTCATTGCCCCTGGCCAGTATATCCTGCAGCGGGAATATGCACAGATTAGCGCTGCTCATCATGGCCAGCCGGATAATGTCCCAATGGAGAGCGTCCTGTCTGCCGCAGGCATGTTGGAGATATTCCTGTACATATTTGCGCCGTTTCGGGGACAGGTTCCTGTACCAGCCCACCAGTGTCTCATTGTCATGGGTGCCGGTATACACCACGCAGTTCGTGTCAAAACGATGGGGCATATGGGGGCAGTTGGGTTCATCCGGCTCGAACCCGAATTCCAGCACCCGCATATTCGGAAAACCGCTGTCACACACCAGCTTTTCCACCGACGGCGTAATCACGCCCAGATCCTCGGCAATCAGCTTCCGCTCCCCTAAGGCCCGCTTCATAGCCTCAAAAAGTTCCAGCCCCGGCCCCTTCTCCCAGTGGCCGTTTGCCGCCGTGGCCGAACCGTAAGGGACGGAGAAATATTCGTCAAAGCCGCGGAAATGGTCGATACGCACCACGTCATACAGCTGATAGGCATGGCGCATACGGCTGATCCACCACTCATATCCGTTGCCTCTGTGGTAATCCCACCGGTACAGCGGATTGCCCCAGAGCTGCCCCGTATCGGAAAAGGCATCCGGCGGAACACCGGCCACCGCCACTGGATAATTCTCCTCGTCAAACTGGAAAAGCTGCGGGTGGGCCCACGCGTCGGCGCTGTCGAAAGACACATAGATCGGAAGGTCTCCAATGATCTGAATCCCCTTATCATTGGCATACTTTTTTAATTTCGTCCACTGTTTATAAAATTCAAACTGCAGGAATTCCCGGAACTCGATCTCCTCGGCGCACTCTCTATAATAGTAATCCAGGGAATATCCCCAGCGCAGACGGATATCCTGGGCCCAGTCGCTCCAGGACAGGCCCTTAAAGCGCTTTTTCACACCCATGTATAGAGCATAGTCTTTGAGCCACCACTCATTTTCCTTTACAAACTGCTGGAATTCCGGCTTCTCCCCTATCCTGCTGCGCTTATACGCCTGCATCAGCAGCGGCATGCGATTGGTATACTGTTTGTTGTAATCCACATAATTGGGATTATCGCCGAGATCACAGGCCTCGCATTCCTCCCGGGTCAGAAGTCCTTCCTCCACCAGCGCTTCCAGATCAATCAGGTAAGGACTGCCCGCAAAAGTAGAAAAGGCCTGGTACGGTGAATCCCCGTATCCCGTGGGACCTAAAGGCAGTATCTGCCAGTAGCGCTGCCCGGCCTTTACCAGCTTGTCCACAAACTCATATGCTTCTTTTGATAACGAACCGATACCGTAGGGCGAAGGCAGGCTCGTGATCGGAAGCAATAATCCACTTGCTCTTTTCATCATTTCCTCCAGAGGGGTTGTTTTTCAGAAACTGCATCATCAGGGCATAAATAGTGCCAGTTTTCACTGGCATTAATCAACCTTTTTTGTGCAATTCACTAACAATAATTTAATACATTAAAGGCGGCTTGTCAATCCCCGCCGCCATTTTTTCCGGGGTATTCCAGGGTAAAAATGTTACGCCCTCAGACCGTATCCATCTGCTCGACATGATTTTTGATATAAGACTCCATATCTTCTTTATCTTCGCCCAGGGCAAAAGACATCTCACCGTACAGATTGTCCTGCGCCATCCTCAGATACCGTTCGTCCACCAGGGTCATCTTCTTTCCCTGGGACATCCGCTGATTCCTGCGCAGATAAATGGTCTTGATGATCTTTACCCATTCCCGGCAGTCATTGCTCAACATGGCGGTCTTGTATACCTGCTCCCGCTGCTTTTCATTATCCACCAGAAGGGCCTCCAGTTTGGGGATCAGATCCAGAAGAGCCGCACATTCTTCCTTTGTAATCACCCTGCGCAGATTCCCCCGCAGATTGTCCACAGGCACATAAATTTTATTGCCGTTCGCGTAGATGGGCTGCAGGACATAATAGAGCCGTTCCCTGTCAGCCGTTTTCATCAGTGGATGGGTGACTTCCTCCACTCTGCATATGCCGTGGGTTCCATATACCAGATATTCTCCTTTTTCGAACATATTCCAATCCTTTCTGAAAATTGCCTGTCACCGCGGATCATCCGCAGCCGGCAGCTCTCGTTTCCGGAGCCTGTACGGGTTTCCGCCTGAGACGTCCCACAACACACGTCCCGGCCTGATGCGCGGCCATAACCGCGCCGTCTTTCCTATCCGGATTGTTTCCATATAGCGCACGGCTCAATCGCCAGACGAAAAACTTTCCCCTTTTATTTTAACAGAAAAATCGGGATTTTGTAAGTAATTATTTCAAAAAACACAGGAACCTACAGAAATGGTAAAACAGTTCGGCCAAGCCGAACTGTTTTACCGAAAAATTTCTTCCAAATCTGTCATAAACACTTTTCCAGGATTTCCGTCATCTCATCCACATCTTTTTCCGTGATGACCAGCGGCGGCACCAGGCGCAGCACATCGCTGCCCGCCGAGATCACCAGCAGCCCTTCCGCAAGTGCTTCGTTCACCACCTGCCCCACGGTTTTTCCCCGGATCACCAGCCCCTGCATCAGACCTTTCCCCCGCCGGGCGGCCACATAATCCGATTTTTCCGCCAGCCCATCCAGCCGTTTTTCCAGATAGGGGGTGATTTTCCGCACATGCTCCAGAACGCCCAGTTTCTCATACTGGTCAAACACCGCGTTTACCGCCGCGCAGGCCAGAGGGTTGCCGCCGTAGGTGGTGCCGTGGTCTCCCGGAACCAGGGAGGCTTTCGCCGTCTTCTCATTCAACACAAACGCGCCCACCGGAACACCGCAGCCCAGGGCCTTAGCCGTCGTCATCACATCCGGTTTCACGCCATAGCCCTGCCAGGCGAACCACTCCCCGGTACGACCCATGCCGCACTGGATCTCGTCAAGGATAAGCAGGATATCCCGCTCATCACAGAGCTCTCTCAACCCCTGTAAAAATGCCGGATCAGCCGGGTAAATACCGCCCTCGCCCTGTACCGTTTCCAAAATCACCGCGCAGGTCTTATCCGTCACCTGAGCCTTCACGCTCTCCAGATTATTAAAATCCGCAAACCGGATACCGCCGATCAACGGCTTAAAAGGCTCCTGGTAATGGGTATTGCCCGTCACCGACAGGGCTCCAAGGCTTCTGCCGTGGAAAGAATTTTTCATGGCGATGATCTCATGGTCTGTACCGCCGTCTTTCAACCAGGCATATTTCCTCGCCGCCTTGATCGCTCCCTCGACGGCCTCCGTGCCGCTGTTGGTAAAAAAGACTTTATCCATGCCGGAAGCGACGGCAAGCTTTTCGGCGGCCCGGGCCATGGGCACGTTGTAATACAGGTTTGACGTGTGGATCACTTTATCAATCTGATCCTTCAGCGCCTGATTATATGCTTCATTCTTATATCCCAGGGCAAACACCGCGATGCCCGCGGCGAAATCCAGGTACCGTTTGCCATCCGTATCGTACAGATGCACACCCTCTCCCCGCTCCAGAACCACGGGAAAACGGTTATAGGTGCGCAATACATACTGCTCCGCCTTGTCCATATATTCCTGCATACTCATAGCTTATCCCTCACTGTAATATTTACTCTCCGCATCCCGCAGGATCGCCGTGCCTATACCTTTGTTGGTAAAAATCTCCAGAAGAAGACAGTGGGAAATCCTTCCGTCCAGGATATGCACCCGGTTGACTCCGTTGGCGATGGCGTCCACGCAGCTCTGCAGCTTGGGGATCATGCCCCCCCTGATGCCGCCGCCGGCGATCAGTTTTCCCGCCTCGGAGACTGTCAGCTCCGAAATCAGGCTGGAGGGATCATCCGCATCCCGGTATACGCCCTCAATATCCGTCAGGAAAGCCAGCTTCTCCGCGTTCATGGCCCGGGCAATGGCACAGGCCGCATCGTCGGCATTGATATTATAGGTATTGAAATCATCATCCAGGCCGATGGGACATACGATCGGCAGAAAGTCCCGATCCAGCAGATCCAAGAGCACCTTCGGGTTGACCTGGCGGATCTCCCCCACAAAACCGATATCCTCGCCGTCAGACAGCTTTTTGTCCACAGTCAGCAGACCGCCGTCCTTGCCGCTGATCCCCACGGCTTTGACGCCCAGCCGCTGCACCATCGTTACCAGCTCTTTGTTGACCTTATTTAACACCATCTCCGCCACTTCCATGGTATCCGCGTCCGTCACCCGCAGACCGCCCACGAATTTCGGCTCCATGCCTACCTTCCCCACCCAGCGGCTGATCTCCTTGCCGCCGCCGTGGACGATGATGGGCTTAAATCCCACCAGCTTTAACAGTACGCAGTCCGCGATCACATCCTGTTTCAGCGTCTCATCGACCATGGCGCTGCCGCCGTATTTGATCACAATGATCTTGCGATTAAAGCGCTGGATATAGGGCAGAGCCTCAATGAGCACCTCCGCCTTCTCCAGAAATTTTTTGTCTACCATATCTTCCTCCTCCTGATGCAGCACCGCTGTCTATACTGCCTTTTATGAACGGTAATCCGCATTGATCCTTATATAATCATGAGTCAGATCGCAGCCCCAGGCAGTAGCTGATGCCTCCCCCTGTTTAATGTCCGCGATGGCCTTTACCTCTTTTTCTGACAAGATTTTTGTGGCCTCCTCCTCGCTGTAATCCACGGCCACGCCGTCGGCGATGATCTGGATGCGCCCCGCCGCGCTCTCAAAGAACAGATCCACTTTCTCCGGGTCAAACTGAGCTCCCGAATAACCCATGGCGCACAGAATACGTCCCCAGTTTGCGTCATGGCCGCAGATCGCAGCCTTGGTCAGATTAGAGCAGACAATGGATTTGCTCAGGGTTTTCGCCTGCTCCCTGCTCTCCGCGCCGACCACCTGTGCCTCAAACAGAGCCGTCGCCCCCTCGCCGTCGCCGGCGATCTGTTTTGCCAGATATTCGTTCACGGTATGGAGGGCTTCACGGAAGGCATCGTAATCCTCCCCCTCTGCGGTAATCTCCGGATTCCCCGCCAGCCCGTTGGCCAGCACCAGCACCGTATCGTTGGTGGAGGTGTCGCCGTCCACGGAAACCATATTGTAGGTATCCTGTACATCCGCGCTGAGAGCCTTCTGCAAAAGTTCCTGGGAGATGGCCGCGTCGGTGGTTACGAAACTGAGCATCGTGCACATATTGGGGTGGATCATGCCGGAACCCTTGCACATGCCGCCCAGCCGCACAGTCTTCCCGCCCAGGAAGATTTCCACGGCAATCTCCTTTTTATGGGTATCCGTGGTCAGGATCGCCTCGGCTGCCAGTGCGCCCGCCTCTTCGCTGTCGGAGAGCGCCCCTGCCAGCGTCTTTACTCCCGCCGCGATCACATCCATCGGAAGCTGTTTTCCGATCACACCGGTGGAGCCCACCAGCACTTCCTCCGCCGCAATGTCCAGCAGAGCGGCCGCCGTCTCGGCGGTCTTCCGGCAATAGCCCATACCTTCCTTGCCGGTACAGGCATTGGCCACGCCGCTGTTGCAGACCACGGCCCGGGCCGTACCCTTCCCCCGCACGATATCCCGGTCCCAGATCACCGGAGCCGCTTTCACCACATTTGTGGTAAATGTCCCCGCCGCCGCACAGGGCGCCGTGCTGTACAGCATCGCCATATCCTTTATATTTTCCTTTTTAATTCCCGCGGCAATTCCCGCCGCCTGAAATCCTTTCGGCGCTGTAACGCCGCCGCTGATTTTTTTCATAATAATACATGCGGAACTTTTCCGCCCTCCTTATTATTTTATCCTTCTCCGCCGCTTTCTGACCGCAGGTTCTCATAACGGCAAAATCATCAGGGAAACATCGGCACGGCCTCAAGCCCTTCCGCTTCATCCAATCCGAAAAGCAGATTCATATTCTGCACCGCCTGGCCTGCCGCTCCCTTCACCAGATTATCCAGCGCCCCCATCATCACGATGCGGTTTGTCCGCGGATCCATCTTAAAGCCGATATCCACGTAGTTGCTTCCCTCCACCCACTTTGTCTCGGGACACTCTCCCTCGCCGAGCACGCGGATAAATTTCTCCCCGCCGTAATAGCGCTCATAAACCTCCTGTACCCTGGCGGCATCCACACCTTTTTCCAGACTGGCATAGGCCGTCACCAGGATTCCCCGGTTCATCGGCACCAGATGGGGGGTAAAACTGATTGTCAAAGGCTTTCCGCAGGCGCGGGAAAGCTGCTCCTCGATCTCCGGCGTGTGGCGGTGGGAAGCCACGCCGTAAGCTTTCATATTTTCATTGACCTCACAGAACAGATTCGGCAGCTTGGCGCCCCGCCCCGCCCCGGATGTCCCGGACTTCGCGTCCACGATCAGGGTATTCGGATCGATCAGCCTTTCCTTCACCAGAGGCCGCGTGGTCAGGATCGAGCAGGTTGTGTAGCAGCCCGGATTCGCCACCAGCCTGGCTTTCTTCACCGCCTCCCGGTTCACTTCACAGAGTCCGTAGACCGCCTCCGGCAGAAACTCCGGCGAAGGATGTTTGATCTTATACCATTCCTCATACACCGCCACATCTTTCAGGCGAAAGTCGGCGCTGAGATCCACGATCTTCACTTTCGAGAGGATACTCTCGTTGACCAGGGACGCACACAACCCCTGGGGGGTGGCCGTAAAGATCACATCCACCTGATCCGCCAGCTCCTCCATATGATCATCCATGCAAACCGCATCTACGATCTCAAACATGTTGCGGTACACCTTCGCGTATTTCTCGCCTATATAACTGCGGGATCCGTACCATTTGATCTCCGCCTCCTTATGTCCCATTAACAAACGCACCAGCTCCGAACCGGCATAACCCGTAGAACCGATAATCCCTGCCCGTACCATATATGCCCTCCTTATTTCATTTATCTTTGCCTCATTCCTGTCGTCTAGTAATCATATACCAACTTTCTTCTAAAGTAAAGCAAAAAATTGATTTTTATTCTATTTTTCTGCATATTTATACATATTATCCCGAATATTATGCATAAAATCAAATGTTTATAAATTTAGGGTTGATTTTCCCTGTTCCGTGATGTATAGTATCTCCAGCATAACCGCGCGACGGACTCATAGGGTCACCGCGCGGCCAACAAAAGCATACAGGAGGAACCTTTATTATGAAAGAAAAAGTTGTATTAGCCTACTCCGGCGGGCTGGATACCACCGCCATCATTCCGTGGCTTAAAGAGAACTATGACTATGACGTGATCTGCTGCTGTGTGGACTGCGGCCAGGGTGAGGAGCTGGACGGCCTGGAGGAGCGGGCCAAGCTCTCCGGCGCATCCAAACTGTATATAGAAGATATTACCGATGAATTCTGCGAGGATTTCATTCTGCCCTGCGTACAGGCCGGGGCCGTATATGAAAATAAATACCTGCTGGGCACCTCCATGGCCCGCCCCGGCATCGCCAAGGCGCTGGTAAAAGTGGCCCGTAAAGAGGGCGCCGTCGCCATCTGCCACGGCGCTACGGGAAAGGGCAACGACCAGATCCGTTTTGAGCTGGGCATCAAGGCCCTGGCCCCCGACCTGAAGATTATTGCCGCCTGGCGCGACGACAAATGGACTATGGATTCCCGTCAGGCCGAGATTGATTACTGCAAGGCCCACGGTATCCACCTGCCCTTCTCTGCAGATTCCAGCTACAGCCGTGACCGCAACCTGTGGCACATCAGCCATGAAGGGCTGGAACTGGAGAATCCGGCCGAGGAACCCAATTACGACCATCTGCTGGTACTGGGCGTCTCTCCTGAGAAAGCCCCCGATGAGGGTGAATACGTAACCATGACCTTCGAGGCCGGCGTACCGAAGACCATCAACGGCAAAGCCATGAAGGTGTCCGACATTATCCGCGAATTAAACCGCTTGGGCGGCAAGCACGGCATCGGTATCGTAGATATTGTAGAAAACCGGGTAGTGGGCATGAAATCCCGGGGTGTATATGAAACTCCCGGAGGAACCATTCTGATGGAGGCCCAGCAGCAGCTTGAGGAGCTGGTTCTGGATCGGGCTACCATGGAAGTGAAAAAAGAGATGGGCAACAAGCTGGCCCAGGTGGTCTACGAAGGCAAATGGTTCACGCCCCTGCGGGAAGCAATCCAGGCATTCGTCACCTCCACCCAGACCTGTGTCACCGGTGAAGTAAAGTTCAAGCTCTACAAGGGTAATATCATCAAAGCCGGCACCACCTCGCCCTACAGCCTCTACAGCGAGTCCCTGGCCTCCTTCACCACCGGAGACCTGTACGACCACCACGACGCGGAGGGCTTCATCACTCTGTTCGGCCTGCCCTTAAAAGTCCGGGCCCTGAAAATGCAGGAAGCCGAGTCAAAATAAACCTGTATGCGCCGCAGCGGCGGGTATAAAAAGGTAAAACGAACAGCCCCTTCAAGTGCGGAACCATACCCGCACTCGAAGGGGCTGTTTTTTACTACATATACTGCGCAAACTCTATTTTCTCCCGATTCGGCCCTTCGATCACAAAATACTTCACTCCCTTTTCCCAGAAAGGTAAAAAGGTGATCGGTTCTAATACTTTTGTATCCAAACCATATCTTCTCGGATTTTATCACGAGTTTTACTGCCGCAAACAGGACAACGTATCCATTCTGTTCCATAAATGACGCTCATATTTTATCCGCTTTCCAATCCCAAATGCTTAATTGTCTACTGTCGTCCTTTTCTTCAAAGAAATGCAAATAGTTAAATATTTGCTCGTTGTCATGCAAAATTCCATTTTCTTCGCATTTTCGGTGAAAAAGCCGCATTAAATTTTTGCTATTGCCGCTTTCTATCATATACTGATTTCCGTATGTACGGATATATTTTTCTTTCAGTTCAGGAAATAATCGGTCTA
>CAJUQO010000070.1 GCA_910588295.1 uncultured Lachnospiraceae bacterium | reverse complement strand
GCCCCTCTTATTTTCATTATAGGCTGTGATAACCCTTCATGATTCGTTGAAAATTCGACAGACCATAATATAAAGCTGCTCGCCGAAAATTTCATCGACTTGACCAATAAATTAAACCAGGCCGTTCCTGCCGCCGATAAAAACCGTGCTTACGAAGTAAAAGTCAACTATATCCTGGAGGAAGTCGACAAACTGAAAAAAGAGGTTTCCAAGCTTATCCATAAACCGGCATAATCATAGCCCCTCATGGCCAGCACAGCCATCCCCCGGCGACGCCCAGGTCGATGGCTTCCTGCAGTCTTGCGCATCCTTCTCTCATCGTCCAAAAAAGACAGCGCCCTCCACCCCCCTATCCGGGAATGTCCGGCGCTGCCATACACTTCTGATTTCCACTCTACCGGCCGCTAAGCCTCTACTGCGCTTCCTCCTCGAATTTATCCCAGAGATGTTCGCTGTAGTGATGAGCATCCTCCAGCATCATATCCTTCACCTTTAACAGGCGGATCTGAGTACCGCGCTCATTCTCGTCGAGTTTCATCGTGATATATTTAATGCTTTGCTGCGTCTCAGGAATCGTGATATGCTCCAGGGCATTCACCCTCCTCCTGGTTCTCTCAATCTCCGCCGCCATCAGCTGGCAGGCTTTCTCTTTTTCAGCCAGCTCCAGCATATCCGGCAAGATATCCGCCAGCGACCGTACGGCATCGTCCAGGTCGCCGGAGGTAAAGGCAAAACCGTAGGAATAGATATCCCCTGCGTCGGCAGTCTTGGTTTTATACTGCATGGTGGGCACATCCACGCTCATGACATTGCGGCTGCCGCAGCTTAAGGATACCTCCTGCTTCGGCGCCATCAGGGCCGTGTGAAGCGCCTCTTCCGACATTCCGGCTTTGGCGATAACAAAGTTCGTGTTGGCGGCCTTGATGCCCGCCTCCACCTTGAGACGCAGTTCCATATTCTCCCTGACCAGCTCCAGGAACTGGCGCATAAGCTCATCACGCTTATCCTTAAGCAGCTTATGGCCCTTGACGGCTGTTTTCAGCTTCTTTTTCAGCCGGTTCAGTTCCATTCTGGTGGGATTTACCTGGGTTGAAGCCAAATCTGCTCACCTCTTTCTGTCCAAACTGTGTCTCTGTGTCACTCCTGGCTTTCCTTTTCCTCATAGTACATATCCAGGAATTCATCCTTGATACGTTTCAGCTCGCTCCTGGGCAGGATGCGCAGAAGCTTCCAGCCGATATCCAGAGTCTCCTCGATGGAGCGATCCGTCTCATAACCCTGGGATACGTACTCCTGCTCAAAAGCGTCGGAGAATTTCGCATACAACAAGTCGATATCGGACAACGCCGACTCGCCCAGGATGGTCATCAGCTCCTTGGCGTCTTTACCGCGGGAATAAGCGGCAAAAAGCTGGTTCATGGTGTTGGAGTGGTCGGCCCTGGTCTTGCCCTCGCCGATACCTTTATCCTTCAGACGGGACAGGGACGGCAGCACGTCGATGGGAGGCGTGATGCCTTTACGGTAAAGCTCACGTCCCAGGATGATCTGCCCCTCGGTGATATAACCGGTAAGGTCAGGGATCGGATGAGTCTTGTCATCCTCGGGCATGGTCAGAATCGGGATCATCGTGATACTTCCCTTTTTGCCCTGCTGACGGCCCGCGCGTTCATACATCTGGGCCAGGTCGGTATACATGTATCCGGGATAACCACGGCGTCCGGGCACCTCTTTACGGGCCGCAGAAACCTCACGCAAAGCGTCCGCATAGTTGGTGATATCCGTCAGGATGACCAGCACATGCATATTTTTTTCAAAAGCCAGATACTCGGCGGCGGTAAGGGCCATCTTCGGGGTGGCAATACGCTCTACAGCCGGGTCGTCGGCCAGGTTAATGAATAGTACGGTACGGTCGATGGCGCCGGTCTCCGTAAAACTGTTAATAAAGAAGTTCGACTCCTCGAAAGTGATACCCAAGGCCGCGAACACAACGGCGAAGGGCTCGGAGGTGCCGCGCACCTTGGCCTGCCTCGCGATCTGGGCCGCCAGCTGGGCATGGGGCAGACCGGAGGCCGAGAAGATCGGCAGCTTCTGACCGCGCACCAGGGTATTCAACCCGTCGATGGCGGACACACCAGTCTGGATAAACTCCTCGGGGTAGGTTCTGGCCGCCGGGTTCATGGGAAGGCCGTTGACGTCCATCCGCTTCTCCGGCAGGATCTCCGGGCCGTCGTCGATGGGCCTTCCCAGGCCGTCAAAAACGCGCCCCAGCATATCCTCGGAAACGCCCAGCTCCATGGAGCGGCCCAGGAAACGTACCTTGCTGTTGGAAAGGTTGATTCCTGTGGAGTTCTCAAAAAGCTGTACCATGGCATCCCCGCCGTTGATCTCCAGCACCTTGCAGCGGCGGATCTCGCCGCTCGCCAGCTCGATCTCACCAATCTCATCGTAGGCCACATCCTCAACGCCATGTACCAGCATCAGGGGGCCTGCCACTTCCTGTATGGTTCTATATTCCTTTGGCATATTAATAGTCCTCCTTCTGCAGCAGATTATCCGCCTCTGTCTGGAGTTCGCGGAGGATCGTCTCATACTCGTCCTGTATCTTATCGACAGGCGTATATTTGAAACGTCCGATTCTCTCACGCACCGCCATGCGGATCAGGCCGTTCATGGACGCGCCTTTCTTCATGTTTTCCATGGACACATGATAGAACGCCAGCACCAGCTTCATCATCATCAGCTGTTTTTCCAAAGAGGTGTAGGTATCCACATCGTCGAAAGCTACCTGATGCAGGAAGTCCTCACGGATGGAGCGGGCCGCTTCCATTTTCAGACGGTCCGTGGGCGACAGGGCGTCCATACCTACCATCTTTACGGTCTCCTCCAGCTCTGCCTCGTCCTGCAGAAGGCTCATCATTTCCTGACGGCCCTTCATCCAGTCCTCAGACACATTTTCCGTAAACCATCCGGCCAGGTTATCCAGATACAGGGAGTAGCTGGTCAGCCAGTTGATGGCCGGGAAATGGCGCTTATACGCCAGCGCCGAATCCAGTCCCCAGAACACCTTCACGATACGCAGGGTAGCCTGGGATACCGGCTCGGATGTATCGCCGCCGGGCGGTGACACGGCGCCGATGGCGGACAGGGAACCGATCCGTCCCTCTTTGCCCAGTGTCAGCACCTGGCCCGCGCGCTCATAGAACTGCGCCAGACGGGAACCCAGGTAAGCCGGATACCCCTCCTCACCGGGCATCTCCTGCAGACGGCCCGACATCTCACGGAGGGCCTCGGCCCAGCGGGAAGTAGAGTCGGCCATCAGAGCCACGGAGTAACCCATGTCGCGGAAGTACTCGGCGATGGTAATACCTGTATAGATGGAAGCCTCACGGGCAGCCACCGGCATATCGGAGGTATTGGCGATCAGCACGGTTCTCTTCATCAGGGGCTGGCCTGTCTTGGGGTCGATCAGCTCCGGGAACTCGTTCAGAACGTCGGTCATCTCGTTTCCGCGCTCGCCGCAGCCGATATATACTACGATATCTGCCTCGGCCCATTTGGCCAGCTGATGCTGGATTACGGTCTTGCCGCTTCCGAAGGGTCCCGGCACGGCCGCCACACCGCCCTTGGCGATGGGGAAGAAAGTATCCACCACCCTCTGGCCCGTGATCAGCGGCTTATCCAGCGGCAGCTTCTTCTGATAGGGCCTTCCTTTACGCACCGGCCATTTCTGCATCAGCGTCAGCTCATGATCCTGGCCTTCCGCGTCGGTGACGACACATACCGTCTCGGTCACGGTATAGGTGCCGCCGTTGATCTTTTTGATCTTTCCTTTGATTCCGTTGGGAACCATAATCCTGTGCTCGACGATGGGGGACTCCTGCACCGTGCCGATGATATCGCCGGCCTCCACCTCGTCGCCCGCTTTCACCGTGGGCACAAACTCCCACTTGCGGTCACGTTTCAGGGACGGAACCTCCACACCCCTTTTCAGGTTGTTGCCCCCGGTTACTTTCATAATATCGTCCAGGGGTCTCTGGATTCCGTCATAAATACTCTCAATCAGTCCGGGGCCCAGCTCCACGGACAGAGGCACCTCGGAGGACTCCACCTCTTCACCCGGTTTCAGTCCCGATGTCTCCTCATATACCTGTATGGACGCCTCGTCCCCGTGCATCTCGATGATTTCACCGATCAGACGCTGCTTGCTGACGCGGCACACGTCATACATGTTGGCGTCCCTCATGCCCGATGCTATGACCAGCGGACCGGCGATTTTAATTATCGTACCTTTAGCCATTCGATGACACAATCTCCTTTCTACTCATTGTCGGAGAACAGAATATCCGATCCCACGGCCTGTTCCACCGACTTTTTAACCCGTTCGACACCCTTGCCTGTATTTCCCGACGTACCCGGAATCAGGATGATTGCCGGCAGCATCTGCTCGGCATAAACGGCAATCTCCCTCTCGATCTGGCCGGCCAGCTTCTCCGTGACATAGATCACGCTGTACTGGCCCTCGGCAAGCCGTCTGAGCAGTTTGCCTGCTTCACCCGGCTCCGTCACCGGAAATGTATCAAGCCCCAGGGTGGCAAAGCCGTAGATGCTGTCGTAATCACCCATCACTGCTATTTTATACATACATTTCCCTTACCTTTTCCCGGATAGAATCATCGGACAGCCCGTTCTGTCTGCCGGACAGGATGATCCGCACCGTTTTGATCTCATTTTCCCTCGCCAGCACATAGGCCACCACGGGCCCCACGGTGAAGGCTTTGTATTTCTGCGGTTTGATCGCCTCGATGATCCGGTTGTCGCACCACCGTTCAAAGGCGGAGGGCGAAGTCCGCAAAGCCTCGGCCCCTTCCCGGTAGTCCGTCTCCTCCAGATAGGACGCCAGGGCTTCCTGGCCGCTTAACGCCCCGTGGATCAGCATTTCCACATTGAGGCTCTTGCAGGGCGCCAGGGCGCGCCGCATAAATTCCGCGGATTTCCCCGTTTTCTGCGAGCGGACAGCGACTTTGATATCAGCCACCGCCACCGTGGTCTCCGCGTATTCCATGAGCAAATCTATCTTTGATCGCTGCCCGGCTTCATAAATCGCGCAAAGCGCCGCCCGGTCTACGATGATGTCGCAGAGCTGGCCGTCTCCGGTGTGCAGGAAAGACTCGTGGGCCTCCGCGGCCGCCTCCTGCATGGGCTTCGGCAATGCGCTGAAATTCTTTTCCGAGACGATCTTTACCATTTCCTCCCCGCCAATCGGGCAGTCATCGTAATATATATGGGCCTGAACCTTACCGATCACGACCTCTTTGATCGCTGCTTTCAGATTATGGAACAACTTGGAATAGGAAAGCAGTTCAAAGACCACCGGATCCTTCACCAGATCGGTGAGTACCTCCCATGTCTTTTCCCGCTCGCGGGCAAGTATAGTCTCCGCGTCCGCCTCGGTTCCGTCGCCCCAGCCTTTTTCTGTCAGCATCTGCAGCATGGCGCCGTACTCACGGCAGCCCAAAAGCTGGTCAATGGTGGCGTCCGAAAAAAGCGCTGCTTCCAGGGCCCTGACTCTGGCAACCGCAAAAGCATAATTTTCTGCCATAAATTCCTCCTATCTGAATGCCGTCAGGCGAAGACAAACTGATATACCCTGTCGGTCAGTCTGTCTCTCTCGGCGGCAAACAGGGCCTCGAAGGAACAGTTCTCCTCAATACCGCCGTAGATCAGGACAAATCCGCCGTCGATCTTCCGCACCTTGTCGGACAGAACCAGGGAACCGCCCTTCGCTTTCGCAGCCTCGCCGACCACATCGGCAAAATCCTTCGGCAGACGTTTCTTATCCCGCTCGTTAAAGCAGATCTCGCCCTCTTTATCCAGGACATACTGTCCCAGCATCTTCTTTACCAGTTCAAAATACGCCGCGTCATCCAGACGGAAGATCTCCGCATAGGCTTTGTCAATCACGCCCGCGATGATCTCCTGCTTGGCGGCCAGGAGCCGCTGTCTTCTCTGCAGGTCGGCAGAGGATTTGGTCCTGGCGGCCTCCGTGTCCCTGGCCTGCCCGGCCTTTGCCTCAAGCGCCTCGCACTCCTGACGGCTCTGGGCGGCGGCTGCCTTTGCAATCTCTTCGGCCTCACGCTGCGCCGCCTGCCGGACATTCTCGGCTGCCGCGTTTGCTTCGGCGAGGATTTCGCTTACTATATTATCCAATCCGGCCATACGCCTTCCCTCCTACTCTGTACTTTCTTGGTGTCTGCCGTGTGTTACCGGATACCTGTAACGGAAAGTACGGAGATCAACAGAGCAAGGATGGCGTAGGTCTCAACCATAGCCGGGAACAGCATGGCTTTACCGAACTGATCCGGTTTCTTTGCAAGGATCCCGATGGAAGCTGCAGAAGTCTTTCCCTGATAGATACCGGAGATCAGGCCTACCAGGCCGATGGGCAGGCAGGCTGCGCAATACATAAGACCTGTGGCAAGACTCATCTCTCCGGCGCCGCCGCCGATCACACCGATCTGGGACAGGGCGATGAAGCCAACCAGCAGACCGTAGATACCCTGTGTACCGGGCAGAAGCTGCATGATCAGTACTTTAGCGAAAAGTTCCGGTTTCTCGGACATAACACCGGCTGCCGCCTGGCCTGCGATACCTACACCCATAGCCGATCCGGCGCCTGCCAACATGACAGCGATAGCTGCTCCCAGTAATGCGTAAAAGGTTCCCATAGTCATGATAATTTTTCCTCCTTAATATCCACATATTTTGTGTTTTCTCTGAACGGATTAAACGGCCTTCCGCCGCCTTCATAAAATTTCCCGAAAAACTCCACGTACTGAAGTCTGTTCGTGTGCACATACGCGCCCAGCAGGTTGATGGCCAGGTTCAGTGAATGGCCGATGATGAAAATGATAATAAACAGCACGGCGCCTATGATGGAGCTGCCAAACATGGATCCCATGGAGTTGACAACCTGGGCGATAACGCCGGTAGCCAGGCCCAGGGCCAGCAAACGGGAGTAGGAAAGTACATCCGACAGCCAACTCGTTACGCCGTATATATCATATGCCCCCAGGGCAATGCGCAGTCCGAAATTTTTATTGTCTCTTGCCGAGAAGAACAGGATCCCCAGTCCGCCCACGGCGATAAACGCCAAGGACGCCGAGCCGATCCACGAGGGGAATACCACGCCCTGCCATCCGGCGATCGAGGCAAACAGCTCGCTGGGAAGCAAAAGTCCCAGAAGCCCCAGCAGGAACAGGTACCACAGGCCCACATCGCACAGGGCGTCCATCGGCTTACCCTCTTTCAGCAGCGTGTAACCTTTCAGTCCCAGACCCAAAAACAGATGGATCACACCGAACAGCAGCGACCACATCAGCATAGTCATGGGATCATTTAAGGGCACGAACCACAGCGCCCAGTCCCCGCCGAGGAACGCCAGGGTAGCCTCGTTCTGCACTCCGAAGAATACGTTAGCCACTACTTTCAGCATATCGCCGAAGAAACCGCCGAACATAAGCCCCCAGAATACGGTAGACACACCGCACCACATAAACATGGTAAGAGACTTGTGCATACCATCCGCCATCCGCGGGAATTTCTTTAATACGATGAAGCAGGCCACAGCCATAATCAGACCATAGGCCGCATCGGAAAGCATCAGCCCAAACAGGAATACATAGCACAGGGACATGATGCATGTGGGATCGATCTCCCCCCTGTGGGGCAGGCCGTAGGATTCCAGGATCCCCTCCCAGTTGCGGGAGAATCCGTTGTTCGCCAGCTGCACCGGCGCCTCCTCGTCCTCAGGGATCTCTGTTACCTCCGCCATCAGGTCGAACTGGCTGTTCAGCCGATCCACGGTGCGGGCTGCATCCCTTTTCATAATATAACCGCTGATGATAAAGGTCTGTTTCGACTGGATCAGGTCGCCCAGTACTTTATATTTCTCCGATCGGATCCGGAAATAGTCGGATACCCGGCGGAAATCCTCCCGCATGGAAGCCATCGCATGAATCTGGGCCTCCAGTTCCGTAATCTCCTTCTCGATCTCACGGATCTCCTCCTGTCTCTTTGCCATGCGCTCCGCGGGCGTCCTCTCGGATACGCTGAACCGCCTGGCGAAACCTTCCGCCCGAAGGGCCTCCTCCACAGCCGCCGCATCTTTCTTCATGCATACCACTGCCAGGCATACCTGGTCTTTGTCTGCGGACAGAATTTCCGTCTCCACGGCTTCGATATCAGGCAGCCGTTCATGTAAAGCGGCGTCGATCATGCTTTGCGTGTATTCCGGCCCCAGGGTACCGTACAGCAGCGCCGTATGGGCTGTACCCTGGCATTTCATCGGCACATCCAGGCCCGCCCAGGGCTTAAGCCCCTCAATGGCGGCTTCCTTTTTCTGGATCGTGGAACGGGCATCGGATATCTTCCGCTGCAGGCCCAGAAGCTCCCGGACCTTCGTCATGATAGCGCCGACCTGGGCAACCACCTGGGACAGGTCGTCTGCCTCGATCAGTTCCTTACCGGCCAACGATGCAAAAAGGGAAGTCTTCACGGGATCGTACTGATCCAGCACTTCCAGCGCCTGCTCGGCGAGGGAGAAGTTCTTCTCAAACTGCATTCTCTGGGACGTGGTATCCATACGTTTGAACACCTCGCTGCCCTCCAGATCGGGAATACACTCCACAGTACCCATCTTCTGCAGCAGTTCCAGAACTGCCTTTCTGTCCTTTTTCATGGCACAGATCGTCAGTTTCTGCATCTGCAATACTGCCATATCCGCATCGCCTCCTTTCTTAAATTTTCTTTTTACACGAGTTCGGCAAGGATCATGGAAACAGCGCCTTTTTCTTTCCCGGCAGCCACCTTTTTCAAAGCCTGGATTTCGGCATCCACGGCCTCCATGGAACGTTTGAGAAACACTTCGTTTTCCCTGTCCGCCGCTGCTTTCTGCCCGGCGATCGTTTCCTTCGTCCTGGCCAGCTCTTTCTGCTGCATCGCGGCGGCATCTGCCTTCGCCCGCTCCACCGCAGCCCGGGCCTCTTCCTCAGCCCTGATACGGATTTTCTCCGCATCGGCCTCGGCCCGTTCTACAGTTTCTAATGTTGTCTTTACCACGCTTCCTCTCACCACCTTTTCCAGAGCGCCCGCGCGCCCTTTGTTAACAAATTTTTCTAATTGAAGCAACAATTCTTATTATACTACCCGGTCATTTTATATTCCACTTTTTATTATTGACTAATTATTAAATTTTGATAAACTTTTCACACTGGTATGATTCAGGAAAATTGGACAGTATTTATTTTCTATATAAATAACACAGAATTGTTGACCCGCGTGATTTTACATGCTATGTTTTAATCAGAATTTCAAAAAAGCAGAAAAACGGAAAGGAAGTATAGCCGTGGCACAGACATCTGCACAGGAAACTTTCTACACAATCGACGATATATACCATTTACCGGAGGGCACACGGGCAGAACTCATTGACGGCCAGATCTATTACATGGCTCCGCCCAGCCGCAGACATCAGGATATCTTATCCTTTCTTCATCTGGCTATCGGCAACCATTTAGCAAAAAAGCATGGCGGATGCAGAGTTTATCCTGCTCCTTTTGCTGTTTTTCCTTTTGCCGGCGAGTCCAGATATTTTGAACCGGATATCTCCGTCATCTGCGATGAAAACAAACTGAATGAACGAGGCTGCAACGGCGCCCCGGACTGGATCATAGAGATCGTTTCCCCCGGCAGTAAAGCCATGGATTACTATACCAAGCTGTTCCTCTATCGGCAGGCCGGCGTGAGGGAATATTGGATCGTGGATCCACTAAGGGAAAGTATCCTCGTTTATGACATGCAGCAGGCCGCCGCGCCCGCGGTGTATACGTTTACCGACACCATTCGATCCTGTGTCTACGACGATCTGGAAATTGATTTTTCGGAAATGCGGCTTTAAGGAAAAAGGAAGATGATACGATAACATTTCGTACCATCTTCCTTTTTTCTGGATTTTATCCTTTCCCCTGTATGTTTCCATACTTCCACTGACAAAACGTCCTGCAATAATCAGCGAGCCGCCGCTTCGCCCCAATCCTTCACCGGATAGGCCGCGGGCAAAACCGCCGGAAAGACCAGTACCACCTTAAAGAGATCGCCGTCGGTCACAAGCTCCAGGCGTCCATGCTGCAGCTGGGCCAGACTGGCCGCAATGGACAGTCCCAGGCCGCTCCCCTCGGTATGTCGGGAGGTATCGCCCCGGACAAACCGCTCCAGCAGAGTTTCCCCGTCCATCTGCAACGGGGATTCCGAGACATTGCGGAAGGTGATCCGGGCTTCGCCGTCCAGGAGGGTTACATCCAGGTACACCCGGGTTCCCGGCATGGCGTATTTGCAGATATTGTTCAGCAGATTATCGAAGATCCTCCACAGATGGCGGCCGTCGGCCCGGATATGCACGGGACTGTCCGGCTGCTTCAGTACGGGGATCAGGCCGGCCTTTTCCAGCTTCTCCTGGTACTCGGCCATGGACTGGTTTAAGAGCACCTGTACGTCGCACTCCGCCAGCTGAACCGTTATATTCCCCGTGGACGCTTTGGAAGCCTCCACCAGATCCTCAATCAGTTTCTTCAGCCGCTGGGACTGGCGGTCCAGCACTTCCACATACTCCCGCAGAGCCTCCGTGGGCATCTCCTCTTTCTTTATTAAATCTACATAGCTGATGATGGAGGTCAGCGGCGTCTTGATATCGTGGGACACGTTGGTGATCAGCTCCGTTTTAAAACGCTCGCTCTTTATCCGGTCCTCCACCGCCCGGCCCAGGCCGTCCCGAATATGGTTCAGGCACTCGCCGAACTCCTCGAAATCCCAGAACATGTACTTTGTATCCACGTGATAATCCATGTTGCCGGAAGCGATCTCTTTACCTCCCTGCTGCAGTTTGTGCAGCACCAGGATCAGATACGCCAGCCCAAGGGCCAGCAGGATCTTCCCCAGCATCCAGAACATCACATATACTTCCATATCATACCAGCATGCGGAAAGCAAAATACCCTCCGCCAGAGCCAGCAGGGCGTAGGCCGCCAGGGCTTTTCCGTACAGCGGCAGCCCGCGGAGAAGAACTCCGGCCATATGGCCCGCCTTCCCCATCTGGCGGGCGCACCAGCGCAGGATCCGGACAGAAAGCCAGCCCTTCAAAATCTCATGGCGCTTCAGCCGCACGGCGATGCTGAGTGTGTAGAGCAGGCCTATAAACCAGCCACATAAGACGACAAACACCATAACCGCCAGCCGGACGCTCTCTTCCGCTTGCCACTGAAGCTCTATAGACAAATTGATTAACAGGCCCGCGGCCAGGCAGGCCAGGCAGGTAAACACATCAAAGGGAATCCGTTCCAGGACGCCGGCCCGGATCTCTTTGCCGTCGCCTGTGCGTCCCGCCGCCGCGTACAGAAAAGCCAGACAGGCCGCCGTCAGCAGCAAGCTCCCCGCAAAGCTGGCCGGAAACGCGGCCCGCATACCGTACATTGCCTCTGAAAACTTTAAATCATCCTCATAGGTTTTCAGCGCGGCGGCGCGATTCATATAAACCTCCACCGTGCAGGCCGGCACCCTACAGCGCCAGCTCCATGTTTCAGGATCCTCTTCCTCCGCGTACATCTCCACCCCCATACGCGATGGATAGTACATGACCCCTTTTTTCGGCGTCGCCTCAAAAGGCGCGTCCGCCGGCCATACCCCGGCGTCATCTACGCCCAGATCCATGCGGGCCTCCTGATATTCCCAGGAATGGAATAATCCGCCGTCCTTCCCTTCCCGGTAATTTCCCGCCAGCTCTTTCCCCGACGCGTCCAGCAGCCGGTAGCGGAATTCTTCCTTCTCTTCGAGCCAGGGCTGCTCGCCGTCTCTTTTATACAATCCATATACAGTAGCCCCATAATATTCTGCCCGGTTCCTCAGTCCCTGATCCTGGATCTCTTCCAAAGAGTCTACATAATATCCATTTTCCATCAGATACAATGTACACGCCCCGCAGGCAGCAGCGGCAGCAAAGAAAAATGTAGCGAGTATACCGGCAATACCTTTTGCCCAGCCCTTTGTCAGTAATTTTTTCATGGTCTGTCCCCTCTCTCGAGCTTATACCCCTGACCCCAGACTACCTTGAGATAGCGGGGATCCGAAGGGGTAATCTCTATTTTTTCCCGGAGATGGCGGATATGCACGGCGACGGTACCCTCGGCACTGACAGGCGCTTCTTTCCAGACCCGGCGGTAGATCTCCTTCGGAGAGAGCACCTCGCCGGGATGCTCCATGAAGAGCTTTAGGATCTCGTACTCGGTAGGCGTGAGGGAGAGCCTTTCCCCGTCCAGCCGCACCTCCACGGCCTTTGGATCCAGCTCGATGCCGCCCAGTACAAGGAGCCCCCGCTCCTCTTTCTTTCCGCTGCCCAGCTGCATGTAGCGCCGGAGCTGGGAACGTACACGGGCCAGCACCTCCACCGGGTTGAAGGGCTTCGTCACATAATCGTCGGCCCCCACATTCAGGCCCAGGATCTTGTCGGTGTCCTCCCCCTTGGCTGTCAGGAGGATCACCGGCACATTGCTCCGTCTGCGGATCTCCACCATGGCGGTGATGCCGTCCATCACCGGCATCATGATATCCATCAGCGCCAGATGGATCTCGGCCCGCTCCATGACGGCCAGGGCCTCCTTCCCCGTGTATGCGGGAAACGTACGGTAGCCCTCCGCCTCCAGATAGATTTTCAGCGCCTCCACGATATCCCTCTCATCGTCGCATACCAGAATGTTGTACATATCACTTTCAACCTCCATGTATAGTATAGGGGAAATTTTTTTAAGAAAAAATCAGGCAAAGGTTTAAGATTTCTTTAACAGATCCGCAGAATGTACAGACCCGTTTAAAAATTTATATTGTCCTGTCAGATTCTCTCTTTAACCATCTGAAGATATCCCAGGAACTCATATCCCATCTTTTTATACAAGCGGACCGCATCCTGGTTTTCCTCCGTCACCTCCAGGCGCATCCGGCGCACCGCGGGGTACTCCTGCTCCAGCCACGCCAAGAGCCGGGAACCGTACCCTTTATGGCGGCAGCCTTCCTTAATGTAAATCTGCTCGATCATCTGACACAAGCCGCCCACCTCCGTGGCAAAGAATGTCGTGATGTACGCATACCCGGCGATCTGCCCCGCTTCCTCCAGAACCAGCCCCCGCAGCGTGGACGTCTCTTCTATCGCCGCGTCAAAACACCTCTCCCATACGGACGGATCCACCGGATGGCACACCGCGTCCGAGTGGTAAAACAGATCCTCCAGCGCCAGCACCTGCTCCCGATCCCTTGTTTCCATATCACGAATAACTAATTTGCTTTCCATATATCTATACCTCCTGCAAAAAAAATCCCCGGACAGATACGCTCTGCCCGGGGAACCGCGCCGAATTTCTTACACCTCGGCAAATTCCTCCTTGCCTGCGCCGCACAGCGGGCACACCCAATCCTCCGGAAGATCCTTAAAAGCGGTTCCCGGCTCAATGCCGTTGTCGGGATCGCCTGCCTCGGGATCATACACATAACCGCAGGGTTCGCACTCATATTTTGTCATTGTCTTTTACCTCCTGATTTTCGTTTGCGGTAACTGTTCAGTACCTTCACAGCCGCCGTCTGCGCATATATGCGCCTGTACAGGTCTTATTATAACCATTTTCGTCCATATGTCCATCAAAAAATATGATCACTGGAGCTGAAGTTCGGCCGGGGGCTTTGCGCTTCTTGGGATACGCCTTCGGTGTGCTGCAAAGTCCGTAAAAACACATAAACCTTTCAGGCGGGAATCCGGCCCCTGCCCTGTCATTTAGCCGTCCCACGCTCCGGAATCACAAAAATAAAGATCAATGAACTGACCAGCAGAAACCCGGGGTAGAACAGATTCGGGATCACGTCAAAAGCCGACAGCTCATGCCCCAGCTCATTGGCCGCCGAGAGGGCCACCAGCATCTGGGCACCATAGGGGATCACCCCCTGGGAAATACAGGAGAAAGTATCCAGGATGGAAGCGGATTTCCTCTTGCTGATCCCGTATTCCTGCGCCATCTCCGAGGCGATCGGATTGGCCATGACGATAGCCACCGTATTGTTGGCCGTAGCCACGTCCATGGCACACACCAGAAGGCCCATGCCGAGCTGGCCGCCCTTTTTCCCCTTAAAGACTTTGCGGATGGCCGAGAGCAGCGCCTCAAAGCCGCCGTATTCCCGGATCAGCGCGCACATGGCCGACACCAGGACGGCCACCATACAAGTCTCAAACATGCCGGACGCGCCGGAACCCATATTGCCGATCATATCCACCGGCGTTACCTGACCCGTAGCCAGCATGATCACCGCGCCGGACACGATGCCTATCAAAAGCACCACAAACACATTGATGCCCACAACGCCGCCGATCAACACCAGCACATAGGGGATAATCTGAATCAGGTTGTACTCCTGAGACACCGCGCCGCTTAAGTCCGTGCCCAGGGACAGTATCAGGATCAGCACCAGCGTAGCGACGGCCGCCGGCAGGGCGATGCCGAAATTCTCGCGGAACTTATCCTTCATGGCACAGCCCTGGCCGTTACAGGCCGCGATGGTGGTGTCCGAGATAAAGGACAGGTTATCCCCGAACATGGCTCCGCCCATGACCGAACCCACGCAGAGGGGCAGGCCGAAACCGGAGGCCGCCGAAACCGCCACCGCTATGGGGGTGATCAGCGTGATGGTTCCCACGGAGGTCCCCATGGCCGTGGACACAAAGCAGGACACCACAAACAGCACCGCCACCGCAAACCTCGCCGGGATCAGCGACAGCATGAAATAGGCCACGCTCTCCGCGCTGCTCCTTCCCACCACGCCCACGAAAGTGCCGGCTACCAGGAAAATCAGGAGCATGGTAATGATATTTTTATCGGCCATACCCTGGGCCATGATCTCCAGTTTGTCGTCAAACGTAAGCTGCCGGTTCTGGAGGCAGGCCGTCAGGATGGCAGCCAGAAACGCGGTCACGATGGGGATATTGTAAAAGCCCATCGGGATCGCCATCACATACTCAAACAAGATCCCCAGTCCCAGGTATAAGACCAGAAATACGACAATGGGCAGCAACGCTCTGGGATTATTTTTCTTCATATGAGTTCTCTCTTTCTCTTTTCTTTCCGTGATAACCGTAACGGTTAAACAACTTGCACGTTACGATGCAAACTTCATTTAAATTGTCTTTGTTACAAACAATCTTACTTTCCAAAGACTTCCACAGCCTTCTTCATGTTTTCCGTCACCGGCACGCCGAAGGGACATCGCTTCTCACAGGCGCCGCAGGCCACACAGGCCGAAGCCGTCTCGGCCAGCGCGCCATAGTGTTCCCGCACCGTCTCAGGTAGCTCGCCCTGAGCCACGGCCAGGTTCAGGAATTTCGTCACCGACGCCACGTCGATCCCCTTGGGACAGGGCGCACAGTGGCCGCAGTACATACAGTGTCCCTGCCAGCTGATCTTCGGCAGGGAGGCAAACGCTTCCGCGTAATCTTTCTCCTCTTTTGGGGCCTCCTCATAGGCGATGCTGACCTTAAGTTCCTCCACTGTCCGGGCTCCCGACATCACCGAGGCCACCGCCGGGCGGGTCAGCGCATAGTGCAGGCACTGGTACAGGGTCAGGGCCTTCCCGGCGGGAGATAATTTCTCGTCCAGCAGGTCGCCGCCGCCAAAAGCCTTCATGACCGTGATGCCCACGCCCTTACGCTGGCAGGCTTCATACAGTGCCTGGCGGGCGGGATCCATATTCACCAGGTTTCCGGCATAGCTTTCCGGCGCCCACAGCAGCTCAATATCCTCATTCCCCGGCTGTAAATCATAGCAGGGGTTTACGCTGAACATCAGCACATCAATGAGGCCGCTGTCCACCGCCGCCTGGGCCGCCTCGGGATTGTGGCTGGACATGCCGACCGCCTTTATCACACCGGAGCTTTTAAGCTCCAGCGCATATTTCATTACGTCGCCGTCTTTCACCGTCTCCCAGTCCGATAGGGAATCCACATAATGGATCATGCCGATCTCCACATGATCCGTCTGCAGCCTCTCAAGCTGATCCGCAAAACCCTCCTTCACCTCGGAGATCTCCCGGGTCCTCTTGTACTGCCCGTCCTTCCAGACCGCGCACAGATGGGCCTGCAGGATAAATTTGTCCCGCCGCCCTTTAAGGGCCAGGCCAAGCCCCGTGCGGAACTCGGGGTTGGGCGCGTACAGGTCGATGCAGTTGACCCCGCCCGCCTCCATCGCATCCACATACTCCCGGATCACCTCGTTACTCTTTCCCACCATGCCCTCACAGCCCATGCCGATCTCGCTGACAGTCAGGCCTGTGCGGCCAAGTTTACGATACTTCATACTTTTTCCCCCTTTCTGCCTCAGGTATTGTAAAGTATTACAATCCTATTTTTCTTAAAAACCTCATGTTTTCAGGGA
>CAJUQO010000069.1 GCA_910588295.1 uncultured Lachnospiraceae bacterium | reverse complement strand
CGTAAATCTTTTAGACGTTCCTGTATAGTAAGCCGTGATTTCATAAGCGCAACACAGGCGCCCATGGTCCAGCCTGCTGAAAAATTGGTGTACAGCGACACGGCGTCCGTGTTGTCCTTGATCTTCTGCAGATCCTCTAAAAACTCATCCGGAGTGGTGGGCAGAGCCGTGATACCGGCCTCGTTCCAGATCCTCTTGTTATACACAACGCCGCTGGCCGTTCCCCCGTTGGCGATGCCATATACCGTTCCTTCAAAATTCTTCTCCTGACAGAAATTGTAGATGGGATCCAAAGTCTCAAAACTTCCCAATGGAGTAAAGTACTGACTCAGCTCGCTTTTCGCCACAGACGTGGGAATGAAGCACAGATCGCCCCAGTCGCCGGTGGTCAGACGCAGGTTCAGGGACTCTTCATAATCGGTGATGCCCTCATACTCCACCGTGATATTGGGATACAGCTTCATAAACTCGTCGGCATACCCCTTGTACACCGTATCCACGATATCGGTACGGTTGGTCAGCACCTTAATGCTGGCGGTCAGATCCTGATAATCCTCGCCCACCTTGATCTGGTCGATGGTGGGAACACCCTCGCTGCCCTCTCCAGCCGTGCTGCTTCCGGCGCTGCTTTCTGTACCTGCGCTGCTTCCGGCGCTGCTCTCTGTACCTGCGCTGCTTCCGGCGTCGCTCTTCTCCGCGTTTCCGCCGCCGCCCCCGCATGCTGCTAAAGACATGGCCATCGCCGCGGCAAGACCTAGGCTGATCATTTTCTTTGCTTTCATCTTTCTTACCTCCATTTTCTTTTTCCTTAATAAAGTTTTCTTTTAAGTAATTTAATCTTATCACATTTAACTTATGCAAGAGTAATTAACTTAAAATTTCATTTCTGTTAGATATGCAAATTTTTTAAGTAAAAAAATTATGTATTTTTCACAATTCATTTACAATCCATCCCTAAATTCCAGAACTAATATTTAGTTAATTTTTTATCATTTCATTAAGCGTTCGTTGCTATTTCGGGAAGCAAAATCAGAAAACCAGCGCCAGGCCTTGCTGTTGTAATCTTACCGGGCGGATGATACAATAGAACCATGTAGAAAGGAGGCAAACTATGGACACCGTGACACTTTTGGACGAGCTGCAGAAAAGGGCCTGGCGCGATCCGGCTATCCGGAACCGGCTCTTGGATACCCGTAAGGCATCAGACACCCTCTCAGCCTTTTGCCGGGAATGCCGGAAACTGGGCTATGAGATCTATGAGATGGAGCTGATCTGTGCCGGGGAAGAATTCCACGCGGCTATGAAACGGAGTACCAACGGAGGCGGAGAAAATTCCCCGATGCTGACGGATGAAGACGACTTTTATGAATTGTTTATGGCAAGCCTGGAAAGAAAATCAGAAAGGAATGGTGAAAGTATGCATTCTATTAACGATTGTTACACACTGAACGACGGCGCCCGGATACCTGTTCAGGGCTTTGGCACCTACAAAGTAGTAGGACATGATAATGTGCAGATCCTAAAAACCGCCATCCGGTGCGGATACCGTTTCTTCGACACGGCATCCCTGTATGAGACAGAACGGTCCCTGGGACAGGCCCTTAAGGAAAGCGGCCTACCCCGGGAGGATTTTGTGATCGAAACCAAACTCTGGATTCCGGAGCGGGGCTACGAGAACGCGAAACGGGCCCTGGAGGCTTCCCTTTCACGCCTGCAGACGGATTATGTAGATCTCTATCTGATCCACTGGCCCCGCCAGACCGGAGCCTGGGATGAAAACTGGAAGGAAATAAACGCCGAGACCTGGCGGGCCCTGGAGGAAATGCGGGCGGAGGGCAAGATCCGGAGCATCGGCTGCAGCAACTTCCTGCCCCACCATCTGATCTCCCTTCTCGAAAACTGTAAGGTTAAGCCTGCGGTCAACCAGTTGGAACTCCATCCCGGCCATTCTCAGGAAGCCGCCGTGCGGTTCTGTCTGGATCATGATATCCGTCCCATGGCCTGGAGCCCCCTGGGGCGCCGGTGCGACAGCCAGGATGCCGACCGCTATCTTTTAAATCCTCTGGCGGAAAAATACGGAAAAAGCCCTGCCCAGATCAGCCTGCGTTTCCTGACGCAAAAAGGCATCATCCCGATCCCCAAGGCTTCCTCCGAAGCGCACATGAAAGGCAACCAGGATATTTTCGATTTTACCCTCACCGAGGAGGAAATGTGGATGATCAGCTGTATGCCGCAGACCACCTGGCAGGGAGAGCACCCGGATTTCTGTATTCCCTCCAAGGAAATGAATCCTGACCAGTAAAAGGGTGCGCAGACCATTCTGTACAAAAAAGGCTGCCATCGGCAGCCTTTTCATTTACGGCAGTCTCCGCAAAGCCGGCTGCCGCTCCCTTTTTTCATATATCCGCATTTATTTTCAGCCTCACGCTGTCCTTCTCCACGATATGGCCGGAGACGATATCCAGCCCTCTTCCCGCGCTGGGATTCCGTATCATCTTAAGGATCTTATCCAGGGCCACTTTTGCCATGGCCCGCATATTCACCTCGTAGGTGGTGATCCGTTTGTCCGGAAAACCCGGATACAGATAATTGTCAAATCCCACCACCGATACATCCTCAGGCACCCGTATGCCCCGCTCCTCCAATTTCATGATCATGATACCCGCCACGAGATCGCAGTTGCACACAAAAGCCTCGGGCAGACTCTCGGGGATCGTGATATGAAGCTCTCCGTTCTCATCTCTGTCCTCCAGAACCCACTCCGGCGGCACCTGCTCGCCGTGCTGCAGCATCGCCCGGTAAAACCCGCAATAACGGTCCATGATACTGCTGGTGGCATGAATCGAGCCCACATAAGCCATCTTCCGGATCCCCTGCTCAAAGAGATATTCGGTCAGGAGGTACGTACCATAGAAATTGTCCGTGACTACTGCGTTCTCCGCTAGTTCCTTGTCGTAAAAATCCAGAAACACAGCGGGTACGTGATACTGCTGTTTCATCCGATGGATATACTCTCTGCTCACCTCGCCCATCATGACCAGGCCGTCGATGCTGTCATCTCCCAGGATCCGGGGCATGACCAGCTTATCCTCCGCGTCATGTTTGAGGATCTCCACCACGGTCAGGCAATTCTTGTCCGTGGCCACGATCGCCATCTCCTGATACATTTTCCAGTAAAAAGTCGTATACTCAGCCAGATATTTTTCCGATATGATTACGCCTATATTGCGAAACCGGGAATCCCTGGGCTGTTTGCCCATCGCGCCACCATGGCGGTAGCCCATCTCATCGGCAACCTTCCGTATCCTTTCTCTGACCTCATCGCTGACTCCCTTTTGCCCGTTGAGCGCATTATGCACCGTCACCGTGCTCACACCCACCTGCTCGGCAATATCAGCCAATCTTACCTTATTCATTCCCTGACTCCATTTCTCTCTGACCTCTGAATTACTTCCCGGAGCTTCTGTCCTATAATTTGTAACAGTTCTGCTTTCGGCAGAGCTGTTACAAATTATAGGGTTAATCCATGGTTTTGTCAAATGGCGCGGAAGGTTTTTTGCAAAATATTCAGATTTTTACACCCTCTCAAACCTATAAATCCGGCTTTTATAATCCCCGCTCAGGTTTTCCATCAAAAATCCGCCCCGCAGCAGCATCTCACCCGCATAGATCTGCTCTGTATCCTCCAGCCTATACCGGGCTTTCGGGTCAAACCCCCGCAGACGCACCCGGCGGCTGTGGACATTGGCCCGGGCCAGTACCTGTACCCAGGTCACTAAAACCTCCGACCGATCTTTCGCGGCCACGGCCCAGCAATCATGGGAGTGGTTTTCCCGATAGGACGCGATCCGATAGTAATCCCCGCCGCGGATCAGATCGTTATATTTGTGATAGAGAGCCACCTGGGCCGGGATCATCGCCAATTCCTCCTGATCCAGCTTTGTCACATCCAGCTCATAGCCGAAGGTACCGGCCAGAGCCACATGGCCTCTGGTCTCAAAGGGCGTTTGGCGTTTCAGTATGTGATTGGGGCAGGCGCTGACATGGGCCCCCATGGTGGACAGGGGATAGATCAGGGCCGTCCCCTCCTGGATGGCCAGCCGTTCAATAGCGTCCGTATCATCGGAGCACCAGATCTGGGGACTGTAGTAGAGCATGCCGGGATCAAACCTGCCCCCGCCGCTGGAACAATTTTCCAGTAGAAGATCCGGAAATTCCGTGACCAGCCGCTCCTGCAGCTCATAAAGCCCCAACACAAAGCGGTGGCTCAGCTCGCCCTGGCTGTCTGCCGTCAGCCAGGCGCTGCCCAGATCCGAAAGCTGCCTGTTCATATCCCATTTTACATAGGCGATGTTGGCGCTGCGCAATATGGCGGCCACACTCTCATACACATACTCCCGGACGTCGGTGCGGGACAGATCCAGCACATACTGGCTGCGGCTTTGCACGGGCGCCCGTCCCGGCAGACGGATCGCCCAGTCGGGATGGGCCCGGTAAAGATCGGAATCCGGTGAAATCATCTCCGGCTCAAACCAGATACCGAAAGCCATCCCCAGCGCATTGATCTGCTCCACCAGATAAGGCAATCCCCCCTTCAGCTTCTCCTCGTTGACGACCCAGTCCCCCAGGGAGCAGTTGGCCTCATTCCGCTTTCCGAACCAGCCGTCGTCCATGACAAGCATCTCGATACCGGCCCCGGCGGCCACCCGGGCAATCTCCAGGAGCTTTTCCGTGTCAAACTCGAAATAGGTGGCCTCCCAGTTGTTGATCAGGATCGGGCGCTTTTTATCCCTGTAAGGGCTGCGGATCAGATGGTTCCGGTAAAAATCATGGTAATTGCGGGTCATCTGCCCCAGTCCCCTTTCGGAATATGTCAGAACCGCCTCCGGCGCCTGGAAGGATTCACCGGGACGCAACAACCAGCCAAAAGTCTCCGGCGAAATGCCCATGGTCATCCGGACAGCATCGAACTGGGTCAGCTCCGCCTGGGCCAGAAAATTACCGGAATAGACAAAATGCATGGCGTACACCTCGCCGTACTCCTGGGTGCATCCGGGACTGACAAGAGCCATAAACGGATGCTGCTGATGACTGGATCCTCCCCTGGCGGAGGCCACCGACTGTTTGCCGTAAGCCAGGGAACAGGTCTGGATATGCCTTTCCCGGGCCCAGGAGCCGCAGAGAGTCAGCATCTCATAATCCTCGTTATCCATGTCGATACAAGCTGAATAGACCTTCTAAGGGCCTCCGGGCTCCGTCATATCCAATTGCCATATTATTTACCTCCGCTTTTATTATTTACCCTTCTGCACTTCGCAGCGTTCATTAACTGCATTTTAATTTACTTTTAATCTATAGTCAAATTAAATTAATTTGATTTGCGTAAAAAATAAAGGCGCCGTTTTAGGCACATTGCCTAACCGACACCCATTTCTCCATGTATCCTCTTATTTTTTCCGGCAGATCTCCACCGCCTTTTGCAGCTGCACGTCCTCCCCACTGTCCTGTTCCGGCTCTACCTCCACATCGGGCTGTATGCCTTTTCCGTGGATGCACTCCCCCTTCGGCGTATAATAGTAGGCCGTCGTCATCTTTACGGCGCTGCCGTCCGCCATGCTGTAAGTCTTCTGCACAATACCCTTGCCGAAAGTCACCGTGCCCACCAGCGTTCCCACGCCGTAATCCTTCACCGCCCCGGCAAAAATCTCCGAAGCGCTGGCGCTATTTCCGTTGACCAGCACCGCCAGAGGGATTTCTATAGGGGACTCCCCCTCACTGCTGTATTCCGTCCGCGCCCCGGCCCGATCCTCCGTGTAGACCAGCAGTCCCTCGGGCATAAATACGTTCAGGGTATCCACCACACTGTCCATCAGGCCGCCGGGATTGCTGCGCAGGTCGACGACCAGCCCCTTCATACCGTCTGCCAGCATAGACTCATAGGCTTTGGTGAAATCCTCCGCCACATGGGCGGTAAACTGGGAAATGCGGATGTAACCGATCTGATCCTCCAGCATCCGGCTCTCCACCATATGCACCTCAATCCGTGCCTTTTCCACATCCTTCTCATAAGTCTCTCCGGCCCGCATCAGTACCAGATGCACGGCATTTTCCTCGCTGCCCTTGATGGCCGCCGCCAGCACATCCAGCTCCACGTCCACCGCCTGCAGGCCGTCAGCGGAAACCAGCACGTCTCCGGCCTCTATCCCTGCCGCCTCGGCCGGCGTACCCTCATAGCAATCCACGATAGTGACCTCCCCCGTGGCTCCGTCCTTCTGCATGACCAGCCCCAGGCCGTCGTACTCACCGTTATTGGCGTTCTGGATCTCTTCATACTCACTGGCCGTATAATAGGCGGCGTAAGTGTCATCCAGCCCGGCCACCAGCCCCCGCAGCATCCCATCAGACAGCGCCTGGTCATCCCGTTCATTCAGATAATGGCTCCGGATCAGCGCGTCCACCGCACGGATCTTATTCCGGGTAGCCCGGCTCTCCGGCCCGGTATCCCCGCCCAGGGCCGAGGCTAAACGCACGCCCAGGAGCACAGCCATCACCGTCAGGGCGCCCACCAGAGCGCCCCACCAGAAATCCTTTCTTCTCTCCCGCATAGCTGACCCACCTCTCTTCACATGGCCAAAAAAGCAGATGAGCCGTCCCACCTGCCTTTTATCCGCTTATATATTATATGAAGCGCCATTCTTTCTTACACCTTTAAATGTTTCCGGATCGTCATCACACTGCCCATAAAGCCAATGCCCATGCCCAGGATCAATCCGATGGGCAGAAGTACGCCAAACACCTGATCCACATCCAGGAACTGCACGATATTTTGCAGAATATGGAACCGGGTCAGCACATAGCTGACGACCTTACCATACAGCACATACACTACCGCCAGCGGCGCCGCCGAGCCCACCAGGCCGATCATGATACCCTCCACCAGGAACGGAGCCCGGACAAAAAAGTTCGTAGCGCCGATCAGCTTCATGATCGCAATCTCCTCCCGGCGCACCGAGATACCCACGGAGACCGTATTGCTGATCAAAAATACCGATACGGCCAGCAGGATCAGGATAATCGCCGCCGACACATAGCCCAGCAACCTGTTGAATGTGCTCAATGTCTTCATGGCCGCCTCCGACCGGTTGACAGCACGGACGCCCTGCAGCCCCTCCACATAAGACACCAGGCCATTCTGAGCCTCTATGGTTTCCACATATACCTCATAGCTGGAGGATTTCGCCAGGGGATTGTCACTGCCAAAACCCCGGGCCGCTTTTTCATCCCCCTCAAAATAATCCACCCGGAATTCCTCCCAGGCCATCATCGCGGACTTGTACTCTACCTTGACCACCTCGTCACGGGCATTGATCAGCTCGCCGATCTCATTGATACGCCCCTGATCCAGGCCTTCCTCAAACAGCACCGTAATCGTTACATTCGTCTCGGCGTTGCGCACGATATACTGGAAATTCACCAGAATCGAGAAAAACAGGCCGAACAGGAAGATACAGGCGCCCATGGTAGCGATGGAGGCGATAGAAAACATCAGATTGTGCCAGATATTCTTAAAGCCCTGCTTAAATATATAAAAAATCGTACTAATTCTCAACGTAACCACCCTCCTGCTCATCGCTGATGATCACGCCCTTGCGCAGTGTGATCACCCGTTTTTTCATGGCATTGACGATCTCCCGGTTATGGGTCACCACCAGCACCGTGGTCCCCCTCTCATTGATCTCCTCCAGAAGCTTCATGATCTCAAAAGAGTTCTTCGGATCCAGATTACCGGTGGGCTCGTCCGCCAGCAGAATATTAGGACGGTTTACCAGGGCGCGGGCCAGGGCCACACGCTGCTGCTCGCCTCCCGACAGCTCCTTGGGAAAGGAGCGGTATTTCTCCGCCAGGCCCACCAGGGTCAGCATCTCCGGTACCCGTTTCTTGATTACCCGGTTGGGCCGCTCAATGACGCGCTGGGCAAAGGCCACATTTTCATAGACATTGCGGTCTTTCAGCAAGCGGAAATCCTGGAACACCACGCCCACGCCGCGGCGGAATTTGGGGATCTTGCCCCGGCGCAGCTTGTTCAGGTAAAAGCCGTTGACCCGGATCGTCCCCGCCGTCGGCTCCAGCTCCTTCAAAAGCAGCTTGATCAGCGTGGATTTGCCGGAACCGCTGTTTCCCACGATGAACACAAACTCCCCCTTATTAATATGTAAAGACATATTGTTGATGGCCGGCTGGCCCTTCGCATATGACTTACTCACTCCATCCATCTCAATCATGACATTCCTCCTTTTATACTCGCGAGCGCTGTGATCTGCCAGCGTTGTTGCCCGTATATGCCCGCGAGCGCCAATGAATCTGGAAAACTTTTGTGCCCGCGGGTATAGACAGCCGCTTCGCTCCCCTACCGCTGTCCTAATACTCGATCGTCTCCATATACTTCATATATTTAACCACCATCAGCGCGATCTTAAATGTAATCGCGTCCTCAAAAACCCGCAGATCCAGCCCCGTGGTCTTCTGCAGCTTATCCAGACGGTACACCAGCGTATTGCGGTGAATAAAAAGCTGGCGGGATGTCTCAGACACATTCAGATTATACTCGAAAAATTTGTTGATGGTAAGCAGGGTTTCCTCGTCCAGATCCTCCGGCGTATGCTCGCCAAACACCTCCCGGATAAACATCTTACACAGCGGTATAGGAAGCTGGTAGATCAGGCGGCCGATCCCCAGCGAACTGTATGCCATGACCCGCCTGTCGTCTAGGAATATACGCCCAATATCCAGAGCCAGCCTGGCCTCCTTGTAGGAACGGGACACCTCCTGTAGCTCCTTTACAATGGTGCCATAAGCGATACGCACGCCGTCATTCTCATCCCGGCAGACATAATCCAGGATCATCTGGGCCGTGCGCTGGATATCCTGGGGCGTCTCCTGCTCCTCCAGCTCCCGCACCACGATCATGCTGTTCTCATCCACAGCGGTGACGAAATCCCCCTTCTTCCCCTGAAGAACCGTTCGCAGCTGCTCCAGGGCGCCGGCCTCCCGGCTCTTTCCGCACTCCACGACAAACACAACCCGTCGGATCTTCATTTCTATATGAAGCTTTTTGGCCCGGTTAAACACATCCACCAGCAGAAAATTATCCAGTAACAGGTTTTTATAAAAGCTGTCCTTGTCAAATCTTTCCTGGCTGGCTTTTAAAAGATTCTGAAGCTGGAACACGGCCAGCTGTCCCAGCATATAGGGATCCGTACCCCCGCCCACGATCAGCACATATTCCGGCTGATACTCCTCGTTATGGACTTTAAAATAGTAGTATTCCCCCACCACCTGGCTGTCCGCCTGGGAATCCAGAAAAACGCGGAGACCCTGGCTGTCAAAGACCGCCTCCCCTGTCGCCGCCAGCACAATTCCCCTGGAGTCAGCTATATAATAGTCATTTTTGGAAATACTCTTCATTCCGTCCAGGTTCTCCTGCAACGCCTGTACTGCTAACATACTCTGCTCCCCCTATATCTCCTGTATAACTGTTCCACCTCTTCACAATTGTCCATATTCTTTTTCTATCAAAGTTGATTGTAATATATCTTCGTAAAAAAAGGAAGAGAAAATGTAATATTTTTTAACATTTTGTAATAGTTCGGCTGAAATTCAATGCCTTTCCTGCAAAAAGCCCTCGCCGAATACCTCCGCCGCGTCCATGACGATCATAAAAGCCGCCGGATCTCTGGCAAAGACCAGGCTCTTGAGCGCTACGATCTGCCGCCTGTCCACCACGCACAGCAGCACCAGACGGTCGCTGCCCGTATACATACCCTGGCCCTGCAGGCCCGTGACCCCTCTGTCCATCTCGGCCATGACCTGCTTCGCGATGTCTCCCGCATGATCCGAAACCACCAGCACGGATTTAGAAAAATGCTGTCCCATCAGCAGATGATCCGTAACCCAGGCCGAAATAACAATAGCAATCACCGCATAAAGGGTGGGTTTCCATCCCACCAGCAGGACGCCGCTGACCACTATGACCGCATCAATCCATTGCAGGATCCTGGCCACCGAGATACCCGCCAGCAGCTTCCTGTGCAGCAACATAGCCAGCATATCCGTACCGCCGGAGGTGGCCCCCACCCGCAGGATTAGGAACATGGATACCCCCATGATCACACCGCCGCAGACCGAGGCCAGAAACCAGTCGCCGGATATGAACGGGATCTCAGGAATGACCTTCAGCCAGACCGTCAGGGCCGCCGCTCCCAGAATGGACTGGCGCAGAAGCCCCCATTCCTTTTGCTGCCAGGCGATCAGAAACAGCGGCGCGTTTAGAACCAGGTTGGTCAGCCACAATGGGATACGCCCGCCGCTTATAAAAGACGCCAGGATGGCGATACCGCTGAACCCGCCCGTAACCATGCTCATGGGATCGAACACCGCGCGGATGGAAAACGCCAACACAGCGGTTCCCATAAGGACACAGAGGCTGTCCGTCAGAAAAGAACGAGTAATATGAAAAGGAATACCTTTTCGCGTCATTTTTTTCATCTTCTTCCTCTCCTTTTCGTTCTCACTCTTCCATCTGGCGCAGTAAATACCGCCCTGTCACTTTGAAAAAATGGTTAATATCCTTGATGTAGGCAAAATCCTTGCCGAATATTTTTTTTTCGGCGGCCAGGTCCTTCTCCTCCCCGGCAAAAATACCTAGGACGGATACCCCCAAGTTCCGCAGCTTGCGGATCTCCATGGCCGTATCCCGTACGGCATAGCCGCCCCGGTAGGGCTGGGGGTTGCGGGCATTGGGCCGGTTGGCAATCACATCGTAAGGGCGGCCGTCGCTCAAAACCAGCAGGATCTTTTTCTCTTCCCCCCGCCTCAGCAGATCGTCGGCTATGGCGCGGACAGCCAGACCGTCTCGATTGTTGGAAGAAGTGGTAAATTCGAAAATCCGCTCATTTTCGCTTCGGTGATCGTCGTAATCCCTGTACTGCTGCAAAATGGTATAATCCCAGAAGGTACAGAATCCCGTCACCCGATGGGGGATCCCCACATTGCTCAGGGCTTCCATCAAAATATAAGCCTGCAGCACCACCCGCTCCTGGCGGGGACGCTGAGAGCCGCTGGCGTCGATCAGAATATCCACCACGAAATCCTTTTGTTCCTGCTTCTGTTCCCGCACAAAGAACCGGGGCTCCCGAACCCGCCCCGCCCGCCAGGCCCGGGACGGGACGAAAGAGCCGTAATCCGAGGGCACCTGCAGGATCTCGTCCCGTATAGTCAGCGTCTTCCGGAACATATCCGTCAGGGCCTGGATGTTTTGTTTGACCGCCCGGTGGCAGTCATAATAGGTAAAGCGGTTCTTGCTCATCTGCTTTCTCGCGTACTCGTACTGATAATTGCGGCACACCGCACTCTGCAGTATTCCTTTTGTGTAGTACAGGCCGCAGTCGCCGTGGATGCCCTTGCAGAAGCGGTGATTCCGCTGCTTCTCCTCCAGGGGCGTCAGATACGTCCTACCGAAATTCCGCTCGATATAGCTGTATACCTTCTCGAAATCTTCCTGGGTTACGTAGGTGATCTTCCGCACCGTGGGCCCGCTCTCGTTGCCCTCTTTTTCCTCCGGCTGCATGGGGGCCGCCACCATCTCCCGGCTCATCTTCTCCAGAAGCTGATCCAGATTCTCCTCCACCATCTCCTCCGAGAGAAAATCACGCCAGTCAAATTCCCGCATCTCCTCCAGGGTCACGGCCAGCACCTGGCGCAGATTGCCGCGGCGGGTGACAAAAGAGGGGTCAACCCAGTGGTTATAAAGATAATCAATTCCGGCGATCAGATCTTCCGTCTCCGCAATCTCCTCCAAATCGGTGAGCTCGGCAAGGTAGGGATCTTCGTCGGATTGGCAAGGATCAGACGCTGCCAGCGCCCGCTCCATCAGGGCGATCTTGACCTGGCCGATCCTGTGGGGCGCCATCTTCTCCCGGTCCGCCGCCAGTTCCGCCGCAAAGGCCCGCCGCCGCAAGCGGCGGCTGCCCGGAAAATCCAGGATGATCCGGCTGCCCACGGCCGCCTCGATACACATCTGGGAAATATTGAGCAGCTGCCCCTCGTCGGCCCCGAGATACACTTTTTTGACCAGATACATGCTGACGGCCTCCCGGTCAAAATACCGGGCGAAGGCCCCCTGTTTCACCGCGTCGTACAGGGCGATATCCGGAGCCTTCCTGTACTTGTCCAGATCCGGCCTGGCTTCCATGGAATAATCGCCACAGACTGTCCAGACCACATTCCGTATGCGGTTCTCGATCTCCATCTGGTATTCGCTGACGTAGTCAGCGGCATCCGTTTTAACCTTGCTGTCCTGAGGCAAAATTTCCACTTCCCTTCACCGGCAGTCCGCTATCCCTGCGCAGACTCGCCGTCCCTGCCATATCTTCCCAAAAGCCCCGTCCGCCTGTCCCTTAATCTGTCCATCGCGGCGTTAAATATTTTTACGAGAAAATATCTCCCGCATTCCATTCCTCCGGAATCCGCAGCGCCACCACGTCGTTGACGATATCCCGTTCAAAGGAATCAAAACACTTATTCACAATGCCCATACGCATGGCCACCGCCGGACTAAGGCCGCAGCGAACCGCGCCCAGGGCCGCGATCATCCCCCGCAAATCCAGAGCCTTCGTAGAGATTTCTCCATTCTCCGCCTTCTCCTGGAGGTCGAGAAATACGCCGATAAACTGCTCCAGGATTCCGGGCTTTATATCCGAAAATTTATTTTCAAGAATTTTTCTCAGACTATCCTCAGACTGTTTCGGCATATCGATCACCATAAAGCGGGACACCAGGGCCTCGTTCAGCTCCCGGGTACCGGCATAGCCGTGGTTCATCGTGGCGATGAACCGCGCGGCGTCATGCAGACGGATCCGGTCGTAGCCGGGAACGTCCATGTAACGCCTGTCGTCCAGGGCCGCGTGGAGTACCGACACAGCCTCATTTTTTGCCATATTGATCTCGTCGAGAATACCGAAGCCCCCCTGTTCCGCGCACAGGGATACGCTCCCCTTGCGGAGCTCCACCTGATTATTACGGAAAGTATCCGTGCCCACCAGCTCCGCGCTTCCCGTATTGACATGGAAAGAAACATTGTAAGAGGGCCGTCCGAAAATCCAGGCAAGATTCTCCGCCAGCACATTCTTCCCCGTCGCTTTGGGCCCGGTGAGCAGCAGATTCTCCCCCACAAGCAGCCCCGCAATAGCCATCTCCAGGATTTCCCTGCCGTAAAAGGGCATCGCGGGCTCAATGATCCGTTTCCTTTCCTCCTCACCAGCGGGATATTTTCTCCTGAATCCCTCCACCCCCGCCACCAGTACGGGGGATACATTCTGTTCCGTTAGTATGTGTAATTCCTGCATATTTATCTCCATTATTCCGAAAGCATACTGACATTATAATCAAAACCTCAAAACATATTCTACCACAACACCCTCTGCCTTTCCACGCAAAAATAACCGGCCTCTTCATTTCCCACGGCAAAATAAGCCCATCTGACGTCAACGTCTTATCAAATAAGATTGGCCATCAGATGCACTTATTCTGTCACAACAATCTTCCGCCGCCACATCAAACTCCGTACAAACAGACCGCCGCCGGATATCCGTTGACATATTCAGGCATTCAGCGGAAGTATCGAGTCCCGTATTTTCAGCTTAACCGGCAAATATATCTATAAATACCCTATTTGCTATCAACAAATACTCATTTTACATACGCGGGGATAAAAACCGGCGTACAGCATCGTTTTTTAATCTTCTACGCTATTTTAATCTTTTAGCATGATAAAGAAAATTCTTGCATCCCCACACATTTTGTATTAAACTATTGTGCGACGAAAAAAACATTTTACAAAAGGGAGATTATGACAATGAGCTATGTAGACGAGGTACTCGCAAGAGTCAAAGAGAAGAATGCCTCCGAGCCGGAGTTTCTCCAGGCCGCGGAGGAAGTGCTGGAATCCCTGCGTCCCGTGATCGACGCAAACGAAGAGACATATCGCAGAGAAGCCCTGTTAGAGCGCCTGACCGAGCCGGACAGGCAGTTTAAATTCCGCGTACCGTGGGTGGACGACAAAGGCCAGGTGCAGGTGAACACCGGCTACCGCGTGCAGTTTAACAATGCCATCGGTCCTTACAAGGGAGGCCTGCGCCTTCATCCGTCGGTAAACCTGGGGATCATCAAATTCCTGGGGTTTGAACAGATTTTTAAAAATTCCCTGACCGGCCTGCCCATCGGCGGCGGCAAGGGCGGTTCCGATTTTGACCCCAAGGGAAAATCAGACCGCGAGGTGATGGCTTTCTGCCAGAGTTTCATGACGGAGCTGTGCAAATACATCGGCGCCGATGTGGACGTTCCCGCCGGCGATATCGGCACGGGCGCCCGGGAGATCGGCTATATGTTCGGCCAGTACAAGAAAATCCGCGGCAGCTATGAGGGCGTGCTGACCGGCAAGGGCTTAAGCTTCGGCGGTTCCCTGGCCCGTACAGAGGCCACCGGTTACGGCCTGCTCTACATCACCGAGGAGCTGATGAAGTGCCACGGCGAATCCATGAAAGGCAAAGTCTGCTGTGTATCCGGCTCCGGCAATGTGGCTATCTACGCCACGGAGAAAGCCCAGCAGATGGGCGCAAAAGTAGTCACTGTATCCGATTCCACCGGCTGGATCTATGATTCCCAGGGTATCGACGTGGCCCTGCTCAAGGAGATCAAGGAAGTGCGCCGCGCCCGCCTGACCGAGTACGCCGCCGCAAGGCCCAGCGCCCAATACCACGAGGGCCGCGGCGTATGGCAGATCAAGTGCGATATCGCCCTTCCCTGTGCGACCCAGAACGAGCTGTTCCTCGAGGACGCCAAGATGCTGGCCAAGAACGGCTGTAAGGCCGTGTGCGAAGGCGCCAATATGCCCACCACCCTGGACGCTACCAAATATCTCCAGGACAGCGGCGTGTGGTTCATCTGCGGTAAAGCCTCCAACGCCGGCGGCGTAGCCACTTCGGCCCTGGAGATGACGCAAAATTCCGAGCGTCTGAGCTGGAGCTTTGAGGAAGTGGACGCGAAACTGAAAGATATCATGGTGAATATCTATCACAATATCGACGATGCCGCCAAACGTTATGATATGGAAGGCAACTACGTGGCCGGGGCCAACATCGCCGGCTTCGAGAAGGTGGCCAATGCCATGCTGGCACAGGGCGTGGTGTAAATCCAATTCCCTGTCTGATTAAAAGCCCACCGTCAAACCGCCCCGCAGACAGCGCATATTCTGTCTGCGGGGCGGTTTGTGGTTATCCCCGTAAAACACCTGTCCGCCAATCAGGACAACGTCACCCACTGTATTGCTCAACAGCAGAAAGATCACCCTTTCCTGGCGTTTCCCTTTCCACACCGGATTTAAGGATGTCAATGCGAACACGCCAAAACAATTTCACCCCACGCACCCCGCGTGGGGTGCGACAGCAAAAACAAACAATTCCTGTCGAGTTACACCGATCGCATTTATCTGTTTCTATGTGAACCTTGATCTGCCGGATCATGAAACATTGTTTAGCTATCTGCTCTCTTTTGGGGAGCAGATTGAAAGCAACCGGGAATATTTTGATAACCAGTTAGACCGGTTGCATGATAACGCAAAAATTCTTGAGTACCTATACCGCTTTGAAGAAAAGAACAGCCCTGTCCAGTAAAATTTATTTGATTAGCTTTCCGGCAAAACACAGCCATTTCTTGAAGCTTTCAAAAAATTTTATTTTTCCTGTCACACGGCGGCCTTTCTGTTGTCTAATGAGATATAGGAGGTAAAAAGCCATGAAAAAAATTACGAACGAAGAACTTTTGGCTTTCATTGCAAAAGCTACTGCCGGAGATAAGGATTCTCTGGAAACCGTCATTCTCAGTGTACAGGATCTGGTGTTTAACTTGTCCCTGCGAATGCTCGGCACCTTCCCTGACGCGGAGGACGCCACACAGGATATCCTGTTAAAAATCGTAACGCATCTGTCCTCATTTAAAGGGGAAAGCGCATTTTCAACCTGGGTATTCCGTATTGCGACAAACCATCTGAAAAACTACCAGAAGCACATGTTCGCAAAATTCCCCCTTAGCTTTGAATTCTATGGGGATGACATTAAAAACGGAAAAATCAATGATGTACCCGATCTTTCGCAGAATGTGGAGAAATCCATTTTAGCAGAAGAACTGAAACTGTCCTGCACCAATGTTATGCTGCAGTGCCTTGATACGGAAAGCAGATGTATCTTTATCTTAGGGACGATGTTCAAAGTGGACAGCCGGATTGCGGGCGATATCCTGGGCATTTCTCCGGAAGCTTACCGGCAGCGGCTTTCCAGAATCCGCGCAAAAATGGCGGATTTCTTAAAGGAATACTGCGGCGAGTATGGAAACGGAACGTGCCGCTGCGCGGACAGGGTCAATTATGCCATCCAAAATCACAGGATTCACCCTGCAAAATTGG
>CAJUQO010000068.1 GCA_910588295.1 uncultured Lachnospiraceae bacterium | reverse complement strand
TTTTTGATTATATCTCATTAGCCACTCCCGTTACAACTTTAGTATAGCACTTCATCTACTACACTCCTTTGGCGCGTACAAGACAAATTTTAACAACCTGCCGCGTTCTGCAAGAGCGCTGACCAGAATCCCTCCCTCGCCCCGCAGACGGTCAAAAGCAGTCCTTTTCTCCAGCCACTCTCCGGGAACGGCGGGAAACGGTTCGATCACACCGTCCTCCGTGTACAGAAGCATTTCCTGCAGGGCGTCTGCCGCGCACATATTGGCCTCCAGAGTAAAAGGGCGGTAATGAAAATCTGAATACCCTTTTTCCTGATAATCCCCATTTAGATGAAAACCGTTGGGCGAACAGAAATACTTCCAAAAGGCCCGGAGCATCCGGCCTGCCTGCTCTCCTCTATGGGCAATAGCGTACAGCTCAGCCATCCAGCAGAAACTGAACCCCACCCACCGGCTGCTGCCCAGCTCTTCCAGATCCGCAATCACCGCATCGATGATCCGGCGGTTTTCTTCGGAATCGTAGGGAACCAGCCGCAGCGGGTGAATCGCGAGGGCATGGGAAAAATGGCGGTGAGATTCTTGCAGGGTTTCGTCCGCCGATACTTTCAGCACACCCCGTCCATCAACAGCAAGGGGCGGCAGTTTCCGCCGCATTTCCCGCCATTTGTTTTCCAAATCTGTTCTTTTCCCGGATAATTTCTCCGCATATTTCTCCAGTGTCCGGTACAGATAATGCAGCAAAGCCAGATCATAATTGCTGTTCGGTGTCAGAAACGCTTGCGCTTCATCATCATGGATCTCCGGTGAACTGGATATGGGCAAATACAGACAGCCATCCCGCCCTTCTTCCAGAAGTCCTCCGATACACTCCGCCGTACCCTGAAAATACGGGTACAGCCGTTCTCTCAGGAACTGCTCATCCCCCGTATAGCGGTAATAATCATCAAAAGCCCGGCACAGCCAGATCTGGTTGGTGGGAGACAGGGAATACATGGGCCAGCCGCCCAGCGGTTTCCCCTCTATAGTCATGACAGCCGGCAGACAGATCCCCTCCGTGCCGTAAAATCTCTCCGCGAATTCCGCCGCCGCCGCCCTCCTGTCCCACAGGAAATTCACAAAACAGACGCCCTGCTCCACATGATTCGCTTTCAGATAAGAGTAATAGCTCATCTGAGTATTCAGATCGTTGTGATAATCCCCCTTCCAAGGAGGCAGCCTGTCCTCATCCGCCGTCCATACACCCTGCAGCGGCATGGGCGCATAGCCCTTCCGTGAACAGGAAGCCAGCAGATAATTGGCCATGTACCAATTTTTCTCCATTCCTTTGTCGGGCAGCTCCACGCTGCTCATGGCCCAGAACGATTCCCACCATGCCCTGTGGGATGCCAGCAGAGTCTCATACCCGGCATCCATGCATTCGATCATATCCGCGGCGGCTTTCTCAAATACCTCTCCGCCGTCCGCGGTCGTCACGACTCGGTAAAACAACTCCGTCCGCCGCTCCCGGGCTTTTACCCCCATCACCACGCCGTAAGCCGTCTCCGAATTGGTCTTCTGGCGGAAATATTTCAGATAACTGCCGTCTGTCAGGAGCGTCCTCTTCCACTCTGGGGCTTCGTAAATAATATCCCGGAGAGTTCCTTTTGACAACTGCTCCTCTGAGACTTCCCTGTTTTCCACTCTGGCCACAGAGCCGTCCCCGTTCGTCTCCATGATATCTGCGGCTCTTTCCCCGGAGCCAGTAAAAACGCCCGCCCGCCCAAACGCCGGAGCCTGCAGCTCCACGATAAACTGCTCCGACGGCAGCTCCACGAGGATCATGCCGATCTCCCGCGCCGCATGGACAACGCTTCTTACTTCTATCTCCCTTTTCGTGTCTGCCTGCGTCCCCCCGCCATCTACTTTCAGGGCCAGAATCGCCTCGGCCCCGCCGAGTTCCAGCCGGGACGCCGCGTCCCCGTACCCGGGAAACCGCAGGATGATCTTGCCTGCCGGAAGCTTCGTGGGCGTGGGACGCTCATAGGCCGCGTCAAAAATCTCCCGGATCTTCCCCGTATCTCTTCTCTTCGCCAGCCGAACCAGATTTTCATAGGAAAACTCCTTATCCTCCGTCCCATAGGGCACAGAGGTGTCCCATATATCCGTCCTGTCCAGACTGAACCGCAGTTCATCGGGGCCGCCCCATATCAGGCAGCCCGTCTGCCCGTTCCCCAAAGCCAGCCCCTCATCCCATCGCCGGATCGCGTGGGCAAAGCCGATCTTATATTTCATACCAGACAATCTGATTCTCTCCCAAATCTACCTCAAAACTTGAGCCGTCTCCCCGGTAGATGACAGCGCTCTGAGGTTCATAGGTATTATTTACCACGCAGTATTTGCCGTTCTCCGGGTAGGCGTGTACCTCCACATTGTAATTATCCGAAAACCAAGTATGAAGCTTATCATCCTTGCCTGAACTCCACAAAACAGCTCTGTGCAGCAGGCGGCTGTTGGCAAAACTGTAGGGCAGGCCGCAGATATACACGGCGCGTCCCCGGCCGAAATCGTGAACGGCCAGCTGTACCTCGCCGCCTTTTTCCCTCAGCACCATGGTTCCCTCCAGGGCATAGATATTCTTTATGCCCTCGCCAAAATCAATATCCTCCGGCGCATCCTCCGTAATAAAGTGGTCATGGCACTCCCAGTTATACTTATCATACCCCAGCGTAAAGCCCCGTTCCTCCTCCACACCAAACACACTGGCCAGCTGAAAAAAATGGCCGTTGGCCTGGTGGGCCGTTGGTTCCCCCACGCCGATCAGGCCGCCGCCCCTGTGGACAAAACGCTTGACGGCCGATGAGATCTCCGGATCACACCACCACTCCCCGCCGGTATGGGCCGTATCCGCGTCCCCCACGTTGATCACCACATCAATATCCCGCAGAATATCCGGGTTTTCTTTGATATCCTGAAAGCTGATAAACCGCACGTCATAGGGGCCGCCGGACAGCGCCTCGATGATCCCGGCGTAGGAATAATTCTGTTTATAATAGATCGCATGATGGACCATATGGCATCCCCAGGCCCGCATTCGCCCCCAGCAGTTCAGTACCGCCACCCGGCTCACACAATACGGTACACAGCCCTTCACGTTGTCGTACAGCTCCCGGAACTCCTGACAGACCGATTCCACATAATCGACGAAATCCGGAAATTTCATGGCCAGTTTCAGATAACCGCCATAACCGATCCGGTCAACGGGTTTGCGAAGAATGGCCCTGCGGGCCGTTACCCAGTTGACCTTCGCTTCCTTCACGGGATCTCCGCCCTCATGGAAGGTATCCGGAAAAAAGTAGGGCAGCAGCCTCCCCTCGGTGTAAGCCACCCCTTCAATATCGCTGATCAGCCGCAATGTGGCGCCGTTTCCTACGCTTCCCACCACCGCGTCCAGACCAATGCGGGCAAACTCCTCCAGAAAAGGCTCCGTCCCGATCCAGTGATCCCCCAGGAACATCATCGCCTCCCGGCCGGAAGCATGGGTAATATCCACCATTTCCTTTACAATCTTCGCCACTTCCCTGTTCTGGAAAGCCAGGAAATCCCGGTATTCTTTAGAAGGAATCCGATACTGATTATTGTAATAGCCCTGGTCGATAATATATTCCGGCCGGAAAGGATAGCCCGCTTCCCGCTCAAACTGTTCGAGAATATAGGGACTCACCGAGGCAGAATACCCGTACCAGTCCACATATTTTTCCCGGAGCTGTTCATCAAAAAGAAGGGTGAACTGATGGAGGAAGGTAGTAAACCGCAGCACATTCACATAAGGATGCTCTTCAATAAACTTCCGCAGCCGCTCCATGGAATAGACGTGTGTCTTTGGCTGACGTACGTCAAAAGTGATCTGGGACTCCACGCCCTTCCAGTCATTGACCGTCGTGTTGTACATATGTACCGGATCCCACATGATATAGGCCAGAAAGCTCACCGTGTAGTCATGGAAAGGCATGCTGTTCACCGCCACCGCTTTGCATTCTTCCTCATAATGCCAGTCTTTCGCAGGAACCGGCTGCCCCGTGCTGCGATCCATGACTTCCCACCACCGGGCAATATCATCCCGGGTGTTGGGCGTAAGCATTCCGGGATGCAGTCCCCTCATCAGAGGAATCTTAAGGCATTCACCCTCCGCCGTGTACATGGGCGTCATCACATACATTTGCTGGATCTCCTCCGGATGCGCCCGCGCCCACTCATTATCTTTCCGCGTCGTGTAATAGGTAGCGTATACTTTCAGCCCCGCGTCCGCAAGCTCCTCCGGAAAATCCGTGCCGTCACAATCCCGAACCGCATCCGCCCCCCACCTCCCCGCCAGGCGAATGGTATCTCCGATCACATCCACATCCGTGGGTATCGTCACACGTCCCTTTTTCTTCGTATCCATATTATCTCCCCCGCGCTATCTGTACTGCCTGTTATACAGCCACAGCAGAACCACCAGCCCTGCCACTCCGACGAGCTGGATCATCAGCCCCGACGCGCCGATATTCCTCTGCCCGATCACCACAAGAGCCACGCACACTACAAATACGATCAGAACCACTATTGCGGTCACAATCTTTTTTGTAAATTCATTCATTCTTACACCTCCCGCTCCTCTACTATCCATTTCAGCCCCAACACCGTGACCATAAGCATTACCCTTTCAATCCGCCGAGGGTCATACCCTGGGTCAGCTTCTTCTGAACGCACATATACAAGATCAGCGTAGGCAGCATGACGATCACAAGGCCGGCATAGAGCTGTCCGTACTGTACTGCCGATTTCTGCGCCGCCATCAGATTCATCAAGCCAACCGGAAGGGTCTTTAACTCCGCCTTGGTCAGCAGCGTCATGGAAATAATATATTCATTCCAGAACGCCAGGAAATTGAACAGGATGACCGTCACCACGCTGGGCTTCGCCATGGGTATAATAACCTTTACCATCGTGTAGAAGTAACCCGCCCCGTCCACATAAGCCGCCTCCTCATAGTCCCTGGCCAGAGATTTAAAGTAACCGGACAGCAAATAGATCGTAAACGGCAGCGCCGTCGCCGCATACACCAGGGCCAGCATGAATAGGTTGTTCAGAAAAAACGGTGTCCCGAATACCTTCCGCAAAAACATATCGCCGTCATTCAGCATCAGAAAAATCGGCACCACAATATAGTTTACATTGATAAACAGTCCTGCCATAAACAATGTGTTCCAGATCGCCCTGCCTTTAAATCTGAACCGAGCCAGCACATAAGCCGCCGGAAGTGCGATCACAATCAGCAACACCAGCGCCAGCGCCGTGACAATCACGGAATTAAGCATGTATTCGCCCATATTGGCTTTCTGCCAGGCATCTACGAAGTTCTGGAAATGAAAGCCCTGGGGCAACGTCCACGGATTGCCGTAAAACTCCGAATTTTCCTTAATGGAAGCCACAAATACCCATGCCACAGGTACCAGGATCGTAACCGCCAGCAAAATCAGCATCAGGTATATAAATATTTTTACAAGTCTGGGACTTCCGCCATATTTTTCATCTTTCCTCATAATTTACCTCCTGAAATCTCATCACACAACTAAAACTCGATTTCCTCCCGTTTCGTCACCGCATTCAGTACCCCCGCCAGGGCAAAGGAGAACAAAAATACCATGACGCCGATGGCCATACCATAACCATAGGAAGAATTCGTGTAAGCCTCCTGATACATGTAGCTTAAGAATACGCTGGACGCCCCGTCGGGACCGCCGTTGGTCATAGCCTTTACCATGAGGAAGCTCATATTGATCGTACTGATGATAAAGAAGGTTAATGTTGTACGGATATTCGTCCACACCAAAGGCAGCGTGATGGAGAAAAACTGGCTGATCCGCCCGGCCCCTTCCAGGGCGGCGGACTCATACAAGCTGTCCGGCACGTTCGCCATACTGGCCATGTACATGACCATATAATACCCCACTGCCTGCCAGATCATGGCAATCGTCACACTGTAAATCACCAGTTTCTGACCGCCCAGCCAGAGTATGGGATCCGCTTCTCCGCGGAACAGGCTGAGAAAGCTGTTCAACAGCCCCTGGTTGGGATCATAAATGGCCGAAAATATCGCGCTTTGTTCTGAAATGCCTGATAAAATTTGGGGTTTGTAAACAGCTTGCTGAAATTTTCCATTCCTACAAAGGTTTTGTCCGCCGTATAGCCGCCCCATTTATACATGGACATACGGAACACATCAATCGTGGGAATAATCATAAAAATGATAAAGAGTACCACTGCGGGTGTCACGCACAGAGCAATAAACCCTGTTCTTTTTTTACTACTTTTCATCCTCTCATCTCCTAACAAAGCCAAAATATCTACAGGTCTGCCTGGGACATTCTATGAAAAAATGGCCGGCGAGCATTACTCACCGGCCACCATTCACCCTTGCATACCGCCCATCTGCATCTCCCCCCAATACTTACCATCGGCAGATGCGGCGGTATGTTGGCAGCTTTCCTTTACATCTACCGCTTATTTCAAAGCCGCCCTCAATGCGTCACTATCGGATTTGATCTGACTTACCCAGTCATCTTTTGTCTTGTCCCCTGTCACCAGAGAGTTGATCGGATCAAAGAATGTGCTGCGCGCTGTGACGCCTTCCACCGGATCTGTAGTGGCAAAAGCATCCATAACCGCAACGGCGCCGGTATCATAGATCGAATAATACAGCTTGTTGTCACCGTCCAGCTTGTCTGTCATGCCTGTGATCGGCTGAACAGCTCCGCCTTTCTCCGCGAAGATGCTGGCAGCCTCATCGGAGTACAGGAACGCGATAAAGGCTTTTCCAAGATCCTGGTTCTCCGCGCCTGCGGGCATCCAGATCTGCTCAAAGAAGGAATAGGAAGCCCTCTCTCCGCCGTCGGTCACAGCCGGAAGAGCCGTAAAACCCCACTCAAATCCGTCCGCTCTCGGAGCGTCCGCCATCTCACCAATCACCCAGTTGCCGTTGGGCATGAACAACGCTTTGTTGTCCAGGATCAACTGCTGGTTCTTGCGGAAATCATTGTCATTAGCATTCGCCGGTGTGGTGGACTCTGTGTAAGAGGCCAGTTTTTCGATGATATCAAAGGCCGCCTGAGCTTCCGGCGTATCCCAGATGCCCTCGCCGTATTTCAGAGCCTCCTGGAATTTGTCATTACCCATGCTTTCATGAAGCAGGGCATAGAAGAATGCGTCAAAGTATCCGGCTGTAGGATAGGTGAACAACGCGATTCCTTCTGCTTTCGCGGTCTCGCCCAGTTCCCACATCGCATCCCAGGTCGTGGGAACTTCCCAGCCTTTTTCCGTAAACAGCCCCTGATTGTAAAACAGTCCGCAGGGGCCGTAGAACATCGGCATCAGGTAGGTCTTGCCGTCGCCGTAGGGATTTGTGATGGAGTTCTCCACAAAGCCCGGCAGAATCTTGTCACCAACGGTAACGCTCTCGCCCGGAACTTCCATGGCCAGCACGTCCGTCAGGTCTACCAGGTTATTGTCTTTCACAAACGTCTCGGTAAGTCCGGACTCGGCACCCACCGCACGCATGATCACATCCGGAAATACGCCGGATTTCATCTCCGGTGAAATGATATCCTCCAGCTTCTTGTCAATGGTCAGCTCCACGGTAACGCCCTCATTGGCCGCCTCAAAAGCCGCGCATACTTCCTTCCACATATCCTGGCCGTATGCCGTCTCCACCGCCGCCACTTTTAAGGTGCCGGATAATCCCGAACTTTCCGCAGGCGCTTCGCTGCCGCCTGCCTCAGCCTCGCTCCCGGCCGCCTCGGCTTCGCTGCCGCCTGCCTCGCTCTCCGGAGCGCTTTCTGCAGCGCTGCTCTTTGCTTCGCTGCCGGCCGCGCTTCCGCCGCTCTCAGAGGAGCTTCCGCCGCCGCAGGCCGTCATGCTCATAACCATCGCCGCGGCCATCACTACGCTCAAAACCCGTTTTAACTTCATGCTTTTACCTTCCTTTCCCTCCTGTGACACCGCATCTCCATCACTTGCCCAGCGTTCACGCAATGTCACATTTGTGTAAACGTTTCCGTCTGTTTTTTGATAATATCAGTATATCGGGAATCAGAAGGGGAAACAATCCAGATGTTGCTTCATTTTTTATATATCTTGCTCTTCCACGCAAAAAATGATAGAATTAAGTATAAAAAACGAGTATCCTTTTAGGCTTTTTAGTTTTTTTCGACATTTGTCACTATTTTTTCAGGCTGTCTGTTATGCACATTGTATCTGACATTTCTATATTCGCAGACAGACATTGTGCACCCTGTTAATGGAGGAAAATATCCATGGGAACCTCAAGATACATGATGGAAAACGCGGACAAAAAGGCAACCGGCAGCAGGCTGCTCTACATTTCCCACTCCAAATACGAAAATGACTGGCCCAGCCTGCCTCACACCCACCCTTTTTCCGAGCTGTTTTTTGTAAAAAGCGGGCAGGGGAGCCTGCGCGTCGAACATGAAGAACACCCTATCCAAAAAGATGATTTTGTGATTATCAACGCCAATGTCTCCCACACAGAAACATCTTCCGCGGGCAAACCCCTGGAATATGTGATTCTGGGCGTAAAGGATCTGACTTTTTCATTCAAAGATGAAAAAGAATACACGATATTCAACTGCGGAAACGAGCAGCAAAACCTGATGTTTTATATGACCACCATGCTTCGTGAGCTGGAAGAAAAGGATAAAGACTACGGGAGCGTCTGCCAGAATCTCCTGGATGTGCTGATCATCAAACTAATGCGCCAGACCAATTTTTCCTTCAATACTGCCTCACCCGCGGAACTCAGCGGGGAATGCCTGAAGCTGAAACGTTATATCGAGTCCAGCTACATGCATGATCTGACCCTAGACGTGCTGGCGGATTATTCTCACCTGAACAAATATTATATGGTTCACATATTCACGAAACACTGTGGCTGTTCGCCCATCCAGTATCTGTGCCAGATACGCATTCAGGCGAGCAAAGAGCTTCTGGTCAACACCGATTACAGCATCGCGGAGGTGGCCCAGTCCTCCGGCTTCTCTTCACAGAGCTATTTTGCCCAGTGTTTTCAGAAAAACTGCGGTATGACCGCATCGGCCTACCGCAAATCACACAAAGAAAAAATTATATCCCGCGCAGCGGCGGATATCCATTGACGCATATCTGCCGTCGTCTTCCTGTTTGCTGCATACTATGCGGCAAACCATACTTTCATATCTATCTGTCTCTATATTTTGCCACGATCTCGTGCATCTGCGCCCACTTGCGCTCCATGTCCGCCACCAGGGCAAGCTGCGTCCTGCATCGATCCAGATTATGGTGTTCCCTGTGGATACGGAAATAAGTGTCTCCGGATAGATAATCCGTCAAAAAACGCATCCCGCACTCCAGTGTCATCAGCTTGGCTCCCACAGGCAGCATCGTAAGCTCCTTTTCCGTCAGGCTCCCCCGGCAGCCTTTCAGGTACCCCTTCACAAACACCTCATAATTTCCCAGATCCAGAGATACTTTTGCGAGATCCGTTTCATCCTCGGCCGACGTGTTGGCCCCGAACCGTATAGAATCCCCGAAATCATAGAGGGAAAGCCCCGGCATGACGGTATCCAGATCGATCACGCAGAGCCCCTTGCCCGTCCGGCTGTCGATCATAACGTTATTCAATTTCGTATCATTGTGAGTCACCCGCAGGGGAAGTTCGCCTTTCGCAAGTCGGTCCGTCAGCGCGGTCATTTCCTCCTCCCGCGCCATGATAAAGGCAATCTCCTGTTCCACGGACGAGGCCCTGCCGCAGATGTCATCTCTTACCGCCCTGCAAAACGTAGCGAAACGTTTGCCCGTATTGTGGAAATCCGGTATCGTCTCATGGAGCTTTTCCGCCGGATAATCCGCCAGCAGGGCCTGAAAATTCCCGAAGGCCTCCGCGCTCTCATAGAAATCCTCCGGCCGCTTCACCGCGTCATAGCAGACCGCATCGGAAATAAACAGATACATGCGGTAACATTTGCCATCCGGGGCCCGGTAGTAGCTCCCGCCGTTTTTGGTGGGAATGACCTGCAGCGCCTCCCGATCGGGGGCGCCGCCCTGCTCCTCTATGCGCTCCCTCAGATAAGAAGTAACCCCCATGATATTTTCCATAAGGCCGTCCACGTCTTTGAATACGTCTGTATTGATCTGCTGAAAAATATATTTCTCTCTGCGACCGTCCCGCTCTATCTCCACCAGCTCCGTCCGGTTGATATGGCCGTTCCCATACTCCTGCATGCTCAGGACAGTTCCTTCCACCGTAAATTCTCGTATCAATTCCTGCTTTTTCATCGCGACTTCCCCCTGCATAGTATTTTCTGTATTTTCCTGAAATCAGATGGACAGATTTCTTTTCGTCCTGCTCACTGCCCTGATATAGCGCAGCAGCAATTCCCAGGATCCCTTACCCAGCAAAAGCAGCATTGCCCCCGTAATAACAGACCAGAGAAATCCCCATGTCGGAGACAGTGTGAAATTCCCCATCTGAAACATCACATAGGGAACGTCATACCCAAACAGGGAACCTACATACTTCACCATCCCGGCAATGGGCACGACTGCGCCGCAAAATATAAATGTGGGCGCGATAATGCCGAGTACCGGAATAACGAACATCCCTGAAAACCCCGTCAGGCCATAGAAAGCACAGACGAGCAGCAGCCGGTTCCAGGAAAATCCCCGCTTTTGGGTAAGCAGATCGCCCATATAAGCCGCCGCCAGCTCTTTAGGCTTACCCAAACGGTTCAGAATCTCCTCCACCGTAAGACGCTCATTTTCCATCTCCAAAATAGAACTCTTGATCTCCTTTACGATATCGACCCTTTCTGACAGGGGCAGAGGCCTTAAATACTTATCAACCTTGTCCAGATATTCCTCTAATCTTGCGTCCATACTCATTCTCCTCTCAGACAGGAAACAGCCTCCACCAGGCTATCCCACTCTTTTGACATGCATTTTACATATTCTTCACCGGCGGGGGTCAGGGAATAATATTTCCTGGGGGGCAGTCCCTCCGCGGAATCCTGCCAAACAGACTGCAGGAAACCATCCCTTTGCAGCCGCCGCAAAAGAGGATAGACCGTGCTCTCTGTCGAGGCCACCATGGGATACATCCCCAGTTCCCGCAAAACCTCATACCCGTAACATGTTTTCCGGCTTAACATCAGTAAAATACAGTATTCAAGTGTACCGCGCACAATCTGGGACTTCCATTTGTCTAGGTTCATAGGCTCCCTCTCTGTTGCTTATTTATGTATATCGTACTACATAGTACTGTGTATGTCAATAGTGTATCGAAAAACCTCTGCCGATGTGTTGCAAAAAACAGAAAAAGATGGCTGATAGTGGCCATCTTTTTTCCGTTTATACTATCTGACTACCCCAACTCAATCCTTTGCCAGGACAAACTCATCCACTAAGCGCTTCAGGCTGTTGGCCTCGGCAGAAAGCTCCTCGCTGGCCGCAGCGCTTTCCTCGGAGGTGGCGCTGTTCATCTGTACCACAGAGGAAATCTGATCAATACCCTCCGTGACCTGTCCGATAGCCGTTGTCTGGTTCTCCACAGCCTCCACCACAATGTCCATCTTGGAAGTCACATTCCCGGCATACATACTGGTGAGTTCCAGAGATTCCGTAACCTTCCCCACTGCCTGGCTTCCTTCAGCCACAGCGGTAATGGAGCCCTCAATCAGTTCCTTCGTAGCCTTGGCGGCAGCATCAGACTTGGATGCCAGATTACGCACTTCATCTGCCACGACCGCAAATCCTTTTCCGGAAGTTCCGGCCCGGGCAGCCTCCACGGCGGCATTTAAAGCCAGAATATTCGTCTGGAACGCAATGCTCTCAATGGTACCGATAATCTTGGAAATCTCCTCGGAAGATCCGGATATTTTCTCCATCGCCGTATTCAGTTCCTTGACATAACTCACACTGATGCCCAGCTGGGCGCCGGCCTGCTCTACAAACTGTCCGGCCTCCTCGGCGGCAACGGATGTTTTCTTGGCACTTTCGGAAATTTCCGTAATCGTCGCAGCCAATTCCTCCACCGAACTGGCCTGCTCCATAGATCCCTGGCTCAGGGACTGGGCGCCCGTGGAAACCTGGCCGCTGGCAGAAGATACCTGATTGGCGGAAACGTCGATCTGACGCATGGTGTTGCTCAGCTCGTTCTTCAAAGTGCGCATGGACTCCAGAATACTCTGATAACTGCCCACATAAGCCTCCCGATGGGCAGACCGGACATCGAAATTCTGATTAGCCATCTGTGTGAGCAGGTAACCTATATCGTCAATAATCATATTCAGGCCATCCACCATCTCTGCGGTAGAACGGGTCAGTTCCGCCGTCTCATCCTGTCCCTTAACCTGGGGAACCGGCGATGACAGATCTCCTTCCACCAAAAGCTTCATCCTCTTGGCGCAAGCCCGCATGGGTACGCTGATATTGCCGGAAAGCTTCACTGCAACCACAATAGAAGCCAGTATAGCGACCGCGATCACGGCCAGGTTGAGAATAATACCGAAATATGTATCGGACAGATAATCCATCTGCAACGCGCTGACAGCAACGCTCCAGCCGTCCGTACCCTCCACCGGGGCGTAAGCCAGAAACTGGGCTCCCCCGGAGTTGCGGAAACTTCCAAAGCCATTTTTTCCCTCACACATCTCTGTGTGGAGAGCGGCCAGTTCCTCTAAAGACGTATCACTCTGGGCCTCCCTCGCAATATTCTGGGTAGTGATCGTCTCCAGAGTAGTATCGGCAATGGTATCGCCGTTTTTATTGAGCATGTAGGCATGACTATTAGGACTGATTTTAATGGAAGATACAATATCATTCAAAAAAGTCTCCGGCGGCACAAAATAGACCACACCCACGATCCCAGCACTCCGGCTTCCATCGGCATAAAGAGGCGCCGCCACCATAATAGACAATTCTCCGGTAATCTTGCTGATCAGCGGCTCGGATACATAAACGTTTCCCTGCATGGCCTGTTTCACATACTCCCGGTCGGAATAATCGTTTCCATCGAAAATACTATGCCCGTCTATGCTGATAATGTTGCCGCGCTGGAAACCGTGCATACTGACGCGTTCATCTATGATGGCACGTTTATCTTCCAGGGGAACCGATTCGTCAGACAACTGGGGAATACAGCCTGTGTCCATAGTCACATTCTTGTAGGCAATCAGCTCCTGTTCAATGCGCTCTGACGCCAAGACAACGGTCTCGCTCATCATCTGCTCCACAGTAGCAAGGGTACTTTTGTAATTCATTGTGATACTAGAAGACCCTACCGCTATCAAAGCAACCAGAACCGTTGCCATCAGGCTGACTGTGATTTTCTTACGTATGCTCTTCATGTCTTTCCTCCATATCTACTGCCCCAGGATGCACCTCCTCCTGTGCAGAAAAAATATTTGATACCAGTGTATCATACGGAGACGCATACGTCTATTCTATATTTTTATTGTCTTCATCCATTTTTAATCCCGGAGTACGCTCCCCGTGGATTACCCATGAACGGCTTTCTTCACAAGACGGTGGTTTCCCTTTAGTTTTCGGTTCCCCACTATTATACACCTCCTGATTTGACAAACCGGGAGCCACAGCCTTTCTGATTCCCGGCCTCTTCAGCTTCCGGTTCCGATACCGACTGAAAAAATATTTCTTGTGCTAATAGCAATCATAAGCGACACAACGCCTGAAAATAAAACAACCGCATACTCAAACCCTTTACAGATTTCAAACAGGATGCCATAAAATGCATGGCCCAATGGCTGTGCACACATAGAAATAGTAAGAATGAGAGCAATCACCTTTCCAATTAAATTTTGCGGGGTTTCTGTTTGGATAAAAGACATCATCTGCACGGTAAAAACCGTTGAAAACACCATAATGGCAAAACAACATACAGTTATGACAATATAATTTATCATTCCGGACGAAAACAATAGCAATGCCGCACTAACAGGAAACACACACACCGCACAGGCTATCACCAGATTACCCGATTTACTAATTACCAGTTTTTTCGCAAAAATGCCTGATGCGATCCCCCCTGCCAATCCTCCTGCCGCCAATGCTCCCTCCGCAAAACCATAAAATCTGTTTGCCTGTGAAGCTTCTAAATTGAACACCTCCGTTACCAGATATGGGAGCGCTACCATAATCATTGCGGAAAGGAATAAATTAATTCCGCAGATTACCAGAACAGCTTTTCCAATCACAGGTTTCTCCTCACGGATAAAGCGGATGCTCTCTGTAAAATCGGTTCTGGCCGTCTTTAATATACCGCCGTCTAAAGCCTGTTTCCGGAATGGTATTTCAATGAAAATTTCCATGACCGCCGACATAATAAAGCATACCATGCAAACCCACAATACGGGCTTTAAGCCATATGCGCTGTACAAAATGCCTCCAAGTACAGGGCCTGTCAAAGAGGCAAATGAACTGATTGTATTGATGATAGAATTGGCCGCCATAAAATTATCCTGATTCGTAAGCGCAGGGATACTTGCCTGCACGGACGGCTGATATGCACCCGCAATGCCATACAGAAGCATCAATGTAACCGTCAGAAGGAGAATGAGGTTCACTTCATCCATAAGCAGGGAAAAGGCTAAGATAACTGCCGCCGTAAAAAAATCCAGTATCACCATAATATTTCTTTTATTCACTCTGTCTGCGACAATGCCGCCAACAGGCGACAACAGGATGGAAGGAATAAAAGCACAGGCTGTTACAGTCCCGTAAAGTGCCGATGAGCCTGTCAAATTTAATAGGTATAGCGGCAATGCAAATCTTATTGCTGCATTACCAAACAAAGAGATAATCTGGCCAATGACGACTAACGTAAAATCTTTTGAAAATAGTTTTTGCTTCATACATATTTCCTTTCAATACCGCACGTCGGTATGTATTTGTTTCAAAATATATCTGCCCATTTTACGGGACAGATATTTATCCGCCGCAACATATTGTTCACGGATTGTACTTTTTATTGCTTGTTCTTTTGGTAGATAGATGCCAGCTCCTCCAACCGCTCTAGCATTTCTCCATCTACAATATCCAGCCCAAAGCCTTGCAGCATCTGTCTGAATACCATAAACTTACGGCAGGATTCTTCCACAGAGCTGTCAAAAATCATAGGATTCATCCAGACATTTGCCGCAAGCAAAATCAATTCTGCCAATTGCTCCGGATAATCCGTTTTGATAGAACCGTCTGAAATACCCTGCCTGATAATCGGCAAAATATAATTTGGCGCCGCGTTATCTATGGTATCATGCAAAAGGCTGAAAAGAAGTTTCGGATTATTATGGAAATCCGGAGCTACCGTAAAAATATCATTCTGTATAGGTCGGTTGATGGATTCCCTGAAAATGGTCTTCAGCTTCTCTTTCCCACTAAGGCCAGAACAGTCGCGAATGACCGCAAGCATCTGATTAGATTCAGCCGTCATCCTGTCTGTAACAGCAACTAAAATATCTTCCTTTGATTTATAATGATGATAAATAGCGCCTTTACTGAGACCGCCTAAATGATTAATAATATCCTGAATGGAAGTATGCTCATATCCCTTTTCCATAAATAAGCGAAACGCAACATCTAATATTAAATTAACAGTTTCTTCCGGATGTTTATTTCTTGCCATGCTCCCCCCAAACATACCAATGGTATGTATTTATATTATCATACCATTAGTATGTTTGTCAAGATTTAATTTGCCCCGTCCATGTATCACATTGCCTGACAGAATATGTAAGGGTTTCCTCTTTGAAATCTGTCCCATAGCAGCTCCTCATATGATTCCGTTGAATGATAATATCAGCAGGATACAGGTGATCACAAGAATTCCCGAAAACAGCCATAGGCCAATCGGTTTCCTGCCCTGCACATTTTGAGAATCTGAAATATACCCTGCTTTGCGTAGTGCCGTTATTATCGGTTTATAAAGAAGGAATGTAAATCCTGCGTTCAGCCCTGCCTTTAACAGATTAAACGGGAGAAACGCAGGAACCAGCAGCTCTGCTACGGCCTCACGCGGATATCCCATATAAATCGGTGCTATCAGGTAATTCCATAACAACGGAAGTCATCGGCCCCCATATCAAGCCACCCAGCGTGATATTGATATCTTTGGGATCATACTTCAAAAATAGCACAACGGGAATCCGTCCAACCACCACCACTGCATAGGCTATTGCACAAAGCATGGCGGTAGTGGTTATCTTTTTTGTCTTGCTGTCCATATACAATTTCCTCCTGAAAATAAAAATCAGCACCTGAATCTATCTATCATTCAGATGCCGGCAATCCAAAACAACATCATACGGCAGTATGAAAACAGCAACATACCGCATAATGTAATTTCATCTTCTTCTATCCAGACTATACTGTTGGTTTTGGAATCACACCAAATCCTGACTTGGGCACCTGCCAAGTCCTGCGTTTTCACGCTCGCGGACTTTACCGCTAATCGGGAATCTCACCCTGCCCTAAAGAACAGAATGCCTACCTGCCCCTGTGCTTCTCCTTCCGCTTCTGCTGTTTCAGCTCAAACATCC
>CAJUQO010000067.1 GCA_910588295.1 uncultured Lachnospiraceae bacterium | reverse complement strand
AATCGAACCCCTGTTTCCGCCGTGAGAGGGCGGCGTCTTAACCCCTTGACCAACTAGCCATGTCCTTGCAACGTGCTTATTCTATACCACAATCAGGGAAAATGCAAGCACTTTTTTTATTTTTTTTCGACTTTTATTTTATGGGGTATGAAACTGTCGTTTATACAAAAAAATTGCCTGGTAAAAAGATGTGTGCTATACTTTGAGCACCAAACAAAAATAGTAAAAAGGAGAGGCCCCTGTTAACAGGGGCCGAACAGATACATGCGCGTAGGTATAGGTTATGATGTACACCGCCTGGTGGAAGGGCGGAAATTGATACTGGGCGGCGTGGAGATCCCCTGGGACAAGGGGCTTTTAGGCCATTCGGATGCGGATGTGCTGCTTCATGCGGTCATGGACGCGTTGCTGGGGGCGGCGGCCCTCGGGGATATCGGACGCCATTTCCCGGATACGGATCCGGATTACGAGGGGGCTGACAGCCGGGCGCTGCTCAGGAAAGTGGGGGCGATGCTGCGGGAGCGTATGTTTGTAATCAATAATATTGACGCAACCGTCATTGCGCAAAAGCCAAAGCTGCTGCCCCATATTGACCGGATGGTGCGTAACGTGGCGGAGGATCTGGGGCTGGAGGAGAATCAGGTCAATATCAAGGCGACCACGGAGGAAGGGCTGGGCTTCACCGGCAGCATGGAGGGGATCAGCGCCCAGGCTGTCTGCTCCCTGTCTTCAGTGCTGGACTTTATGCCGGATGACCGGACAGGTCAGTGCGGAAGCTGCGGCGGATGTCGCCGGACGAAATGAGCGTTACGCGTCTTTTACCGCTCTTTTCCGGTATTCCTTCGGCGTACACCCTTTCGTGTCCCTGAACTTCCGTATAAAATAGCTGATATTGTCAAAGCCGCAGTCCAGGGCGATGGCCGTGACGGGCAGCGTGGTGTGGGTCAGCATATGGCAGGCCCGTTCCAGCCGGTAGGCAATCAGATACTGAATGGGCGACATACCGGAGATCTCTCTGAAAAAACGGCAGAGATACTGGGTGTTGCAGGAGACCGTATCGGCGAGCTGGCGGAGAGTGACGGGCTCCTGGCAATGTTCCTCTATGTAAGAGACAATGGCTTTGTAGCGGGCGATCTTCCGCGCGTCGTTTTTGGATATGATGTCCGATACGGGGCGGAAGAGCCCGTGGCGGCCCAGCTTCTCAAAGAGCTGCAGCAGTAATATTTTACAGCGCAGATACCACCCGTCTTCCCCCAGCAGCGCTGTCCGATCCAGTTCCGTGGCCAGGGCATGGATGTCCGTATAGCCGTTGTCCCATGGGTGCAGAATATTCTGCATCATCTGTGACTGCTCCAGGACGGGCTCGATATATAGCTCCTCCCACTCATCTCTGTAGGAGAAATTTAAGATCTGGGGATCAAACAGCACCGCGTCATGGAGGGCGGTGGGGTGGACTCCCGTGAGCTGATGCAGTTCTCCGCTGTTGATCAGACATATATCTCCCGGATGCAGAGCTTTCGTTTCCAGATTGATTTCTAACTGATAATCCCCCTTTAATATAAGAAGGATCTCCCCGTACCTGTGCCAGTGCCGTTCCACGAAGAAATGTTCGGGGTAAGTGGTGCCGGGGCCGGCGGCAAAATGCATGGCCCGCAGGGGCCTTTTCGGCGTGCCGTGGACAACGCCTTCTCTCAAGGAAAGTTCTGAGGGCATGGCATACTCCTTTGTGCGGTAATCCGGGCCGCGGTATCCGTCCGGCAGGGCGGGGGGTAAAGCGGCTGGTAACAGCGGCTGTGTTTTCTATGTCAATATTGTGTTATTTATTATAGAAAATATTGCAAGTATTTGCAATGATAAGTATCTATACTAGTAACTGTTCAGCACAGATCGAAGCACTTGCTGCTGAGACCGTAAGAATATGATTCAGGAGTGCAAAATCCTATCACCGAAGGTGACCTTGAATGGATTTTGCATCGTAACTGTGAAGGTACTGAACAATTATCTATACTATTATAAAAAAGCAGGAGGGTTGTAACCGTCCGGACAAGTCGGACAGTTACGGAAGATTGTGTTATGGTTCAAAAATATGTTTATGGAACTCCGTTTGAAACGGAGGCTGTGACTGCCCGGATAGACGGGGCAAAGGGGGCGCCTATTTACGGAGAAGTCAGCTTGGACGACGGTTTTTGCTTCATCTGCGCACTGGGGGAGGACGATGTGGTCTATGGGCTGGGGGAAGCTAACCGGGGGATTAACAAGAGAGGGTTCTGCTATGTCAGCGACTGTACGGATACGCCGCATCACACGGAGGATTTGCGGTCTTTTTACGGCGCCCACAATTTTATCGTGGTATCCGGCAGTCGGACCTTCGGTTTGTTCGTGGATTATCCGTCGAAGCTTACCTTCGATATCGGTTTCACCTGCATGGACAAGCTGAGTATCACATGTGAAAGGGCGGATCTGTACCTCTATGTCATCGACGGGGAGACGCCCTATGATATTGTGAAACAGTTCCGCAGGATGATCGGCAGGAGCTATATTCCCCCGAAATTTGCTTTCGGTTTCGGGCAGAGCCGCTGGGGATACAGGACGAAGGAGGATTTCCGGGAGGTGGCCGGGGGCTACCGCAAAAACCATATTCCTATTGATATGATTTATATGGATATTGATTACATGGAGGATTACAAGGATTTCACTCTAAATGAAGAGAACTTCGCGGATTTCCCGGCCTTTGTCCGGGAGATGAAAGAGCAGCAGATCCGCCTGATTCCCATTATAGACGCGGGGGTGAAGATCGAGGAAGGATATGAGGTTTACGAGGAAGGCGTCAAGAACGGGTATTTCTGTAAGCGGGAGGACGGCAGTGATTTTGTGGCGGCGGTATGGCCCGGTTACACCCATTTTCCGGATGTACTGAACCCGGAGGCCCGGCGGTGGTTTGGAGATAAGTATAAGCTGCTGACCGACCAGGGTATCGAAGGTTTCTGGAACGATATGAATGAGCCGGCGATCTTTTATACGCCGGAGGGCGTCAAAGAAACGGGCCGGAAGGTACAGGAATTTTTCAAAGATCCCGAGGGTGATATTTCCAAGATGGAAGTAGATGCGCTCGTCGAGGGGCTGGCGAATAATAAGAAGGATTATGCGTCTTTTTACCATCGGGTAAACGGACAGAGGGTGCGTCACGACAAAGTGCATAATCTGTTTGGCTATAACATGACCCGGGCAGCGGGGGAGGCTTTTGAGCGGATCGACCCGGAGAAACGTTTTTTGATGTTTTCCCGCTCCTCCTATGTGGGTATGCACCGCTATGGCGGTATTTGGATGGGCGATAATATGTCCTGGTGGTCCCATATCCTCCTGAACCTGCGCATGCTGCCGTCTTTAAATATGTGCGGCTTTCTGTATACGGGCGCGGATCTGGGCGGCTTTAACGCCGACGCCAGCCGGGATCTGTTGCTCCGCTGGATGGCGTTTGGCGTGTTCACTCCTCTGATGCGCAACCATTCGGCTATGGGCACCCGGGATCAGGAGTGCTTCCGGTTTGAGCATGTGGAGGATTTCCGCCATATCGTGGAGGTGCGTTACCGTCTGCTGCCGTACCTGTACAGTGAGTACATGAAAGCGGCCCTGGAGGATGATATGTATGCGAAGCCTCTGGCTTTCGTCTATCCCCGAGATGCCCATGCGGGTCAGGTGGAGGATCAGCTGATGCTGGGGGACGAGATCATGATCGCTCCGGTATACACGCAGAACGCGAAGGGAAGATATGTGTATCTGCCGGAAGAAATGAAATTTGTTAAGTTTATGCCTGACGGATCAATCTGTCAGGAAACGCTTCCGGCAGGGCATCACTACGTGGATATCGCCCTGAACGAGGTGCCCCTGTTTATCCGTAAGGGAAAATGCATTCCTGTGACAGAGGCGGCGGAATATGTGGAAGCCCTGGATACGACGGATATGGAAATGATCGGTTATCCCGGTTCCACGTACATATTATATGAGGATGACGGCATACATAAGGATTATGATAATCCCGCAAACAGAAAAATACTGAAAGCTTAGTATACGGTTTTGGGCATGGTTAGAAAACAGGCAGGGGGCCCTGCCGCAGATGAATGATACGCTACACAGTGAGCTGGTTCTGGTTGCGCCATGCCCGCGGCGATACGCCGAATACATTTTTGAAAGCCCGTGAAAAATGAAGCTGGTTGTCATAGCCTACAGCTTTGCCGGTATCGCCGATGGACAGGCGGGTTAGTTTCAGAAGCTCTGCGGCCTTTGTCATACGATAATTCAGCAGGAATGTCTGGGGCGTCTGTCCCATGGCGCTTTTAAATATTTTTCCGAAGTAGCTGCGGTTCAGCCCACAGTGGTCGGCAATGTCTTCCATGGAGATATCGTTTTGAAAATTCAGCTCGATAAAAGACAGGGCCTCCCGGACATAAAAATCCCGGAGCTTTCCGTTTTTGGAATGGGAAAGGTTCAGGGGCGAGACTGAGCGAGTCAGGGCATCCAGAAAAAGATACAGGTGGCCGATCAGGTGGAAGGGCGGCATATCGCCGTGTCTGGCGATATAGAGCATCTCCTGCATCATGGTTTCTCTCATATCATGGGAACGGGCGCGGTAGACAGGGGCATCGGGGGAAAGCCCTGTGATGGACAGGGCCTCCCGTACCCGCAGCCCGTCGAACTCCACCCAGGTATATTCCCAGGGCAGATCTTTGTCGGCGATATAGGTGTTGACTTGGTTGGGGAAGATCATAAAGCCCTGCCCGCTCTTGATTTGGTTGATGCGGGTGTGCCCGGAGGCATCGTCGGCGTACAGTTTTCCCGTACCGGATATCACGTAATGGAACAGATAATGGTTGCGGGCCGCGGGACCGAAAATGTGGGACGGTTCGCAGCGCTCCCAGCCGAATTGATACAGGCTAAGATCCACAAAATTTTCGTTGGGAAAGATGGAGAAGATGATATCGCTCATAAGGATGTCCTCCGAATGTATGTCCGCAGAGCGGTTTTTTTTTAAGTATAAGTGATAATATACCAAAATGCTACATGTTTTTTCTTATAGGGGGAAAAGTCTGCATAATGGTATAAAAAAGCAAATATACGGATATTTATGGACGCATTTAGGAATGTTATAATACCCGTGCAAATGAATCAGTATTCTATCCGGGCGGTGGAAAGGTGCTTTTTGCGGCTTAACCGCCGTCAGGAAATTAAGAAAGGAGAATAATACGATGAGAAAGAGGGAAAAAATAACAAGCCTTTTTCTGGCCGGCATGCTGCCTGTCTCGGTTCTTCTTACTGGCTGCGGGGGCGGCCAGGAAAACAGCGGCAAGATTGAGATTGAGCTGGTGCAGTACAAGCCGGAGGCAGTGAGTGTTTTTAAACAGCTGGAGGAAGAGTTTAACAGCACACACGACAATATCCACCTGAAGATCGACTCCCCCAATGACGCGACGACGATCATGAAGACCAGGTTTATCCGGGAGGATTATCCGGACATTCTGGGTATTGGCGGTGACATCAACTTTTCTTATTTCATTGATGCGGGCATTCTGGCGGATCTGACAGATTATCCTGGCATGGAGACGATCAATCCGGGTTACAGGGATATTCTGGAAGGCCTGGAATTCGTTCCCACAGACGGCATTTTCGGCGTGCCTTATGTGGCCAACGCGGCGGGCATTCTGTACAACCGTGAGATGTTTAAAGAACATGGATGGGAAATCCCCACCACATGGGAAGAAATGACAGCCTTGTGTGAAACGATCCGGTCCGAAGGTATTTTGCCCTTCTATTTCGGCTTTAAAGATACCTGGACCTGCCTGGCTCCCTGGAATTCCCTGGCCGTAGACCTGGCGCCGGCAGACATCTGCCAGCAGGTGAATGCAGGAAACGCCAATTTTACAGAAGCGTACAGGGAAGTGGCGGAGAAAATAAAGGCGCTGGTAGAATATGGCGAGGACGGCCCCTTTGCCTACGGTTATAACGACGCCTGTACGGCATTTGCCAACGGGGAATCCGCCATGTTTGCCATCGGAAGCTATGCGGTACCCCAGATCCAGTCCGTGAACCCGGACATGGATATTGATTCTTTCGTGACGCCCGGAAGCAGTGATCCTAATGGCAATACCTTAAATTCCGGCGTGGACCTGCAGTTCTGTGTCACCAACGCCTGTATGGACGAGGGAAAGAAAGAGGCGGCCTATGAGGTGCTGGATTTCCTTCTGGCAGACGAGAATGTACAGAAGTATCTGGATGACCAGAAAGCCGTTCCCTGCAAGACGGGCGACTTCACCCTGGCTTCCAATCTGGACGGGATGCTGGAATATATCAAGTCCGGCAAGATGGCCGATTACCAGGATCATTACTATCCGTCGGAGATGGCCGTGGACGCGCAGATTCAGACTTACCTCATTGAGGGAGATCTGGATGCTTTCCTGAATAAATTTGACTCCGACTGGGCCAGATACAACCGTGATATCATCCGGATGGTGGAAGAATACAATAAACAGAGTGGAAATCAGTAGAGGGGGAGGAGTGAGAGACTATGAAAAACGATAGAAAAATGACGTTTTTACTGATGACGATCCCGGTGGTTGTGCTGTTCTTTCTTTTTAATACCCTGCCGTTGATCAAGGGTGTGATTTACAGCTTTACCAATTTCCGCGGATACGGAGACTATGATTGGGTGGGTCTGCGCAATTATGCTGATCTGTTTACGGACGGCCGCGTGGGAAAATCGTACCTGTTTACTATAAAAATGGCTCTTGCGGCCACGATTGTTACGAATGTAATCAGCCTGATCCTTGCCCTTGGACTGAACAGCAAGATTAAATTTAAGAGTACGCTGCGGGGCCTGTATTTCGTACCGAATATCCTGGGAGCCCTGGTGGTGGGTTACATTTTCAATTATTTCTTTACTTACATTGTACCGGCGATCTTTAATACCACCAGTATCCTGGCCAGCTCCACATGGGCCTGGGTGGGTATCGTGATTGTCTGTGCCTGGCAGGCCGTGGCCATGAATACGATCATTTACATATCCGGCCTTTCCACAGTGCCGGAGGATGTCTATGAGGCCGGTTCCATTGACGGAGCCACCGGTTGGTCCCAGTTCAAACATCTGACTTTCCCGCTGATCATACCGTTTTTCAGCATCAACATGGTATTGTCCGTGAAGAACTTCCTGATGGTATTTGACCAGATCATGGCATTGACGAAGGGCGGCCCGGCTCAGAGTACCGAGTCTATCTCTTTCCTGATCTACAACAATGGTATGGCGGGCGGACAGTTCGGTTTCCAGAGCGCCAACGCCGTACTGTTCTTTGTCATCATTGTGGCGTTCTCGGTGGCGCAGCTTCAGTTTACAAGCAGTAAGGAGGAGCAGTTATAATGAATGGAAAAGCAAAAGTTAAAGAAAGATATAATTGGCCGATTACCATCCTGTTGATCTGCGGCCTGATCACGATCATTTTCCCGCTGTATATGACCATCGTCATTGCCTTTAAGCAGCCCTCGGAGATGACCAACAGCATCGCCGGCATCCTTTCCCTGCCAAAATCCTGGAGCTTTTCCAATTTTGCGGAGGCCATGCGGGTGACGGATTTCTGGAATTCTCTGCGGAACAGTCTGCTGATCACCGGCGTTACCGTGGTGATCTCCGTGGTGATCCATTCGATGGTGGGCTATGCCATCGGAAGAAACAAGGCGAAAAATAAATGGTACAATCTGGTCTACCTGTATATTGTCAGCGGTATGTTTGTACCCTTTGCGATCCTGATGATGCCCCTGGTAAAGCAGACGGCAGAGTGGGGCATCGCCAATATTTTCGGCGTAATCCTCTGTTATGTGGTATTTTATATGCCCATGAACCTGATGCTGTACTCCGGGTATCTGGTCAATATCCCGATCGCCCTGGAAGAAGCGGCCCGCGTAGACGGCGCCAGTACCTGGACGACTTACTGGAAGATTATCTTCCCGATCATGAAACCCATGCATGCGACTGTGGCAGTCATTACCGCGCTGAGTGTGTGGAACGACGTTATGACCCCCCTTGTGATTATGTCCGGAAGCGGCCTGAACACCCTTCCGCTGGCACAGATGTCTTTCCAGACACAGTTCGGCACAAACTACAACCTTGCGTTTGCCTCGTATCTGCTGGCTCTCCTGCCAATTCTTATCTTTTATATTATTTGCCAGAAGCAGATACTGAACGGCGTTGTGAACGGTGCGGTAAAATAATCCGTAGGAACTGCCAGTTTATAAAAAGCCATGCCCCGCGGGATGCGGTGCATGGCTTTTTTAGGTGACCGTGTGTGATTTTCTAATGTGGATTCCCTTCCTTTTCTGCCGTACCACGCAGGATGTTTTCCACAGCCTCCGGCGAGATATCTCCCTCCATGGGCCCGAAGGCGGCAGCGTTCAGCGCACCGGCGGCGGCCCCCATTTTGGCGGCGGTCACAAGATCCCTGCCCTGGCACAGTCCGGCGAGGAAGGCTCCGTCGAAACAGTCCCCGGCGCCGGTGGCGTCTTTTTGAATAACCTTATAAACACCGATTTCGGACATGCCGTCTCTCGTATAGATCCGGCTGCCTTTGGAACCGTTTTTCAGCATGACCACTTCCATGGACGGCCGGGAAAAGCATTTTTCGACGGCTTCCGTTTCGGATGTGGAATCTGTGATCAGGAGAAGCTCTTCCAGACCGGGGAGGAAAATGTTGACATGATCCATGAGATCGTGGATATACAGCTTCGGATCCCCTGTGAGCAACTCTCTGCGGATATTGGGATCGAAGGAGATCTTTGTGCCCGCCGCTTTCAATTCATGCATCAGCCGGAGGATTTCCGCTCCAAAGGCGGCGTTGGCGGTGAGAGAGCAGCCCATGATATGGAAATAGCGCACCGCCCCCAGGGCTTTTGGGGAGGGGGCTTTTGCGGCCACGGCGGGCGTGTTGTCCATATGAAAGATGAATTTGCGGGAACCGTCGGCAAAATAGGTGACGAAAGCACATCCGGTAGACCCTGTCGGGCTGGTCAGTACATGGTTTGTGCCAACCCCGTCGCGTTCCAGACGTTTCAGGATACAGTCGCCGAAATCGTCCCGGCCTACTCCGCCGATGATGGCCGTGCTGCAGCCCAGGCGCGCGGCCGTGTCTATGCAGATGGCCGGTGCGCCGCTGGGAAAAGGCCCCAGGAAAATTCCTTTCTCCCGGAGGGAGGCGCCCTCCGTATCGCGCATGATCTCAACCAGTAATTCACCCATTGTCAAAACATCCATAGCCCAAATTCCTCCGAAAATAATTTAAAAGTAGTGTCTTAATTGTAGCATTTGCGGTGAGAGGCTGTAAATACGGATTTTTCCCGTATGTTTCGCGTTGTAACAGTTTAGCCTCCGGCAGAACTGTTACCTCCCTTCTGATTGATAAATCATCTACAAATGTAAGTACTTACAAACAAATATTAGTGCGTGCAAGATGAATAATTGTGAAAAAACATTAAACAATCCCATTCATTATGGAATTTGTACAAAAATAAGTATGAAAATTGTGTAAAAAAACATATTGATATTCACAAACCCGTCAATTATAATCAGGTAAAAATGTAAGCGATTACATTCAGCGTCAAGAAACTAATAACAAAAAGGAGAATGTGGTTATGTGCGTGTACAACATGGGAAATTTGAGGATTGTGGATCTGACCAAGGAGCTGGATCCGAAGACTGAGTCCAGAAGATGCCATCTGTATCGTTTTAATACCGGAGGGCCGATTCCGGATTTTCACACGATCATGGATCTGACCAGTCATCTGGGAACCCACTGTGAATGCCCCTATCATCATGACGACAACTGGCCCAGCGTGGCGGAGCTTCCGCTGACAAACTTTATGGGGCGGGCGATCTATGTGGATTTTAAGGATAGCGTTGCTCCCTATACCCATATTACGGCGGCGGATCTGGACCATGCTGCGGCCGGGAAGATTCAGGAAGGTGATATCGTGATCCTGGATTCTTCCTACAAGATGGAGCCCTTTACGCCGGCAACCAATACGGAGGAGGACCATCGTCTGCTGATCGGCCGGGAGAGCGCCGAGTGGTTCCGTGACCACAAGGTGAAATGTGTAGGATTCGGGGACGGCGTGTCCATCGAGAACTGCAATGAGGATGTGAAGCCCTTCCATGATATTCTGATGGCGGAAAATATCACATTTCTGGAAGTGCTGAAAAACCTGGATAAGCTGGAGAAGGACGTGTTCTTTATGAGCTTTTCTCCCCTTCCGATTCAGGGGCTGGATTCCTGCCCGGTTCGGGTGTACGCCATCGAAGGATTAGCTGAGTTTTCATAAGATATGCCGAGGCCCCATAGAGGGCCTCTTGAAGTGATAAAAAGCCGAAAAGGGAGGAAGAAAGTTGAAGATTGTTGTGATTGGGGCGGGGGCCATGGGCTCCATTTACGGAGGACGGCTTTCCGCGAATAATGAAGTGTATCTGGTGGATACCAATCAGGCCGTCGTGGATAAGATCAACGGTGAGGGACTGAAGATTGATGAAAACAATACGACAAATGTTTACCATCCCACAGCCGTCACATCCACAGATGGAATTACAGATGTGGATCTGGTGATCCTGTTTGTGAAGGCTATCTTTTCCAGGGCGGCTCTGGCAGGGAACAGAAACCTGATTGGGCCCAAGACCCGGCTTTTGACGCTGCAGAACGGTGCGGGGCACGAAGATTTGCTGAAAGAATTCGTCCCCGGGGAGCATGTGGTGATTGGAACAACGGAGGACAACGGAGCTGTCCTGGAGCCGGGCCATGTGAGAAGAGGCGGCGTGGGCCGCACCAATGTGGGACTTTTAACCGAGGATACGGACGGATTCCTGCCTGCCTTGAAAGAAGCCTTTGACAGCTGCGGATTTCAGGTAAAGATCCACGAGAATATCCAGCAGCTTATCTGGGACAAATTATTTACGAATGTTTCTCTGAGCGCCGTGACCGGCGTTTTGCAGGTAGATATGGGCTACATTGCTGCCAATGAATATGCCTGGGCCATGACTGTCAGGCTGATCCATGAAGCGGTGTGCACGGCCCGGGCTATGGGGCTTTCATGTGATGAGGAAGCTATCACGGAAAAAGTCCGCCGGACTTCTCTGGACAATCCGAATGGCTGTACGTCCATCCGCGCCGACCTACGGGCGGGCAGAAGGACGGAGGTGGACACCATCAGCGGAGCCGTCGTGCGCGCGGCGGCGAAGTGCGGCGTGGCCGTGCCCGCCCATGAGTTTGTGGTGAATATGGTTCATGCCATGGAGGGAAGGGAGCAGTAGCTTAAACAGCAAAAGAAGGAGAAAAAGTATGATTTTTACATCCATATATGCAAACGATGATCATAAAGCCTATCCGGAAGTTATTCGGAAAATGATCGCCTATCTGAAAGAGAATGATTTTACTGCCATGGAGCCCGGAGTATATGAACTACAGGGTAAGGATATCTATGTGCAGGTATTTGATGCCGAGACCGGGCCGGCAGATGAGAAAAGGCCGGAATCCCATGAGGATTACCTGGACATCCAGTTCCTGGCGTCCGGCGAGGAGAAGCTGGGCTTCACACCCAACACAGGGAAATATGAAGTGGCCGAGCATATCCTGGAGCGGGATCTGATCTTTTACAAGAGTGTGGAGAATGAGGGCTTTATCTATGCGGTTCCGGGATGCGTCAGCGTGTTCTTCCCCTGCGATATCCACAGGCCGGCCGTGGCGGTAAATGCCCCCATGACTGTTCGTAAAGTGGTCATTAAAGTCAGAACAACGCTTATCTAGCATTTTGCGACAAACGAATATCAGGAGGAGAAAGCTATGTTGAAAAAAATAGTGGCATGCCTGTCTGTCATCGGCTTCATCGCGGTTATTGCGATTCTGGCCACGTCGGGAACCAAGACGGCGGACGGGCAGGAGGTGACGGAGATCCGGGTTGCCTTCAACCAGAACGAACAGCATCCCCAGTACCTGGCCATGAAAGAGCTGGGAGAGAAGTTTGAGGAAGCGACAAACGGGAGATACCATATGACGATCTATGCCAACGGCGTTCTGGGCGAGCAGGGCGCCATGGCGGAACTGATCCGCACCGGCGCTTTGCAGATGGCCATCGTGCCCTGCAGTGTCCCAGAGGGGTATGATCCGGATTTTGCCATCGTGGGTACGCCCTATCTGTATGACGGTATCGATCATATGGAAAAGGCCGTGACAGGCGGTGTGTTTGACGATCTGTTTGAATCGTCCAGAAAGTATAGCTTCAAGGTTATGACTGTTTATACGGCAGGTGAACGGAATGTCTATACGACGAAGCCGGTGAATTCCGCGGCTGACCTGAAAGGTATGATTATCCGTGTGAATGACAGCCCTACTTACATAGAGATGACCAGGCTCATGGGCGGCCAGGGCGCGGCCATGGCCCAGTCCGAGGTGTACACGGCGCTGCAGCAGGGCGTCATCGACGCGGCGGAGAACAGCGAGCTGGTGTTTAACGACTTCAAACACTATGAGGTTGCCCCGTATTATGTGTATACCAAGCATATCGTCCATCCCGACGTGGTGGTGGCCAGCACAGAGTTTCTGGATGCCATGACAGAGGAAGACCGGGCGATCTTTGAAGAGCTTGTGCTCGACTCCACCAAGACGGAGTTTGCCACCTTCCGCGAGAAGATCGAGGAGGCCAAAACGGTCATCACCGAGAAAGGCACCGAGTTCTGTTATCCCGATGTGGAGGAATTTAGAAGCCTCTGCCAGCCGCTGCTCGACAAGGTGGCCAATCAGTCGGATGTCACGAAAAAAATCTACAATGATATCATCGCGTTGAGGGAGGGAGAGTAAGTATGGATAAGATCAAAACTGTTCTCGACAAAGTAATTACTGCGGTCTGTGTCGTGTTTTTCATTGCGATGGTGATCCTGACCACCTACCAGGTAGTCACCCGTTACGTGTTCAACAGCCCCAGCAGCGTCAGTGAGGTTCTGACCAGATATCTGTTCGTATGGCTGATCCTCCTCTCCGCGACCTATGTGTTCGGACAGAGAGACCATATCTGTATCACGGCGCTGAAAAATATGTTTACAGGCACTTCGCTGAAGATTGTCAATATCTTCGGAGAGTGCGTGGTCATCGTGTTTTCCGTGCTGATCCTGATCTACGGCGGCGGCTCCATCACCAGTATCAATATGGTGCAGTATGATTCTATTTTGAAGATCCCCACCGGGGTCATCTATTCCATCATACCTGTGAGCGGGGTGCTGATCGTATTCTACAGCATTCTGAACATCATAAAATACGCGAAAGAATAGGAGGTCAACATATGTCAGTAGCACTTCAGGTTGCTCTTGTAATGGTAATATTGTTAGTGATCTTTCTGGCTCTGGGCGTTCCGATCGGTGTGAGTATCGGCCTCTCCTCAGCCATTTCCATGATATGTATGCTTCCGGGCTACATCGCATTCACCACATCGGCGCAGCGTTTGTTTGCGGGATCGAACTCGTTTTCCCTGATTGCCATCCCGTTCTTCATCCTGGCCGGAAACATCATGAATAACGGCGGTATCGCTATCCGTCTGGTAAACTGCGCGAAGGTCTTAAGCGGTCGTATGCCCTCGGCTCTGGCCCAGACAAATGTAGTGGCAAACATGCTTTTTGGCGCCATCAGCGGCTCCGGCGCTGCCGCGGCAGCGGCTATGGGCGGCACGATCGGCCCTCTGGAGAAGGACGAGGGCTATGACCCGGATTTCTCCACGGCGGTAAACGTGGCATCCGCTCCGGTGGGTATGCTGATTCCTCCCAGTAACACGATGATCGTATTTTCCACGGTGGCCGGAAGCGTATCCGTGTCCGCCCTGTTTATGGCCGGTTATATTCCGGGCATCCTCTGGGGCGCCGGTATCATGGTTCTGGCGGCTATCACCGGCAAGAAGCTGGGTTACCAGAACGAGGAGAGAGTGACCTTCTCCGTGGCAGTGAAAACGCTGCTGGACGCGATCCCCAGCCTCCTGCTGATCGTGATCGTCATCGGCGGTATTCTGGGCGGTATCTTTACAGCGACGGAGGGGTCGGCTATCGCAGTGGTTTACGCAGTGATCCTTTCCCTGATCTACCGTTCCATCAAGATCACGGATATTCCGCGGATCGTGGCGGAGTCCGCCAGAATGACAGGTACGATCACCTTCATGATCGGCCTTTCCTCCATCATGTCCTGGGCCATGGCCTTTACCGGCATCCCGGATTTGATCGCCAACGCGGTTTTAAGCCTTACGGATAATAAGATCATCATCTTCCTGCTGATGAATATCATTCTGCTGGTGGTGGGTACCTTTATGGACGCCACACCTGCTATCCTGATTTTCACGCCGATCTTTCTGCCGATCTGTACAGGGCTTGGCATGAATCCGGTTCATTTCGGTATCGTGCTCTGCTACAATCTGGCGGTGGGTACGATCACGCCTCCGGTGGGTACGATCCTGTTTACCGGATGTAAAGTGGGCGGTGTGACGATTGAGAGTGTGATGAAATATCTGCTCCCGTACTTTGCGGTTATCGCCGTCGGCCTTTTGCTGGTAACTTACATACCGATGATCTCGCTGCTTATCCCCACTCTGCTGAGCCTGGTGTAAGCGATAGAAAAAATAGTAATGCTGCGCCCCCGCCACTATAGAGCATGCCTCTGGTGTGGCGGGGGCTTACTGTATGGCATTAAAAAAGCGCCTTAAAAGCGCCTTTTTAATATATGCTCTATGTTCTTCCTGTGTATGGGAAGAAAAATCTGTACCACCGGGCCTACCAGAAACGCGGCTGCCACCGTGCCGATGCCGACGGTTCCGCCCAGCAGCCATCCGGCGGCGATAAAAAAGAGGTCGCAGCAGATGCGGACGGTGCGGAACTGGAATTTCTGCAGTTTATCCGTGAGGATGACGGCCACCAGGTCGTTGGGTCCGGTGCCGGCGTCGGAAGCGATGACCAGGGCCATGCCGACGGACAGGATCACGCAGCCCAATACCATAACGGCCAGCCGCAGAGCCATAGGGGAAGCGGCGGTCACAAACCGCCCCAGAAACCAGTTGAATATGTCGATAATGGGGCCGCCCAGAAGGCAGCAGATAAAGGAACCGGTTTTTATGTAGCCTTTTGCAAACAGGAGCATCAGCAGGATCAGTATACACTGGATACCGCTGTGGCACAGGCCCACGGAAATGCCGGTGGTGCGGGAGATGCCGGATGCGAAAACGGTAAAGGTGTCGGTTCCCAGGCTGCTGATCAGAAACAACGTCACGCCCAGGTGGGCGATGATGAGCCCGAGAGTCAGAAAGCAGAGGCGCAGCAGCCACTCCCGACGGTTTGTCTGTGTTGTCATAAGGTTATACACCTCCTGCCGGATTTTTTCTATTGGCCGTTCTGCGGCCGGTCTTCGGATACGTCAGGGTGCAGAAACGTATACTGCAGCGCTTTCAGATCGCTGGCATCGACAGTGGTGAGAATCACATTTCCCGATTCCAGATACCAGACATCCCCGGGCGCGGCCACCTTTTCCAGCTCTTCCCTGTTGTATTTGAATCCGCTTTTTCCCAGCATTTTTTCTGCCTCGCCGTGGATTTTCTCATAGACGGCGGCCAGGTCTTCCGAATCGTCTGCCTCGTACATCCAGGACATGGAAACAAGTCTGCCTTCTCCGTTGAACATATATTTTATGGTTCCTGTTAATCCGTCATAGTCTTTAGGGAAAGCATAGGTTGTACCGTCATATATGGAATCATAGGTCTCGCCGCCGTCCGCTTCCAGTTCTCTGATATCCTCCAGTGTATTTCCCCAGGTGATTGTTGTGAAGGGGCATGTAACTTCTTTTTTCTGACATCCGAAAATAAAAGCGGCGGTGAGAATCAGCATAAAAAACAAGGGGGTGCGTTGACGAAATTGTTTCATAATAAAACCTCCGGTATGTTTCAACTGTCAGCCAGACTGATGTCTCTGTATTATACAACAGATGACGGACAAATGAAACGGTTTTTTACGCCATGTTTTAAGAATGGCTGTGCAAAACGGTTTTCTCCGTTTGAGGCGGGCTTACCCCCCTGGTAAAAAACGGCGAAAATATTGGAAATGCAGGAAGTTTTATTGACTTAACAGACAAAAATATGCTTTACTAAGAAGTGACAGAAAACAAAACGGTTTGTGCCGAGAGAGGCGGTGAGATTATGGCATCGACCATGCGTGATGTCAAAAACAGGACGGGTTTATCCATGGCAACCATTTCAAAATATCTGAATGGGGGGAGTGTGCTGCCGGAAAATAAGATCCTGATTGAAAATGCCATTAAGGATCTGCATTATGAGGTAAATGAGATGGCCAGAGGCCTGGTAAAACATCAGACTAAGCTGGTGGGGGTCATGGTCCATGATGTGGAGAGTTACTTTTCGGGGAAGCTTCTGCATTATATCGGCCAGGAGCTCCGGAAACACGGCTACGGGATGATGAGCTGCGATTCTTGCAATGATGAGAAAATCGAAGCGGAAAACCTGAAATTTCTGGTCAGCAGGAAAGTAGACGGCATTATCGTACTGCCCGTGAGCAGGAGGAGCGTCTTTCTGAAACCGGCCAGACGGAACAAAACCCCGGTGATACTAGTGGACCGGTCTTTCCAGGATGAAGAATTCGACTGTGTGGGCATTGATAACAGGATCGCGGCGTTTCGCGCCGTGGATATCCTGCTGGAGAATAACCACAAAGATATTGCGGTGATCGCCTCGGACGTGGAATATACGGGAATTGAGAGAATCAAGGGCTACGAGGAGGCCATGGCTCAGGCGGGCCTTACGGTCAGAGAGGAATACATAAAGACGGGACGCCATTCCACGGAACTGGGATATGAGAAAATGAAGGAGCTGCTGGCCGGCCCACATCGTCCCACCGCTGTCCTCATGGGAAATTATGATACGGGACCATCTCGCAAGGCTAAATACTAACTAGTGACCGATAGTGAACCAGTACCG
>CAJUQO010000066.1 GCA_910588295.1 uncultured Lachnospiraceae bacterium | reverse complement strand
TTTTTCATATATGATAAAGAAAAATTGATTGATAACCCTTGTAATTTTAAGAGCAGTTATGAAGAAAAGATGAAAGACAAGCACATTTATATTATTATTCACCAGCCTAAGATATTATAAATTTCGATACTTAGTATCTAGAAAAGATGAATCGCTTTTTCGTGAAGAGCCGGAGTGCTGTTATGATAATGGAAAATAATTAGGCAGATAGGAGAACAATTTTTTAGTCTTAGCTTGACACAACCGTATCGGAGCCAGTACGGGAGCGTGAATCCCACAGTGATCGTAGATCCGGGTCTGGCGGCGACGGCGGTGAGTACGGTGGCTGCAATTATATTTTGTAAAGTGATGAATGGAAAGCGGAGGACATAAGTTCTCTGCTTTTTTTATCTCAATTTCGAAAAATACTTGACTGTATACCTGCTATATACCCTACGATAAGCTTATCATGCGGTTGGGAGCTGTGTAAAAATAACTTGTCCGTCTGGCTTGTCCCGATTTATGCGCCGGTTTATACAGTTCCGAAAATAAGCAGAGCAAGGGGGTGTATACTTGAACACAAAACAAGTAGAAGAAGCAACCGGAATTACAAGACAGAACATTCGCTATTATGAGCGGCAGAATCTGCTAGAGCCCGCCCGGGATACCGGCAATGCTTACCGGGATTATTCCGAAAAAGACGTCCGGCGGCTGAAGATGATCAAAATGCTCCGTATGCTGGACATGCCTTTAAAAGAGATCAGGCAGGTGCTAAACGGGGATATTTCATTAAAAGAAGCCATTGCAAAACAACAGGAAAATCTGTTGCAGCAGCAGAAGCAAATACAGGCCGCGGTAGCGGTGTGCGCGAATATCCAAAAAGACAAATCAGAAACCATTGACGTGGACATCTATCTGGAGCGGATGGAGAACATGGCAAAGGGAGGAAGCATCTTCGCGAAAATTGTGGACGATTACAAGCAAGTGGCGGACGAGGAACGCAGACGGCAGTTTTCTTTTTATACGGAGCTGCCGGTGCATACGGCCGGGACGTTTGAAAAAGCGCTGCGGGATTACGCGAAGGAGCAGGGCAGAAAGTTCCATATGGTTAAAGCGGGCATGTATCCGGAGTTTTTGCTGGATGGGATCCCCTACACGGCGGCCCGTACATTCGAAAAGAACGGGGGAACAGAGGAACCCCGGATCATAATCATCTGCAGCAGGGCGGAGGATGCAAAGGGGAAAGGGGGGGCAGAGGGGCGCAGAAGGATCCTGCTCCAGAGCATTTATTCCATTGGCATCAATATCAAAAGGCATCGCTTCAAAAGTATTTTAAATGCAGCAATCAGTATGCTGGTCGTCATTGTGCTGGCATTCTATATGGGGAGTCTTTCGAGTACCCGGCAGCAGTTTGTGGAACTTCCGGAAGCAATCCCCGTGCGCGCAACGGTCGTGAATGCCATCGGAACTCTGCGAAACGGATTGTTAGTCCGCCAGCAGGTTCTGGATACGGTCTATGGGTCGCCCTACATAGGGGGGATAGAGGAAACCGCAGAATTGATCGGTCATATTCGGATAGAGGGCAGCGCAGAAAAGACTCCCGGTACAGCAAAAGAAGATGGGGAAGAAGACAATTCACAATCTCCAGAAATACAGATCTTAGGCATTAATTGCCCGGAGATTACAGAAAATTACACGGAAGAAGAAATCTGCTGGGCAGACGGCTGGAATTGGGAGCGTTTTCTGGAGGGAGGAAAGGTATGTATCGTTGAAAGTACATTTCAGGAACAGCAGGGCCTGGACATAGGGGATGAGGCCGCCTTTGCGCTGGAGCACTATCAGCCTCTTCCTTTCGGGCCGGGCCTGGAACGGAGCAGCCTGACGCCGGAGGAGATGGAGATCGTGGGGATCATGAGTATCACAGAGGACAGTGCGGCGTCGGCTTTGCAGGTTGTTGTCCCTGTGAACCGTGTAAAGCAGATCTACAAAGAAAACGGCAAGGTTTATTTTGCCTCCTCTCTTGCGTTTACCGTGACGGATCCCATGGAGTTAAATGCGTTGAAGCGGGAGCTGATAAAGGCAGGATTGAGTCCCGTAGTCCCGGAACTGGCAGACTCTTATATCGGTTCCGCGCTCAGGATGGAGGACGATGTCTTTATTCAGGCGGCTGTCGGGCTGGAAAAAAATATCTCCCTTTTGGAAGCATTTCTTCCGTTTATGATTCTGGTCGTGCTTCTGGCGGGATACCTTGTCCCCCATCTGTTGCTGCAGGGCAGACGGGGCGAATATGCGATTATGCGTGCGTTGGGAACAAGTAAAAAACGCTGCACGGTTTTGCTTTTTACGGAGCATATGCTGTTGGCCATGGCAGGCGGCGCCGTCGGCGCGGGTCTTGCCGCGGCGTTTGGTACGGCAGGGATTTTTACCGCGGCGGTAGTATGGGGGCTGTTCTTATTGTGCCACACATTGGGGGCCGCGGCGGCTATGTGGTTGTTTGGAAAAATGAGTGTTGCGGCAGTGTTGTCATGCCGGGATTGAGAGGGACTGAGATGGAAAGAATCGAGGTAAAAGAGGTCAGTTATTCTTATCAAAATAAGTATCAAAGAATTGAAGCAGTGAAAGAGGTAAGCTGTACGTTTGAATCCGGGAAAATGTATGCCATCACGGGAGAATCCGGGAGCGGAAAGTCTACTTTTCTCTCTCTTCTGGCAGGTTTGGACTGCGCGGAGTCAGGTGCCATCCGGATCAACGGGAAAGATCTGTCTGAAATGGACAGGGATGCCTGCAGGAGGAATCAGATTTCTGTCGTCTATCAGGCGTTTCATCTGTTCCCCCTCCTGACTGCCCTGGAAAATGTCATGTATCCCCTGGAATTACAAGGGATCTCCCGGCGGGAGGCGAAAAAACAGGCTGCGGAGTGTCTGGAAGAAGTGGGGCTGGAGGAAAAAATACTCGGCCAGTATCCTAAAATGATGAGCGGGGGAGAACAGCAGCGTGTAACCATTGCGCGGGCCATGGCTGCAAAAGGAAAAATTTTGTTGGCGGACGAGCCAACCGGAAATCTGGATTCGGAAAATGAAGCGCATATTGTAGAGATTTTAAAAAGAATGGCGCATGAGATGGATTACCTGGTGATCGTGGTCACCCATAATCCGGAGATTGCGCGTCAGGCGGATGTATGTATGAAGATGAAGGATGGGCGGATGATTATCTAATCTATGAAGAGGTGTATACAATGATATTTTATTATAGTATAAAACAGATGTTCCGAAGCCCGCTAAAGAGTATCCTGTTTTTCCTGCTGGTTGGAGTTTCGGCGTTTCTGCTTGCTCTGGGCGGAAGTCTCTCGAAAATGAATGCGGAGATGGTGCGGGAATTTGAGGACATCTTTACCACCATCGGCACCGTGGAGCAAAAGGATGAATCCGTCGTAACCATCGCGCAGTGGGAGGCGGATAAAAAGGGTTATGTGTATCGCCGCCACGGCATCCCGGGCAAGTGGATTTCCAACGCCGTCCTGGATTTTGAAGGGGCGGGCTATATGCTGGAGGCAAGGCAGAGGCCCTATTTCGGGGCGCGGATCGAAGAGAAAGTCCGGGGAGGAGACAGCAGATACCTGCTGGTCGCGGAACTGACGGCAGAGGCGTCCGATGTGTTGGAACATTCCGTTCCCATGCGTGTGAATAAAGTTCTGGGAGGGAACCTGAACGTGGGGGACACGGTTTACATCTGCGACCATTACGGCGACGGGGACGGAAGCTATGAGCCGCGCCGCGTAGAAAAAGGAAAAACCTATATTATGGAACTGAATGAGACTTCGCCTGTCCACGGCCCGTGGGTGGAGCATATCGCACCGGAAGAATATGTATTCGAATATGCGGCCACCAACAGCGTGGCGTCCTACCAGTATACCATGGACGGGGACCGGGTTTTCGACGCGATGGCAGAAACAGAGGATTGGAATACTTTTGACGAGGTTACAGAAGGGTTTTATGAGACAGAGCGCGGGATGCGCTGGCTGGAACTGGCAAAATCACAGGCGTATGATTTTCATACGGTTCCGGTGGAGCCGGTGGACGGGACAGAGCTTCTCCTCCCATTCTACCGGAACGAGGCGCAGATTACCGAGGGAAGGGATATCACAGAGGAAGAATATGAGGAAGGGAAAAAGGTCTGCCTGATTCCTGTGGAACTGGCAAGGATTTTGAGGAAGGGGGTGGGAGATTCGCTGACCCTGCCGCTTTATTATGCGGCGTATGCGCCTACGGCAAGGTTTGACGGCACATTTCTCACTTCCATTTTAAATGCGGGGGGGAAGGCCTATCCTGTTTTCTGCGAGCAGGATTACGAGATTGCAGGGATTTATGAAAACACGTCTGTCATGGGGGGCGGGGAGCATGATCTTGCCAAACATGAAGTGATCGTTCCGTGGAATTCCATACCGGAACATGCATGGGAGGACAATATTGCGTGTTTTGAACCCATGAGCGAGGGAAACACCTCTTTTCGGATCCCAAACGGGACCATCGATGATTTCATGGAGGCGTGGGAGAAACAGGGCGTGGAAGGGCTGGATATCAAATTCTACGACAAGGGGTATTCCCAGTTGCAGGCAGGGATTGAGAACCGGAAGCTGATGGCAGGGATCTTTCTGATCAGCGGATGCATGCTGGCAGTGATGATCTTGTGTTTCTTCTCTAACCTGTTCATCACCGGGCAGCAGGAGCGGATCGCCGTGGAACGTCTGCTGGGGCGGACGAAAAAACAGTGCGCCCTTTCCATCCTCACGGGACTGTTCGTGCTGGCATTTGCAGGCACGGCGGCGGGGGGCATGGCGGGATGGATGGCTACAGGCAGCGCCGTGGAAGCTACGGAAAGTACAACGGAATTTGACACTACGTTCAGCAATACCGTCATTGACTCCGGAGATGGGGAAGAGACGGAAAACACGGCGGCCCGACAAAATAACGGCGCGGAAATGGCTGCGCTGACCGGATGTATGCTGATGTTGACGGAAGTGTTGATTTCCTTTGGGTTTATGCGGCAGGTACTCAGGAAAGAACCGTTGCAGATCTTGGGTGGGTTGGAAGAGTAAAAATAGCAGCCAGAGTATGAGGAGAAGAAAAGACAGAGGATTTGCCTATAACAAATTAGAATAGGAGAAATAATAGAAAAAGTTGACAAATTTTTTAATATTGCAGTAGTATAATAGTAAGTTCATATTCTGGCAGTTTTGCCGTGGGAATAAGTTCCAGCAATGGATTCAAAGGGAAGTCGGTGTAAATCCGAGACGATCCCGTCACTGTGATTGTGAGCATGCCGCAGTATGTCACTGAAGCGTCCGCTTTGGGAAGGCGCGGCAGGCGTTGAGCATAAGTCAGGAGACCTGCTTGTTCCTTGTAGTTGAGATTCTTACGGAAGATAGGAAAGCTCATTGGTATGCTACATCAATATCCGAGGGTGGTTTTTGCCCGTTTATTGGTGTCTGTTTTGTGTTTCTTTACCGGCCGTAACGATGTGTTACGGCCGGTTTTTCGTTACAAAGCATACGATAAAAACGTCCCATGGACGTTTTTTAGTGTTTGGGGATATATATTTTGCGGATGAGGCAGACCAGATGCAGACTTGCCACCATGTAACGGCCGGAACAGAACAAATATAAAATGCAAAGGATGATGGATGAAATGAAAAGGATTCAGAAATGTACCGGTTTATTGTTATCGTGTGTGCTGGCTGCCGGTGCGATGACCGGCTGCGGCGGCTCAGGAAACGCTTCGTCAGCTTCGGAAACCTCAGAGGGAGCGGCGACAAACCGTGAAAGTGAAGTCAATCAGGAGGCCCATCAGGGAGAACAGGATACCTCCGGCGGGCGCACCATGAATTTTGGTATCCAGAATTACGGCGGCGGCGGGATCGATCCTGCCACCGAGATCAACTGTGCCTGGAACGTGTCCCGTTACGGCGTCGGCGAGTGCCTGTTCCGGTTTGACAATTCCATGAATGTGGTCAACTGGCTCTGTGATGAGTATACGGTCAACGAAGAGCATACCGAGTGGGTATTCCATATCCGGGACGGCGTGAAATTCTCTGACGGCTGCGACCTGACTCCCGAGGCCGTAAAGGCAAGCTTTGAGCGTCTGTTTGAGGCGGGAGCCAGCGGTTCTTCCGCGCCCGAAAAATTCCTGGAAAAGGAGGCTGAGATTACTGCGGACAATGCTTCCGGCAATGTGACGGTGAAAACAGTCACTCCCTATGTGGATCTGACAAAAAATCTGGCTTATCCGGTCATGGTCATTCTGGATACGGAGCACACGGAGGATTATTCGCATGAGGCGATCGGCACCGGCCCTTATGTGGCGACGAATTTTCGGGAAGAGGTCGGTTATACGATGGTGGCCAACGAGCACTACTGGGGCGGAGAGGTTCCGTTCGAGTCGATCGAGCTGATATATATGGGCGATGCTTCCGCCAAAGCCATGGCGCTGCAGTCCGGACAGCTGGATCTGGCAGAAAATGTGACCAACATCAGTGACCTGCGCGACCTGCAGGCAGACACAAACTTTACGGTCACAATCGCCAGCGGCGTCCGTACCGGCCTTGCCCATATGAATATGTCTGAGGGAAAGCTTTTGTCCGATAAGACGCTGCGCAGAGCGGTTCTGATGGCGTTGGATGATAATACGATGTGTTCTGTCACGGCCGGCGGCCTGTACACCTCCGGCTATTCCGTACTGCCGTCTACCCTGGACTATGGTTATGAAAACCTGACCGATCCGGACCCCTATGATCCGGAAGAGGCCAAAAAACTGCTGGACGAGGCCGGAATCGTGGATACAAACGGCGACGGCACCCGTGAGCTGAACGGCCAGGAAGTTGTTCTGCACTATGTCACGTATGCGAACCGCTGCCTGAATGATTTTGCGGAAGCGATCCAGACGCAGCTGTCAGAGATCGGTATCGGCGTCGATCTGGAGATCGGCGATTCCGCGCGTCAGTGGGACAGCTACCAGTCCGGCGATTTTGACTTAAACGGTTCCAACTGGACAACCGTGGGCACCGGTGATCCCACCGAGTATCTGGCCGCATGGTGTTCTGATTCCGGCGCGGATTACTGTGGATATAAAAATGAAGAGTATGACGCGCTGTTCCATGAACTGGCGGCCACTTTTGACAACGATGCCCGCCGTGAGATCATTCAGAAGATGCAGCAGATCCTTCTGGATGACGCCGCTGCCGTTGTCCATGGCTATTATAACAGCTCCATGATCTCCAGAAACGCGACGGTTGGCGGCGCTGCCATCAATACGGCTGACTATTACTGGATCACCACCGACATGTATCCGGTATCCGGCTCATAACGGTTTCCATGAATCTGTTTAAGGAGGAATTCCTTTGAATGCAAAGCAATTGGGGAAACGGCTGCTGCAGATCGTCCTTGTCGCTCTGGGCATCAGTTTTCTGACGTTTTTAATTACATACCTGGCGCCCGGTGATCCCGTGCGCACAATGTTTGCGGCCACAGGCATGATGCCCAGTGAAGAGGTGATTCAGGAGACCAGGGAAGCAATGGGCCTGAACCGCCCCATGCTGGTGCAGTACTTAAGCTGGCTGCAGAACTGCCTCAAGGGGGACTTCGGCACTTCCTACGCCTACCATAAGCCGGTTGCCGGGCTTTTGATGGATCGGCTCTGGCCCACGCTGAAGCTGTCCATTTCTGCCATGTTCCTGATGCTTCTGGCGGCGGTTCCCGTCGGTATGGCTCAGGCAACCCATAAAAACAGCGTTGTGGATTATGCCCTCCGCGGGGTCACATTTTTCGGCGTATCCATGCCGAATTTCTGGGTCGGCCTGCTTTTGATGCTGTTTTTCTGCGTCAGGCTGCAGCTTCTGCCGGTGGTTTCGTCTGCCGGCGACATAAAGAGCCTGATTCTTCCCTCCGTCACGCTGGCATTTGCCATGTCGGCCAAATATACCCGTCAGGTCCGTACGGCGATCCTGGAAGAACTGAACCAGGATTACGTTACCGGCGCGAGGGCCAGAGGCGTGGCGGAATGGAAAATATTGTGGATGAATGTGTTTCCCAACTCGCTGCTGCCGCTGATCACCATGCTGGGCCTGTCTCTTGGTTCCTTGCTTGGCGGTACCGCTGTGGTGGAAGTGATCTTTTCCTATCCCGGCATGGGAAGCCTTGCAGTGGCGGCCATCACGGCCTACGATTATCCTTTGATCCAGGGCTATGTCCTGTGGATCTCGCTGATCTATATGCTGGTTAATCTGGCGGTGGATATTTCTTACAGTTATGTTGACCCCAGAATGCGGGAGGGGAGGCAGCGGCTATGAAATTTAAAAACTTTGTGAAAAAGAATACATCCTTTTGCTTTTTTGCGGTCCTCGCCCTTCTGATCATTCTGGCGGCTGTTTTCGCGCCTCTGATCACCGGCGGGGTGGATCCCGCGGCATCCGTATTGAAGGATGCTTTGCAGAGGCCCGGTGCGGCGCATCTTTTCGGGACGGATAAGCTGGGGCGCGATATTTTTACCCGTGTGATTTACGGCGCCCGTACCAGCCTGGCCGCAGCCTTTTCTGTTGTGTTTATTATTTTTGTATTGGGCACGGCGCTGGGCGTTTTGTCCGGTTATTTTGGCGGCTGGGTGGATACGGTCATCATGCGGATTGCCGATATGATGGTATCCTTTCCGGGCATGGTCTTTGCCATGGCAATCGCCGGAATCCTGGGCGCCAGTATCCGGAATGCGGTCATTGCCGTAGCGCTGGTGAGCTGGACGAAGTATGCCAGGCTTGCAAGGAGCCTTGTTCTGAAGATACGAAACCGGGACTATGTGGCCGCCGCGGTGGTTACCGGCTCCAAAACACCGTATATCCTGATGCGGTACATGGTTCCTAATGTAATTCCGACGCTGGTCATCACGGCTGCCACGGATATCGGCGGCATGATGCTGGAGCTGGCAGGTCTCTCCTTTCTTGGATTCGGCGCCAAGGCGCCCACCCCGGAGTGGGGGCTGATGCTGAATGAAGGCAGGCCGTTCATTCAGAGCGCTCCCTGGCTGATGATCTATCCCGGCGCCGCGATCTTTATAGTAGTTGTTGTGTTTAATTTGCTGGGCGATGCGCTCAGGGACGTTCTGGATGTAAGGGATGAGTGACCATGAATAAGGAGGAATCTATGTTAGATATAAAAAATATTACCATCTCCTATCAGGACCGTCCCACGGTGAAAAATTTCAGCATGTCCCTGAAGGCAGGAGAGATAGCTTCTCTGGTCGGAGAGTCCGGTTCCGGCAAAACGACGGTGATCCGTGCGGTGCTTGGGCTGCTGGCAGGCGGCGGAAGGGTGACGGAGGGCGATATTTTATTTGATGGGGGATCGCTTTTGCAGAATACGCCGGATCAGTGGCGCAGGCTTCGGGGCATGGATATTTCCATGATCTTTCAGGATTCCGGCGCCATGCTGAATCCGACACGGAAGATAGGAGAGGGATTTGTGGAGTATATCCGCACCCATGAAGAGATGAGCAAAGGGGAAGCGTGGAAAAAGGGAGTGGAGATGCTGGAACGTATGCGTCTGCCCAGCGGTGACAATATCATGAGGTCGTATCCGTTCCAGCTCTCTGGAGGTATGCGGCAGCGTGTGGGTATTGCCATGGCCATGACCTTCCATCCAAAGCTTTTACTGGCAGATGAGCCGACATCCGCTTTGGATGTGACAACGCAGGCGCAGATCGTCCGTCAGATGATGGAGCTCAGGGATGAATACGGCACCAGTATCATTATTGTCACCCATAACCTGGGAGTGGCCGCGTATATGTCCGACTGGATCGTTGTCATGAAAGACGGTGAGGTCTCCGACAGCGGAGACCGGGAAACGATTCTCCATGGAAACCACAGTGATTACACCCAGAAGCTTCTGGATGCGGTTCCGTCCCTGGGAGGTAAGCGTTATGTTTGATGAAAAGGATATGATTTTGGAGGCAAGGCATGTGACCCGGCGCTTCCCTGCCTCCGGCGGCAGAGAACTGACTGCGTGTCAGGATATCAATCTGAAGTTTTACAGAGGGAAAACATTGGGGCTGATCGGTGAATCCGGCTGCGGAAAGTCTACATTTATGCGTTTCCTGGTTCGCCTGGACGTTCCAAGCGAAGGGGAGATCCTCTTCAAGGGAAAAGATCTGACAAAGCTGAAAGGAGAGGAGCTGCGCCAGATACGGCAGTATATCCAGATGGTTTTTCAAGATCCCGGCGGCTCCTTTAATCCCAAAATGAGGATTCGTGATATCATCTGTGAGCCGCTTATGAATTTTGGGCGGATCCATGCTTCTGAGAAGGATGCGGTAGCGCGAAAATATCTGGACGCGGTAGAACTGCCCGGCGAGTTTGCCGACAGGTTTCCCCATAATATGTCCGGCGGGCAAAGACAGAGGATCGCCATCGCCCGTGCGCTGGCGCTGGAGCCGGAGCTGATCGTCATGGACGAAGCTACCTGTGCGCTGGATGTGTCTGTGCAGAAGACCATCATTGAGCTGGTAGTAAAGCTCCAGAAGGAAAAAAATATTGCCATCGGTTTTATTGCCCATGACCTGGGGTTGATTCAGTCTTTTGCCCATCAGATTGCGGTGATGTATCTGGGAAATATTGTCGAGGTGCTTCCGGCGGAGAATCTGGATAAAAACGCGGCCCACCCATATACAAAGGCGCTGATGGGCGCGATCTTTGATGTTAACATGGATTTTTCTAAAAAGATCGAGAGCATTGACAGTGAGGCGCCAAGCCCTCTGAACGTTCCGCCAGGCTGTCCGTTCCAGGACCGCTGCGGGCGCTGCATGGAAGTGTGCAGGCGGGTGCGTCCGGCTCTGACCAAGCTGGGGCCCGGGCATGAAGTGGCCTGCCATATCTTTGATAAGGAGGAGAAAAAGCAGTGAAAAAATTCATTTCTGTCCTGATGGCAGCAGCGCTCATACTCTGCATGGGAGGCTGTAGAAATGTTCCGTCCGAAACGGGCGCGGGGACGGATGCGCCGGATGTCCGGGAGGAAAGCAGCCCTGTATCTGTAGATGATTCGGCTGCCGTGCATAAGATCGGGGTAGCGGTCTATGATGTGATGGATGACGAAGTGATTGAATTCCGCGAATATCTGACAGACTACATTAAAGAATGCTTCCCGGAGGTGGAATTCTGCTATTCCTATACGATCCGCAGTGCGGAAGATGAGATGGCGTTTCTCCGTGATGCCTGCGCGGAGGGCGCGGAAGGGATTCTGTCTTTTATCACGTATGACCTGCGGGAGGAAGTGGCGTACTGTGAATCCCAGGGGATCTATTACATGCTGGCTTCCGGCACCGTGTCGGAGGACGCGTATGCGTCTGTAGAGGACAATCCGTATTTCCTGGGCGTGACAGGGCCCGGGAGCGAGATCGAACGGCAGACCGGAGCGGACATGGCGGAATACTTTATCAGTGAGATGGATGGGGATTCCTATATTTTGTTTACGGGCGGCGCCGCAATTGGAAACGAGATGCACCGGCTCCGTTCTGTGGGGGCGCTGGAAGTTTTTGCGGAACATTTCGGAGACCTTGGATCGGATGTTGAGGAGCTGGCGGTTACCCAGGAGCCGGTAAAGCTGTCTCTCGGCGGAATTGCCCTGACCGTTTATCCGGGTTATACGACAAGGGAAGATGTGGAAAAGGGAGCCCGGGAGGAACTGAAGAACGGTGATTATGATTTTGCCCTTTCCATGTTTTCTATGTACAGCATGGTGGATGCCCTGAAAGAAGAGGGAGTAAAACAGGGCGTGGTGGACTGCTACAGCATGACCAATAAGGAACTGTTTGAGGACGGGACTTTATGCTATGTCGCGGGTAAATACAGCTCCATCATCGGCCCCTCCTTTGCCGCTATGTACAATGCGGTTACCGGCCATGCCGGGGAGTTCCGTGAAAACGGAAAAGCGTTCCGGATGACGCAGGGATACTGGATCTCCAGAAGCAAAGAGGAATATAATGCCAGGTACGCGCTGGCGACCGGGATCTATGTAAACGCCTATAATTATGAGGATCTGGGATCTGTTATGAAAGCGTACGATGAGACAGCCAGTTTTGAGAAGCTGAAGGCGCTCACGGAAGCCTGGACGTATGAAGAGGCGGAAAACAGACGAGAATAAGAACGAACAGATATGTAGGAGGATATTATCATGCATGACCATAAACACAGTCATGACCATGAGCACGATCACGATCATCACCACGATCATCATGGCCATGACCATCACGATCATCATGACCATGACCATCACGATCATCATGATCACCATGATCACGATCATCATGATCACGACCACCACGATCATCATGGCCATGACCATCACGATCATCATGACCATGGTGACGGCTGCGGGTGCGGCCATGACCATGGCCCACGGGATGTATCCACACGCTCGCACACCCATTTTATCACGGAGCATCATCATACAGAGGGCCATCCGGAGGATTGTGACTGTGAGATCTGCAACCCCCATGTGGAATACTGCGACGTGTGCGGCGAATCCCTGGCAAAATGCAACTGTGTCATGCCGGACGAAAAGATGGAGAAACGGGTCTATATCCTGGAGGGCTTAGACTGCGCCAACTGTGCCGCGAAGGTGGAGGCAAAGATCCGCCAAATGCCGGAGGTGGAATACGCCTCTGTGGCATATGCCACAAAACAGCTTCGCGTATCGGCGCCGGATCATACCGGCCTGATGGAGAAAATGCAGGCGGCGATCGATGCCATCGAAGACGGTATTACCCTGGTACCCAGGAACAGAAAAGCGAGTACAACTGTTTCCAGGACGAAGGTTTACGTTCTGGAGGGGCTGGACTGCCCCAACTGCGCGGCAAAAATCGAGAGAAAGATTAAAACCATGGACGGGGTGGATGATGTGTCCATCACCTATGCCAACAAACAGATGCGTCTTTCCGCGGGCCGCCCCGATGTGCTGATCCCATTGATCCAGAAAGCCATTGACGGGATGGAGGACGGCATCACGGTTATTCCAAAGGAAGAAATCAAGAAAGAAGACAAAAAGAAAGAAAAGAAATCCGCCGTTCCGGAAAAATATAAACCGCTGCCTACGATCGGGGCCGGCGCCGTCCTGTTTTTGATCGGGTTCCTGATGATCCATATCGGCGGCCTGGAAGAGTCTGATATGAGACTGCTGCCGCTGTTTATCGTTTCCTACCTGATCCTGGGCGGTAAAGTTCTCATGACCGCTCTCAGGAATATCAAAAAGGGTCAGGTGTTTGATGAGAATTTCCTGATGTGCATTGCCACGCTGGGCGCCTTTGCGATCCGTGAGTTTCCGGAGGCGGTGGGCGTCATGCTGTTTTACCGCATCGGTGAGTACTTTGAAGACCGGGCCACAGAGCAGAGCCGCTCCCAGATCATGGATGCGGTGGATCTGCGCCCGGAGGTGGTCAACCTGGTGGTGGGGGACGAAGTGCGCGTCATGGACGCGGAGGAAGCCGTGGTCGGCGATATCGTCCTGGTGCGCCCGGGCGACCGCGTCCCCCTGGACGGCGTTGTGATCGAGGGGGAGACCCGGCTGGACACCTCTGCGATCACGGGGGAGCCGGTGCCGGTAAAAGCCGGCGTGGGCGACCTGGTGAGTTCCGGCTGCGTCAATACCTCCGGACAGGTCAAGATCCGGGTGGAAAAGGTGCTGGAGGAATCCATGGTCACCCGTATTCTGGATTCCGTGGAAAACGCGGCGGCCAGCAAACCCAATATTGATAAATTTATTACCCGTTTTGCCAGGGTATACACGCCCTTTGTCGTCCTGTTTGCCGTCGTAGTGGCTGTGGTGCTGCCCTTTGTGATACCGAACTGGCATTTCTTTGTGGATGCAGATTATGCGGGAACCGTCGGGGTGGTTTATGGAACGTCGGGAACGGCTTCCGTTCTGACGGCGCTGACATTTCTGGTCATCAGCTGTCCCTGCGCTCTGGTTCTCTCTGTGCCCCTGGCATTTTTCTCAGGGATCGGCGCGGCCTCAAAAAAGAATATCTTGTTTAAAGGCGGCGTGGCTATTGAATCGTTAAAGAATGTAAAAGCCGTAGTCATGGATAAGACGGGAACCATCACAAAAGGAAATTTTGTGGTACAAAGCGCGGTCTGCGCCGATGAAACGATGACGTCGGACGAACTGCTGGCCGTCAGCGCCAGCTGTGAGCTGTCCTCCACCCATCCCATCGGCAGCAGTATCGTGGAGGCGGCAAAGGAAAAGAACTTGGAAATTGAGCGTCCTTCCAGAGTGGAGGAGATCGCCGGCCACGGTATCCGGGCGGAGATCAGCAGAGGCGTGGTTCTCTGCGGCAACCGCAAACTGATGGATGCCAACGGCGTGGATCTGTCCGGTTATAAAAAGGAGCAGTTTGGCACAGAGGTGCTGACGGCGCTGAACGGAATATTCGTGGGCCATATTGTGATTGCTGACACCATTAAACCGGATGCGGTGGATGCCATCGCAAGGACAAAGAAATACGGCATTATCACGGCCATGCTGACCGGAGATGCCGAGGACAGCGCCAGGGCCGTTGCCGCGGAGGCGGGCATCGACGAGGTACACGCCAAATTACTGCCGGAGGATAAGTTTAATGAACTGCAGAAGATCCGTCAGAAGCATGGCAGCGTCATGTTTGTCGGCGACGGTATCAACGACGCTCCGGTGCTGGCCGGCGCCGATGTGGGTGCGGCCATGGGCAGCGGCGCAGACGCGGCCATTGAGGCGGCGGATGTGGTATTTATGACATCCGAGATGGCGGCGATCCCCCAGGCCATCGATATTGCCCGGGCCACCGCCAGGATCTCCTGGCAAAACGTGTATTTTGCGCTGGCAGTCAAGGCCATTGTCATGGTGGCGGGACTGTTTGGATTTGCCAATATGTGGGTGGCGGTATTTGCGGATACCGGTGTGTCCGTGCTGTGTCTTTTGAACTCCATCCGGATATTGTACAGGAAATAAGCGGACGGTAAGAGGGAGGAAAATAAATATGTGGAAACTATGTGGACAGGAGCTGGAGCCAGGACAAAAGCGGCAGGTTATCCTGAAACCGGATCAGACAGATTATGAGCTTCCCGCGACGCTGATCTGCGGAAAAGAGCCGGGGAAAACCCTGGTGGTGACAGCCCAGATCCATGCGGGCGAGTACAACGGAACGCCGGCGGTCATACAGACGGCGCGGGAGGTCGATCCCGGGAAACTGAAAGGGAATCTTCTGCTGATGCACTGTGTGAATACCAGCGGATTTTGGAAACAGCATTGGAGGACGCTGCCGGAGGACGGATTCAACCTGAACAGCGGCTATCCGGGACGGCCTGGCGGAACCGCGGGCGAACGGCTGGCGGACTGGTTTGTGAAAGAGATCTTTCCGGAAACGGATTTTCTGCTGGATCTGCACGGGGGCAGCGTGAACGAGCCGCTGACTCCCTGCCTGTTTTTTCCGAAAGCGGAGAAGGTGAGGGAAGTCTCCCTGGCGGCGGCCAAAGCGCTGGATGTGCCTTATCTCATCGCGTCCGGGGCGGACGGCGGGGAGTACAGTTATGCGGCGGTGTATCATGATGTGCCGGGGCTCCTTCTGGAGCGCGGCTACGGCGGTTTTTGCAGGGATGAGTGGATTGCGGGGCATAAGAGAAATATTTATCTGCTGCTGCGGCATCTGGGCATGTACGAATCCCCGGAGCCGGAGGCAGATCACGAGCCCAGGGTCTATGAGCATGTCGTCTATCTGGAGAGTGAGAAGGCGGGGCTCTGGTATCCGGCGGTCAGGGAAAACGACCGGGTGGTTAAAGGGCAGCTGCTGGGCCGACTGGAAGATATGTTTGGAAACGTGGTGCAGGAGTTTTATGCGGAGGGCGACGGCGTGATATTTTACTATACCGGGGGCCTTGCCGTGGGAGAGGGAGATTCACTGGCCGCTTACGGGCTGGATGACTGATGGGGCGGCAGAATTCCGGTCATATTTCGTTGTGGCCGGGCCGGATGTGACAGAAAGTGACAAATATCATCTGCGAAAGTATAGTTGCACAAATAAGAATTGTATCCGCATTGGATTTTGTTACAAACATAACAAATAGAAATTGTGTTTTCGTAGAGGGCGTGTTATAATTTCCATATATTGTGTACGGAGTGCCGCAGATTTTTCGACTTTTGGGGGAGAAGCAGGGGCGGTATTCTGTGCAGGAGCGGACGAAAGGAGATTTGGCTTATGGAAAGAAAAGCAATTAAGATCAGGTCACAGATGGATCCGGGCGTACAGCTTCGGATGATTCCGGGACATTTTGCTACGCCGCAGTCCCACATTACCAATTACATGGACATCACGACCCTGAAGACCCGTTGTACGGAGGCGAAGAGCCTGGCGGCTATTCTGGCAAAGCGCTATGAGATCACCACGCCTGTGGACACGATCGTCTGCCTGGACGGCACAGAGGTCATTGGCACTTATCTGGCGGAGGAACTCACCAAGTCGGGGATCCTCTCCTACAATGCCCACCGCACCCTCTACGTGGTGTCGCCGGAGCACAGCATGGCGGGAGCCGGGCAGATCATCTTCCGCGATAATCTGCAGAGAACCATCCGGAACAAACACATTCTCGTGCTGACGGGTTCCGTGACCACCGGCCATACGCTGGACACATCTCTGGGATGCATCCGTTACTATGACGGTATCATCAGCGGCGTATCCGCCATATTCAGCGCTATTTCCGTGGTGGGCGGTGTGGAGGTCAGCGCAGCGTTCCGCGCGTCGGACGTTTCGTATCAGTCCTACAAGCCCAGCGAGTGCCCGCTGTGCAGGGACAAGGTGCCGCTGGATGCATTGGTCAACAGCTTTGGCTACTCAAAATTATAAGAAATGCGCGGGGCTCCGGTATCCGGGGCCTCTTTTTTTCTCCTTTTTGCAGGAAACAGTGGAGAATTTTAAAAGGAAGTGGTAGAATCATACGTAATTGCCCGACAGGTCTGCACACTGACTGGCGTGAACCGTAAGAAAATGATTCAGTGGGAGTGCAAAAAAGATATAATGGAGGGAATACTTTGAGGAGGGGATGATGGAAGCACTGAAGAAATTATTTGCGCCCGTGGACATGACGCTGGGCGCGCCCTGGGAAAAAATACTGCTGTTTACGGTGCCCATGCTGTTGGGGAATATTGCCCAGCAGCTCTACAATACGGTGGACAGCGTGGTGGTGGGAAAGTATGTGGGGGACAACGCCCTGGCCGCTGTGGGCAGCGCGGGACCGATCCTGAATCTGCTCATCGTACTGTATATCGGTATCAGTATGGGGGCAAGTATAAAGGTATCCCAGTATTTTGGGGTGCCTCCTGCCTACGTGTTCGGGTATTGGTACAGCAAGTACTCAGCCTATTCGG
>CAJUQO010000065.1 GCA_910588295.1 uncultured Lachnospiraceae bacterium | reverse complement strand
GTATAGGGCGGTGAGTTTGTCTTTCTCTGTCTGCTTCTTCATGGTGTGTAACCTTCTTTCTTTGAGGGTGCGCGCTTCCCTATAACCCTATTATACTTATCTGTTCCGCTCTATCGTCATTGTATTTGTTACTTGTCGCTCCATTTTATGCTCCTTTTTACACAAAAATAAGGCAGATAACATTTTTGCTACCTGCCCATTTCATTCGTTCTCATGCGGTTATGCTGCCATTGTTTCCAGTGCCACCAATATACCGACCGTTATGACACATGCGCTTAAAAAGATTCCTGCGTGCATATATATCACCTCTTTTCTTTTAGATTTCAGAATAATAATATAAATCTGTGGAATGAATTTTAACTATAAATCCATAATATTAACCCCATGGAAGCCGCTTGCCTCCATGGGGTTAAAATATAACTCTTATTCTCTTTTATTCCCAAGAACATCCGTCCCTTTTCACCCTTACTTGTGATATGGTTCATGATGTATAATTCTGTACCCTCTGTATATCTGCTCCAACAGGATCACGCGCATCAACTGATGAGGAAAGGTGAGCCGGGAGAAACTGACAGAATCGTTTCCCCGGTTCAATACCTCGTCAGAAAGCCCCAGGGAGCCGCCGATGACGAATACGAGATGGCTTTTCCCCTGAATACCCAGAGTCTCGATCTGACGGGACAGCTCTACAGAGTCGGGCATCCGGCCCTGGATGGCCAGGGTGATCACATAATCATCAGGATGAATCAGACGGAGCAGACGTTCCCCTTCCGTGCAACGGATCTGAGCCTCCTCCGCCTCCGATGCCCTGTCAAGAGTACGCTCGTCCGCCACTTCTATAATCTCCAGCTTGCAGTATCGGCTAAGCCTTTTACTGTACTCTGCTATGCCTTCCCGCAGATATTTTTCTTTGATTTTTCCTACACATAATACCGTGATCTTCATATGCCGTCTTCACCTTTGTATCCTCATTTTACAATGCATCACAGAGAATGGCTCAGAATTCTCCCGTCCTTTCCGATACTTTTATCAATCGTTTTATGCATCTTTGGATAAAGCCAATTCCTGATGAATTTTTTACGATAACGTCGCCCGCTGCCAGAGGTTCGGTCTTCATAACTCGCCTTTCTGCGAAAATACCGATGGGACGATCGTGCCCTCGCTAAATTCGTGTTTTGACCATCATAGCGGTCAAAGATTTTTACTAATATAACATAAAAATATCCTCAATTGCAACTAATATGGAGTAATTTCCGAACCGGTCAAAATGGGAGGTATGGCCATGGAACAGAAACCAAGGAGAATGCATCCGGAGAACTAAATTCATCACATAAAAAAATCCGGGCAACCCATTCTCTTCTGAAACCGGTGAAGGTTTCAGAAAAGAATGAACAAACCCGAAAATAGCCTATGGAATGCCAGATCTTTTTGATCTAACATTTTCAAGTCTCATTTTTTAATACAGATCATTCTTCTTTGTCAGATACTCATGGATACCTTTAGCGGCCGCTTTTCCGGCACCCATGGCCAGGATCACTGTGGCGGCTCCGGTCACGGCATCGCCGCCGGCGTATACACCTTCCTTGGAGGTTTTGCCGTTCTCCTCGTCAGCGATGATACATTTCCTGCGGTTTACATCCAATCCGTAGGTGGTGGTGGAGATCAGCGGGTTCGGCGTGGTGCCCAGAGACATGATTACCGTGTCCACCTCAATTTCGAATTCAGAACCGGGAACCTCTACGGGTCTTCTTCTGCCGGATGCATCAGGCTCGCCGAGCTCCATGCGGATGCAGCGGATGCCTTTCACCCAGCCCTTATCGTCCACCAGGATCTCAGTGGGATTTGTCAGAAGCTGGAAGTCAATGCCCTCTTCTTTTGCATGATGTACTTCTTCCTGCCTGGCGGGAAGCTCAGCCTCGCTCCTGCGGTAAATCACGTACACTTCCGCACCCAGACGGAGAGCCGTCCTGGCTGCGTCCATGGCCACGTTTCCGCCGCCTACAACGGCCACTTTCTGGCCCTGGCGGATGGGGGTATCATACTCATCCAGATAAGCCTTCATCAGATTATTTCTGGTCAGGAATTCATTGGCGGACATAACGCCGTTGGCTGTCTCGCCGGGAATGCCCATAAACATGGGAAGTCCGGCGCCGGAGCCGATAAATACGGCTTCATAGCCCTCTTCCTTCAAGAGCTCGTCGATAGTCACGGATTTTCCGATGATCACGTTGGTCTCGATTTTCACGCCAAGGGATTTTACGTTCTCGATCTCCGCATCCACAACCCTGCTCTTGGGCAGACGGAATTCGGGGATGCCGTAGGAAAGCACGCCGCCTGCCTTGTGCAGCGCCTCAAAAATCGTCACGTCATAACCCAGCTTTGCCAGATCTCCGGCACAGGTAAGCCCTGCGGGGCCTGCTCCAATTACGGCCACCTTACGGCCCAGCTTCGTCTCAGCAGTCTTGGGCTTGACGCCGTTTTCCTTGGCCCAGTCAGCCACAAAACGCTCCAGCTTTCCAATAGATACCGGATCGCCCTTAATACCACGGATACATTTTCCCTCACACTGGCTCTCCTGGGGACATACACGGCCGCAGACCGCCGGAAGGGCGCTGGACTCGCTGATCACCTGGTATGCTTTTTCAATGTTGCCCTCTTTCACTCCGGCAACGAAATCCGGAATATTGATGGCAACGGGGCATCCCTGGATACATTTGGCGTTTTTACAGTGCAGACAGCGGGCTGCCTCGTCCATGGCCTCATCCTGATTATAACCCAGGCAGACCTCCTCAAAGTTCCTTGCTCTCTCTGCCGGATCCTGTTCCCGGACAGGTACTTTTTTTAATACATCAGCCATTATTTGTCACCTCCGCAATGTCCGCATCCGCCGTGATGGGTCTCTGCCTCTTCCTGTTTCAGTTTGGCGCGGCCCTCTTCTGTCCTGTACATAGCCTGTCTCTGCATAGCCTGGTCAAAGTCGATCAGATGGCCGTCAAATTCCGGCCCGTCCACACAGGCAAACTTCACCTCATCGCCGACCATTACACGGCAGGCGCCGCACATACCGGTGCCGTCCACCATAATCGGGTTCATGCTGACAACGGTGGGGATACCCAGTTCTTTTGTCATCTTACAAACGAATTTCATCATGATCATCGGCCCAATGGCAATACACAGGTCATAAGATTTGCCCTCTTTATGTACAAGATCATCCAGGCAAGTTGTCACCATGCCCTTACGCATATAGGAACCGTCGTCCGTGGTCACATACAGGTTGCAGACCTCTTTGAACTGTTCCTCCAGGATCACCAGATCCTTCGTCTTCGCACCGATGATCGCATCCGCCGTAACGCCATGCTCGTGGAGCCATTTCACCTGGGGATATACGGGAGCAGTACCCACGCCTCCGGCTATGAAAAGGATATTTTTTTTCTTCAGCTCCTCAATGGGAGTGCCAACCAGATCCGAGGGACGGCCCAGCGGCCCTACGAAATCCTCAAAAGCATCTCCGGTTTTCAGGAGCCTCATCTTCATCGTGGACGCGCCGATCGGCATAAATACGATACGTATCGTACCCGCCTCGCGGTCATAGTCACAGATCGTCAGCGGTATACGCTCGCTCACCTCGTCAACCTTTGCAATGATAAACTGGCCGGGCTCACAGTGTTTTGCGACACGGGGGGCTTCCACGATCATGGAATAAATGTTATCCGCCAGTTTCTCGGACTCTAAGATTTTGTACATAATCTCCTCCTTGGAATATTTTCTAACGCCACGGCGCTGAATACATGAATGTTGCGGGCTCACTTCACCACCAGGGCCATTACCTGGAATAGCTGTAAGTCTCGCTGGCAGCATAACTGCTCTTTCCCTGACTGTTTACCAAAATCGCATAGAAGGTATGCTCACCCTCCGGCATCGGTATGGGTTCGCCGGTGTACCGCGTCCCCGTCTCGCTGGTGGGCATTTGGTCGAACGAATAATAGGCTTTACATCCGTCCGGTACAATGATCTGGATCTCCGCATCCATGCCCTGGATAAATTCCCCTGAGCTGGGCGAGATTTTGGGCGGATCAGGAACAGGAAACGCGATCGTATAGGTAAACTGGGCAATATCACTGGAAATCCCTTTTTGATTGACGGCAATAGCCTGAACAACCGTGACCCCCTCATTGTCCAATCGGATCTTTTTATCAAAGACCTGAGACTTTTCATCGGGTATACTGCCATCCAACGTATAGTATATCACACTTCCCTCTTCACTGGATAGGGAAAATGTCTGGTAATCATCATATTCTCCTTCCTTCAGGTCTGATTTCGGCATATCACTGATATAATCGGCAAACTGGGCCCGTATGCCTTTGTCGCTGCTGTCGGAAAGCAGCGATTTGATTGCGTCTGTATCCTTCTTACCCTCATAAATCTGAATCAGCAGTTCATAGGCCGAAGCGTTGTTTGGATACAGGCCGATAATTTTCTGCAAAGCCGATATGGCTTTATCCGTTTCCCGCTGCTCAATCAGAATCCGGGCCTTCAAAAGCCAGGCGTCCGCATCCTCCGCCTCCAGGCCAATGGCTTTCTGCACACGTTCATAAGCCTGATCGTATTTCTGATCCGCATATGCTGTCTCGGCGCGCTTCATCTGGTAATCATAGGAGCTCTCATTCTGATACCGTATATTGAGCTGCAAAACACCATAAATGGTGGCTGCGGCCACTACAAAAGTAATCAGGATGGCCAGCCGAATCCTGCGTTTTTTCTGCTTTTTCTGCTCTGCCCTTCTCATGCGGGAAACACGGTAAATTTCCTCCGGGCCATTATGCTGCGTCACCGGATCCGGATTTTTCCTCTTTTTATCATTTTTGCCTAAATGCTGGTCGAGGAAATCGCCAAACACCTGATAATCAGACACCAGTTGCACTTCCGTGCCGCACCGCGGACATACCAGTACCCCGTCATCCAGGGGAAAACCACAGTTTTTACATTCCATAAGCTATCGCCCCTTTCATCTGGATCTTGTAACTGTTGGATATCTTCCAGAGCTACTTATTTTAGTGATTCAAATTCTTCCATCGTCATGAGGACTTTTCTTGGTTTTGTGCCCTCCTCGCCGGTGACCACCCCGGCCTCACAGAGCTGATCCATGATCCGGGCCGCCCGGTTAAACCCTATTTTGAACATTCTCTGCAGCATACCGATGGAGGCCTTGTCCTTCTCGATGATGAACCTGCCCGCCTCGGCAAAAAGAGAATCCCTGTCAGACTCCGCGGATGAAACGCCTCCCACAGTAGTGTTGGTGATCTTTTCGGATATCGATTCATCATAAGACACCGGTTCTTTATCCACTGTCAGGAATTCCACGACGGCCCCCACTTCCTTATCGGACACAAAGCTGCCTTGCAGCCTGGCCGGTTTCGGATACCCCTGGGGATAAAAAAGCATATCGCCCTTGCCCAACAGTTTTTCCGCCCCCACCATATCCAGAATGGTGCGGGAATCCACGCCGGAGCTAACCGCAAAAGCCACCCGGGAGGGCATATTGGCCTTAATCAGCCCGGTAATGACGTTGACGGACGGCCTCTGGGTAGCGATGATCAGATGGATACCGGCCGCCCTGGCAAGCTGGGCCAGGCGGCAGATTGCATCTTCCACCTCCTTGGAGGCCACCATCATCAGATCAGCCAGCTCGTCCACGATCACAACGATCTGTGGCATTTTTACCGGCTTTTCGTCATCCTCCACGCATTCGATCGCTTCCACCTTTTTATTGTACCCCTTCATGTCACGAACATTATACTTAGCAAATTTGTTATAACGTTCTTCCATCTCGGCTACAGCCCAGTTCAGGGCTCCCGCCGCTTTTTTGGGATCTGTGACCACTGGGATCAGCAGATGGGGAATACCGTTGTAGACACTTAATTCCACCACCTTGGGATCAATCATAATCAACTTGACATCATCTGGACGGGCCTTAAACAAAATACTCATAATCAGGGTATTAATACACACCGACTTGCCCGAACCGGTGGCTCCGGCAATCAGCAGGTGGGGCATTTTTCCGATGTCGGTGATTACCGGCTGTCCCGCGATATCCTTACCCACGGCAAAAGCCAGATGGGAATCAAACTCCCTGAACTGCGGAGTATCCAGAAGATCCCGCAGATAGACGGCGCTGTTTGTCTCGTTGGGAACCTCAATACCAACAGCCGCCTTGCCGGGGATTGGCGCCTCGATGCGGATATCCGCCACCGCCAGGTTCAATTTGATATCATCGGCCAGATTTACGATACGGCTGACTTTGACACCCTGTTCCGGCTGCAGCTCATAGCGGGTCACGGTGGGGCCGCAGCTTGCGTTCGTCACAGTGACTTTGACACCAAAGCTCTTTAACGTACTCTCCAGTTTCTGGGCTGTCTCATACAGCTTCTGGTCACTGTCCCCTCCTTTACCCTTTCTGCTTTTCTGCAGCAGGGTCATGGGGGGGAATTTATACTCCTGCTCCACCGGCTCCTGATCAGCCATTTCCGAAAGGATCTCCTGGTTTTGCTGATTCTTCTCTTTTTCCGTCATTTTCTTTTGCTTTTTCTTTTCTTCGGGTACGGCCCCCGGATCCTGTGCCGGCTCCTCCCGTTCCACATCCATCGCCGGGGCAGAGTCCACCGGCGACAGGGGACGTTCAATATGAAATTCCGGTTTCTTTTCCGGTACAGTTTCCGGCTCCGGTACAGCCTCCGGTTCCGCCGGGACGTTTGTCTCCGTTTCCTGGCGGATATCATTTATGAAAGAAACTTTTGCTTTCTTCCGGCTGGCGGGCATGTCCTCCGTTTTCTGCGGTTCGGATGTGTCTTTGCCATTACCCTTTAAATCTGTCAGTTCGAAATTCACGCCGGACTGCTCTTTCCTGCGGGCCCGTTCTTCCTGCCGGAGATTTTTTCTCGCATTATTGCGATCCCTGTGTTCCTGGGCCATCTCCTTTTGTTTTTTCTGCACTGTCCTGACAGCTTTTTCACTGCCGCTCCGGATCGGCTGCATAAAGGACTTTCGCGTCAGAAGAACCAGGCTGATGATTACGCCGGCAGTCATCAATATGTAAGCGCCGGATTCTCCCACAATGTAACTCAGTCCTTTCGCCAGCAATCCTCCGACCATACCGCCGCACAGATGATCGCCGACGGCGTCCCTATACAGATCCACAGCCTTATCCTGCACGCCTCCCACGAACAGCATCTGGGACATGCCGCATATGCACAAAAACAAAACCGCCAGACTGCCGTTCAGGCGGAGTTTGTCTGGCAGAGCACTATTGCCCAGCCCCACCCGTATCAGGGCAAAGAACAAAATGGGAAATACATATCCCATGAGGCCAAACAGCCCGAAAAACAGTGAGGCACACAGGTTTCCCACCACGCCGCAAATACCAAATGTACTTAAAAACAGGATCAGGCAGACAGCCAGCGTAAACCATAAAATGCATTCTCTGACAAACAATTCCTGCTTTCTCTTCCGTGACGGCGCCCTGCGTTTTGAGGTCGTTGTATTTCTTCTCGTGGTTTGCTTTTTTGTTGCCAAATATACCTCCTTGCCACCGCCCTGCGGCGACAGTTTCTGTTCGTTACCGTTCAGCTGCCGGCTAAACGGTAACTTTTGTTCTGTCATCCCGCAATGGCAAAATGACATCCTATCGAAAATATGCTGATCAGTAGGCAGTAAACGGCAAACACCGTCATTTTTCTGTCCATTACCAAGCTCAGACACCAGCGGATCATCAACATACTAATAAATGCAGAAAAAACAAATACGGCCAGATAGCTTCCAAGAAGCTCCCAGGAAAAGCCGTCGGCAAAAAGCCCCGGGCATTCCCGGATAAAAGCCCCCAGCATTATCGGCATTGATAAAAAAAGGGAACTTTTAAGCGCTGACAGCTTCGTCATACCCAAGAGCAGGAATACAGACAGCGTCAGGGCAAACCGGGATACGCCCGGAAAAACAGCCCCTCCCTGGCAAATTCCAACCACAAGGATTTCCCATACATGCAGTTCCCGCGGTACCCGGTTACCCTTAGGAAGAAACGTGGATACCAGCAAAAATACGGCCGAAAAGAGAAAACCGATCCCCACAGCCAGATAACTGTTCGTCACGGCCTCCGCCCAGTCTCTGAACAGGAATCCGAAAATAATCGTAGGCACGTTTCCCAGTGTAATGAGAAGGGCCAGCTTACCATAATTAGAATGAAACAACCATTTATAACGGTTGATATCGCCATCCTTTTTATTATGATACCAGATACGGATATTTTCTATAAGCCCTGCCGGAATACGCAGCAGCTTAGTCCTGATCTTTCTGACATCTTTCGCATAAAACCGGGTAGCTGCCACGAGACTTCCTAAATGCGCCAGAGCCAGCATCGGCAGACAGGAAGGCATATCCATTTCAAGCAGCTGATAAAGCAGCACCAGATGCCCGGCGCTGCTCACCGGCAAAAATTCAAAAATCCCCTGCAAAATCCCCAGCAGGATCGACTCCAGTATAATCATATATATGTAAACCTTATCTTCCGTAGTATTTCGATGTTTCATTAAAACCAATAAAGCATTATAACACAATTAAACACTGTATACAATCACCGTTTTTCCGTCTGTATGCGGCTTTTTTATGGCGGACAGGGCTGCTGCGCCCGGCAATTTACTCTGTTAGGAGCATTACATGTACATGCCGCCGGGCACAACAGTTTCCGGACTTATTTCTTTCCGCCCATCAACTCATACAGCTTCGCCAGCGCCTGGCTGATACCGCCCACTTCATCAATGATCCCCTCGCGGACAGCATCATCCCCGTCCAGCATGGTTCCCACGTCTTTGACCAGTGTGGAAGTGTCCAGCATCAGTTCCTCAATCCGTTTTCGGGTGATTCGGGAATGCTGTTCAATAAATCCGGTGATCCGATCCTGGGTCTTTTCCAGATTTCTATAGGACTGCATCACGCCGATAAACATACCGTTGGAGCGCACCGGATGAATGACCATCGTGGCGCTGGGAACGATAAAAGAATAATCCGCCGACACAGCCAGGGGCACACCGATAGAATGGCCGCCGCCCAGCACAAGGGATACCGACGGTTTGCTTAAGGACGCGATCATCTCAGCGATGGCAAGACCCGCCTCCACGTCGCCGCCTACCGTATTTAAAAGAACCAGCAGTCCCTCCACCCTCTCGTCGTCCTCCACCATGGCCAGCCGCGGCAGGATATGCTCGTATTTTGTGGTTTTCGCCCTGTCCCCGAGGGATTCATGGCCCTCCACCTCGCCGGTGATGGACAGCAGATAGATCTTTCCTTTCAGTTCCGATATATTTTCTGATTTTGCTTCCTGATCCTGTTCCATTTGAGAAACCTCCGTCTTTTTCTTTTCCGTCAGTATCTGCAAATAGATGGAAAATCATACATGGGCATAAAAAAACACGCAGAAAAGCAGAAAACCCGCCAGAGCGGCTCCCATACGCTCTCACCAGGTTTTCTGCTGTCTGTAAAATAATTTTTTATTCATCCCAGTTATGGTAGACATCCTGTACATCGTCGTCGTCATCGAGAAGATCCAGAATCTTCTGCAGGTTTTTGAGATTTTCTTCGTCCGTGACCTCCACGTAGTTCTGCGGGATCAATGTCACGTCCGCCTCTGCCATTTCCACGCCTTCCTTTTCCAGCGTCTCCCGCACCACGGAAAAATCGTCGGGGGCGGTGACAATCTCGAAACAGTCCTCCTCCTCCGAGAAATCCTCCGCTCCAGCGTCCAGCGCCATCATCATGAGATCATCGGCGTCCATCTCGAACTCCTCTTTATCCACAATGATGCGTCCTTTCTCGTCAAACATGAAGGAGACACAGCCCGGCGTGCCCATGGTACCCTTGCCCTTGGTGAAGGCGCTTCTCACATTAGCCGCCGTGCGGTTTTTATTATCGGTCAGCGTTTTTACGATAATAGCCACGCCGCCGGGGCCGTAACCCTCATAAGTGATCGTCTCATAATTGTTGGCATCACTGTCACCGGCCGCTTTTTTGATACCGCGCTCAATGGTATCGTTGGGGACGTTATTGGCTTTGGCTTTGGCGATCACGTCCCGCAGCTTGCTGTTGCTGGAGGGATCCGCGCCCCCTTCTTTCACGGCCACAACGATTTCGCGGCCGATCATGGTAAATATTTTACCCTTTTTCGCGTCGTTTTTTTCTTTTTTATGCTTTATATTCGCAAATTTTGAATGTCCTGACATCTTCCGCCACTCCTCTTCTCTCTGAAAGTAATTTCTTACATTTTTCTCTGGGTAAATATAGCATTTTCAGGGGCATTCGTCAAGAACTGTTATGTAGGAAGCTCCAGACTGATGCACAAAGCCTTGTTGACCTGTCTCAGGATCTCCTGGTCCAGATGGCAGACCTTATCTTTCAGGCGCTGCTTATCAATGGTTCTCAACTGCTCTAATAATATAACCGAATCCCTCACAATAGCATAGGATGAGGCGTCAATTTCGATATGGGTCGGCAGCTTCGCCTTATTCATCTTGGAGGTGATGGCCGCGCAGATCACCGTGGGGCTGTGTTTATTGCCCACATCATTTTGTATGATCAATACGGGCCGTATGCCGCCCTGTTCACTGCCAACCACGGGCCTTAAATCAGCGTAAAATATATCTCCTCGTTTAATTACCACAAATCTCACACTCCGATTCATCAATATAGAAATATAACTGTCCGTTTCCGTACAATTACCAGTATTTCCAATTTTCTCCGGTGTATGCAAAAATGCAGCAAATTATCCGCGAGTATAATATCGCCTTTCCTCCACGATTTTTCCATGATGCAGATACAGGCGGGGCACCCGTTTGTTGATATCGCAGACCAGCTCGTAATTGAACCGGCCCGACAGACTTCCCAGCTCCTCGGCGGACAGACATTCCTCTTCGTCCTGCCCTAAAAGAGTCACCTCGTCAAATTCCCCTGCCTCCGGGATATCGGTGATATCCACCATAAACTGATCCATACAAATGCGGCCCAGGATCGGCGCCCGTTTGCCCCGGATCAGCACCTGTCCCTTATTTGACAGACTGCGGGGATAGCCGTCGGCGTAACCCACGGGGATCGTGGCTATGCGCGTGGGCCTGCCCGTTACAAAGGTGCCGCCGTAGCTGACCGCAACCCCCGGTCCCACCCATTTGACATATGTAATATGGCTCTTTATTTCCATGGCTGCCCGCAGCCGCACCGGTTCCCGCTGAACCTCGTCGGAAGGTAAGAGCCCGTAGAGGCTGATCCCGGCCCGTACCATGTCCAGGTCTGCCTCGCGAAACTGCATGAGGGCTGCGCTGTTGCTGCAATGCTTAAGCGGGATATGGATGCCGGCCGCCTCCAGTTTGGAACTGAAGTCCTGAAAACGGGCAAGCTGTATCCGGGCGGGTTCCAGGGAAACCTCGTCGGCCCTGGCAAAGTGGGTGAACACCCCTTCCCATTCCAGCCCCGGAAGACCGGTAATGCGCCGGACCGCTTCCACACTCTCCTCCGTATCGGGAAATCCGATACGGGTCATGCCGGTATCCACAGCCAGATGGCATGGGATCGTATGGCCTGTCCGCACAGCCGCATCGGATAACTGGCAGGCCATATCCTCCTTGAATACCGCCGGACGGATCTGCGTTTCGGCAATATCCCTGTAATGTCCGGGAAATGCAAAGCCCAGCAGGAGGATCGGTTTTTGTATGCCTGCCTCCCGGAGAGCCAGTCCCTCTTCCACCGTGGCTACGGCAAATCCCCATATATACGAATACGGCTCCACCAGCCGGGCGATCGGCACGGCGCCGTGACCGTAGCCGTCCGCCTTGATCACAGCGGCTATCTGTGTTCCCGGTTCAATATTCTCGCGCATGGAGGCAAAATTTTCCTCCACGGCATCGAGATCAATTTTTGCGTATACTCTGCTGTGTTCCATATGATTTCTCCCTGCGGTTTTCGCCGCATGTTTACTGTTTTTCTGTCCGGCATATTTCCGTTAGCGGCGTGTAGGTACAGGATTCCATGATCCGGCCGAGCCGACGGCAGATATCCATGGCCATCAGAGATGCTTCTCCCAGTTCCATGGCCGCCTGATCTCCAGCACAGGCATGTAAAAGTACGCCCGCAGACGCCGCGTCCGCCGGGGAAAGGCCGGAACCCAGGCAGCCCAGGATCGTCCCGGTCAGCACATCGCCGCTGCCGGCGGTGGCCATCCCGCTGTTGCCCAGAATATTTAGCAGGGTGCTGCCGTCAGGCAGCCCGATGACGGTACGGGCATCCTTCATAACCACGACGGCCCCGGTCTCTTTTGCCAGCGCGGCACTTTGGCCCAACGGGTCTTCTTTTAATTTCCCCACCGGAATCCCTGTCAACCGGCTCATCTCCCCCATATGGGGCGTCAGAATCACCGGGGCGTGGCCGACGGTAAGCCAATCCCTGTGGCCGCTTAAAATATTCAATCCGTCGGCGTCGATAACCATGGGTTTGTCCGTCCTCTCCAGTAAAGCCCGTACCAGGGCAACAGCCCGCTCCCCGGTCCCCAGGCCGGAACCGACGCCTATATAGTCGGCCCATTGTATCCCACTGTCAAGCTGTGAGAGCCAGTCCTCCCCGTCGTAGCAGAAAACCATGGCCTCCGGCAAGGCGGCGGCCAGAATTTCTCTGTTTTCCCGCGCCGTCAGCACCTTTACCATCCCGGCTCCCGCACGGAAGGCGGCGGAGGCGCACATGTAAGCGGCGCCGTAGATATCCTTTGATCCGGCAGCAATCAGAATTTTTCCGAATGTTCCTTTATTTCCGTCCGCCGTGCGGGGCGGAAGGCGGCGGAGGTCAGAACGCTCCAGAAGACGTATATCCGGCTCATACTTTTCCGCCGTCTCATAGATCCCGACATCGGCCAGATGCACCCGCCCCGCACAGGAAGCGCCGGGGTATAAAAGACAGCCAGGTTTATGAAAAGCAAAGGTCACTGTCTCATCCGCCCGCACGGCATGTCCCATGATCTGCCCTGTGCTGCCGTTTACCCCCGAGGGGATGTCCACCGAGAGCACCCGTGCCGGGGAGGCGTTGGCTTCCTCGATCCACTCCGCGTATTTTCCACTCACAGGCCGGGACAGTCCCGTGCCAAACAATGCATCTATGATGGTAGTATATTCACGCCATGCCGGATTCTTAACCACTTTTACGGAATAATTTTCTGCAATTTTCCATTGCAGGGCCGATTCCGCGGTAAAATGCTCCTGATTTCCCGCCAGACACAGCTCCACATCCACATTGCGAAGCGTTAGCATCCGTGCCACGGCTATGCCGTCGCCGCCGTTGTTGCCGCTGCCGCAGAGCACCAGCACCCGTTTCGTGTCAAATGTACCGCCCGCCAGCCGTTCACAGACGGCTTCGGCGGCTTTTTCCATCAATACCATAGCCGGCATCTGCATCACATGGATCGCGTACTGATCCGTATCCCGCATCTGCCGGCTGTTTAAAATTCTTTTCATATTATAACATTCCTATTCTTCCGACTGCCAACGCTCCATATTCAACTTGCAAGACAGCTTCATCAGGCTCTCGGAGAGATGCACGTTCTCAATGACTATATCGTCCGGAAAAAGCAGGTTCAGATCCACATGGGCGAAATTCCAGATGGCCCGGATACCGTGATCCACCAGAAGCTTGGCCACCTCGGCCGCCTCATCCCGGGGAATGGTCAAAGCCGCGATCTCCACATCATGCTTTTCCAGAAAATCCGCCAGATGTCCCACATACTGGATTACACACTGGCGCACTTGCATCCCTACCAAGTTGGGATTGTGGTCAAAAACGCCGATCACGCGGAATCCCCTTTTTTCAAACCGCACATAATTGGCCAGCGCCTGTCCGAGACGGCCGCCGCCGACTATAATCATGTTCTGGGCCCTGTCAAGTCCCAATATTTTTCCGATTTCGTTGTAAAGGGACTCCACATTGTAACCGTAGCCCTGCTGGCCGAATCCGCCAAAATGATTCAGATCCTGCCGGATCTGGGAAGCCGTCACCCGCATTCTCCGGCTGAGTTCCGCCGAAGATATCCGCTCTACACCTTCCTCCCGCAATTCATCCAGATACCGATAATACCTGGGCAAACGCTCTATTACCGCACTGGATATCTCTTTCTGAGTCATGATGGTTTCCTCCCTGCCGCCTGAAAATACTGTTCTGTTTCGATTATAAGCATCTGCCCGGCGTATGTCAAATAATAAGAGGTTTTCTTCTGCGATAAACCGGGAAGTTTGGGGGATATCCGGCTCTATAACTCTGCCTATGCACTTCTATCAGCTTTCAGTTGTTTGACTTCTTCCAGAGAAAATCCTGAAATATTAGTGATTTACATAAAACCATTATGTAAACTATATAGGTCTTTGCATACAATTATCTCTGAAATTCAGATATTATCAGCCGTTTCAGGAAATTTTACCGTAATGGCCGTACCTTTTCCCGGAGTACTGTCCGGCGCCGATTTCAGCGCCTCCTCCGTTGTCCGCATGATCAGGGCATTCTCACATTCTCCTTTGTTGTCTGTGTGTTACAATTCGACCAGGTCTGTGCATTTCCCAAGAGACGCCCCCGGTATGCTGCACAGCCATAAGGCGAACTTTAATGGGCGGATTCCTGTTGCAGTTCAGGCCTGGCTGAACTGTAATGTCTGTATTTTGTTTACAGGCCTATCATACGGCAGAAAACGCCTTGGTTCAGAGCCCTTTCATCATGCGCGTGGATACCAGGCAGGTTTCCCCATTGAGGAAATGGATAATTCGGTTTTTAACGTCTATTTCACTTATGTTATTTTTGTTTACTAAAAATGACCGATGACAGCGCACAAAGTTATCGTCTAAGGCGCCTGCCAGTTCTTTCATGGTGCCGGAAAACTCAACTTGACGGTCTTTCGCATGGAGAATGACTTTATGGATATTACCGGAAGTTTCAAAAAAGAAAATGTCATCATAATCTACGCTGACTTTTCGCCCGCCGACCTGGGCAGTATAGGTCTTACGGGTTTTATTGGTATGGAGCGAATAGCGTTCCATGGCGTTCAACAGACATTCCCTGATTTTCACCTTTGCTTCAGCAGGGTTGTCCTTTAATACAAAGTCCATGGCCTCCACCCGGTACTGAAAGGTCATGTAACTCATTTCGGAATGCGCGGTTATAAATATGATGAAACCGCGGGGGTCAAACAGCCTGATCTGCTGTGCCAGCTTCATGCCGTTCATGTCGCTGCCCAAATCGATATCAAGGAAATAAACGCCTGTGTTCCGGCTGGATCTGGCCTCGTTAAGCAGCGCATAGGGGTCTCCTGTATCTAAAACAAGCTGCATATCCAGTTCTTCGATCAGCACAGTATTCTGAATGATTTGCACGACGGTCCGCCGCTGTATGGCATTGTCCTCGCAAACAAAAATGTTCAGCATATTCGATTACTCCTTCCTAGCGGCAAGTTCCATATGCTGTATGAAACAGCCGCATTGTATCGTCGTTTCCAACAGCACATGGTCATATGAGCGGATGATTTTCTGAGCGTTGGAAAGCCCGATTCCCTGATGCCCGGTTTTAGTACTAAAGCCTTTTTGCTTCAACTTATGCAGCCCTGCGCCGTTATCCAGAAAGCGATTGCTTATAATGATTGACACGCCGGCCTGGTTCTGAAGGATATTTAATCCCATTTGCGGCTGTTCCGTCTCCAACGCGGCTTCAATCGCATTGTCCAAAAAGATTCCTAATACTCTGGCAAGGTCTACGGTGTCTATTGAAAAACCGTCCACCCTGTCGGGAATATCAATCGTGACATCGATCCCTGCCTCATGGGCGTAAATCATTTTTGCGGAGAGCAGGCTTTTGATTTCCAGAACACCGATGTTGCTAAGCTGATTCAGTTTGTAATCGCCCTGGTCGATCAGGTTCTTTGTCGGAAAAATTTTCTCTTCAAAAAAATTCTTTAAATCGTCCAGACCGCTGTCTTCAATATAGCCGGACAGGGAGAGTAAAATATTAACGTAATCATGCTTAAAGGAACGCAGACCGTTATACATGGTTTCCAGATTGCGTGTGTAATCCTGTAAATCCCGCAAAGCTTTCTGCTTTGCCTCTGTCTGTATTTGTTCCAGCCAGAAACGGCGCACAGCCAGAAACAGAAAAAGCATAACCAGCAGATATCCTGAAATATGTAAGACATTATTGTATATCATTTTGCCGATAGAGCCGTTTTGTCCTGGAATCAAATCGTCGAACAGATAGATGGTTATAAGGAGCAGCAAAGCGGCATCTATCAGATACCACGTCTGCGAAAGGCACAAAATACCTTTGTGTGACAGCAATAATTTTCTAAGCAGCCTGCCGCAAAGCAGCGTAATAAAGTAAAACAGCAAAATGCGAATCAGCCCGACGCCAAAAGAAACGTACTGCTGACCGGACAAAAGTCGAAAAACCGGCATACCGAAAAGACCCGTCAGTAAATTATCCGTTACGACGGCAAGTATAAACCCAATCATGCCCATACAAATATTCTGGGATGCAGTATCCCGGTAGGCAGCCAGCCCATAAATACAAACTGCCACCAGAATACCGAATAGGCCGTATGGTATACAGGACAGGATCGTTACAGGCATTCCGGCAAACAACAGCAGCACATAAAGTACGATAAATGCTTTCAGGCTCATACGCTGGGGCCACACATTACGAATAGCAAGGGAAAGCCGAAAAAAAGACAACAGCATTTTAGCACATTCCTCCTTTCGCGGCCTACCTTCCTGATTATACAGGATCTGATTCCCTATATCAAGGCTGCTCTGCGAAAACAATGAATAAATGCCTGTTTTTATTAGGGAAAAACGCATTTATTCACGTATCCAGGCATTTTATGACCGTTTTGGGAGAACCATGGTTTTCTTTGGTATACTGTCCTACGGTAAATACATATTAGTTTTATACCCGCGGGCACAAAAGTTTTCCAGATTCATTGACGCTCGCGGGCATATACAGGCAAAAAACGCTGGCAAATCACAGCGCTCGCGAGTATGAAAGGAGACAGAAAGTTATGAAGCATTTTGTAAAAGCAGCTGCCGTGATGGCGATCGTAATAATTGTTAATATGATCGTCAGTATCATCTGCAATATGCGTGGTATTGATTTAAACTCAACAGTGACAGGTGCAGTATCCACTGTTTCTGCTGTGCTGCTTTACCAGGGATTAATCAGAAATGAAAACAAAAAAGATAACCGGGAATGAGAAATAATGAAAACAGAAAAAATTCCGCAGGGCGCGTCCCCGGTTTGTGTAAACCCGGTTGACATAATATTCCATTGACATCTTGATTACTTATCATAGAATTCTGGAAATGCTGTCAGGGCAAGCTTTTCAGCCTTGACAGCATTTTGTATCCTTGAAAATAGTGTTATGTTAACTATACACAAAATATGAAACAGTCATCTTTGTATCCGCCTATAACTTCTGTATCTCTTTCAACGCCTTTTGAATGTCCTTCCTTGATTTTCTTTGTCAAGTCCTTCCGAACAATCTTACCGTCAAAGTTCTGGCGGAGCTTGTTTTTTATTTCTTCACGGGCGCTTTCACCCTCTGTAAATTGCTCCATCTTTCCATCCTCCTACGGTACTTAACTAAAGAAATTTTCTCATGGCCGGATTCGATGCAAGTCCCATCTCATCCATCCAAATAGAAATC
>CAJUQO010000064.1 GCA_910588295.1 uncultured Lachnospiraceae bacterium | reverse complement strand
ATTCTCTTAAATGTGTTTCACTGTTCAGTTATCAAGGTTCCTTTTCTTTCCTGCCTTTTCTCTCAGACAGCTTGGTTATTATAACTCGCCGTTTTGGCTTTGTCAATACTTATTTTTACTTTTTTTTCAAAAGTTTCCATAAGTAACGGAGAAGGAGGGATTTGAACCCTCGCACCGCGTAAACGGTCTATACCCTTAGCAGGGGCACCTCTTCAGCCACTTGAGTACTTCTCCGGATATTTTGCAATATCCATCACTTGCGTGACGCATTGATTAGTATACTCAAACACAAACCATCTGTCAAGCACTAATTTCAAAATTTGCCATTTTTTTATCGTCATAAACATTGAGCTAAACGGCCATGCCTGTAAAATTTATTTCACTTGCTCTAATGATTATTTTTTATACTGATCCGCCGCTGTCTTATACAGGTCATTTCCATGGGAATCGGCTATAACAATAACAGGAAAATCACATATCTCCAGACGGCGGATAGCCTCTGTACCGAGATCTTCATAAGCTATCGTCTCTGAAGACTGTATACATTTGGATAAAATAGCTCCTGCCCCGCCCACGGCGGCAAAATATACTCCATGATTTTCTACAATAGCTTTCAGCACTGCATTTGTCCGTTTTCCTTTACCGATCATGCCGCGAAGTCCGAGATTCAAAAGAGCAGGGGCATATTTATCCATGCGGCTGGCCGTGGTCGGTCCGGAAGACCCTATTACCCTGCCATCCCTGGCGGGAGAGGGCCCCATATAATAAATCAGATTTCCCTTTATATCAAAGGGAAGTTCTTCTCCTCTATCCAGTGCATCCTGCATCCTTTTATGGGCGGCGTCCCTGGCCGTATAAACTGTGCCTGTCAGATATACATAATCACCGGCATACAGACTGTCGGCAGTCGCTTTGTCAAAGGGAACTTGTATATGCTTTTCCATCTGATATTCCTCCCTGTCTGCAATTAGACCTTTACAGCACACACACAGCATGGCGGTTTACATGGCAACAGATATTGACGGCCACGGGAAGTCCCGCAATATGGGTGGCATATGTATTGATATTGACGGCCAAAGCCGTGATTCTGCCTCCCAATCCCGCCGGGCCGATACCCAGATTGTTAATTTTTTCCAGCATTTCCCGTTCCATCTCGGCTATATAAGGGATGTCAGAGGGAATTCCCACATCTCTTGTCAACGCTTGTTTTGCTAAAAGTGCACATTTTTCAAAGGTTCCGCCGATACCTACTCCTACTACCATAGGAGGACAGGCATTGGGGCCTGCATCCTCCACGGCAGTAAGAATAGCCTTTTTTACTCCTTCTATACCTTCTGCCGGCTTCAGCATAAATATACGGCTCATATTTTCGCTGCCGAATCCTTTGGGAGCTACTGTAATCTTTACTTTGCTGCCCGGAACAATGCGGACATACAGGATCGCAGGCGTATTGTCTTTTGTATTTTCCCGGATTAAGGGATCTCCCACTACGGATTTTCGCAAAAATCCTTCCGTATATCCCCTTCGCACGCCTTCATGGACAGCTGTTTCCAGATCTCCCCCTTCAAAATGTACATCCTGCCCTATTTCCATAAACACAACAGCCATGCCAGTATCTTGACAGATAGGGATCTGATCTTTTCCTGCGATCTGCAGATTTTCCTCAAGCTGTCCCAGTATCTTCTGGCCCAGAGGAGACTCCTCTGCCACGGCAGCTTCATGGAGCTTTTTTTCCATATCCCGGGAAAGATAGTGATTGGCCTCTATACACATACCTCTGATGGCATCCGTTACTGCTTCAACCTGTATTGTCCTGATCATTTCACACTCCCTGTACCATTTTTTCATAACTATGTCTGTTCTAAAATTGTTCTCTGCTGCTTCGTTTTACTCGCGAGAATTATGATCTGCCAGCGCTATCGCCCGCATATACCCGCTTGTTGTGCCTGATATTTTCCGTATTTAGGATTCCTGTCCGTCTTCACCGGTATTTTCCGCTTCTATCGAATTTCCGGAATCCGCGAAATTTTCTTCAAAATTCTCTTCATCTTCCGGGTTATCCACATTTGCAGAGGAAGTATCCACTTTTTCACGGACTTTGGCGACGCTGGCCACAGATATATTGTCCGCCACATTCATCAGCTTCACGCCTGAGGTGATCCTCTTTAAGATCGAAATTTCCGCACAGGCAATCCGGATAATAATGCCTTCTGTAGTGATCAGCATGATCTCATTTTCATCATTAACAGCCTTGGCGCCCACTACACAGCCTGTTTTTTCCGTTAGTTTATAACATTTTACGCCTTTGCCGCCCCTGTTCTGGCTGGCAAATTCACTCATGGAAGTCCGCTTACCATAGCCGTTCTGACCTACAATCAGCATATAATCTCCTTGAGTAGACAACTGCATGCCGACTACCTGATCCTGATCTTCCAGATTGATGCCCCGCACGCCCATGGATGTCCTTCCTGTACTGCGCACCTGTTTTTCTTTGAAACGGATGCACTGGCCGAATTTTGTCACCAGGAGCACATCTTTATGGCCATCCGTGGTCTTCACCTCAATCAGCTCATCATTTTCCTGTAAGGATATGGCAATCAGACCTGTCTTTCTTACATTGGAAAAATCTTTCATCTTCGTTTTTTTGACCAGCCCGTTCCGTGTCACCATGAATAGATAATCATTTTCACGAATTTCCTTGATGGGGATCACGGCTGTAATCTTTTCGCCCGGAGAGAGCTGAACCAGATTTACAATGGCCGTACCCCTAGCTGTGCGCCCGGACTCCGGAATCTCATAGGCTTTCAGCCTGTATACCCGTCCCGTGTTGGTAAAAAACATCAGGTAGTGATGGGTGGTAGTCATTAAAAGCTCTTCTATAAAATCATCTTCTATGGTCTGCATACCCTTGATGCCACGGCCGCCGCGGCCCTGGCTGCGGAAATTGTCCACAGTCATCCGCTTGATATAACCCATATTTGTCATGGTTATGACCGTATTTTCCCTGGGGATCATATCCTCGGCGGAAATATCATAGACATCATAGCCGATGGCGGTTCTGCGCTCATCGCCGTACTTTTCCGAGATAGCCAAGATCTCCTGACGGATGACCCTAAGAAGGGTATTCCTGTCGGAGAGGATCGCCTTGAATCTGCGGATATCCTCCATCAGCTTTTTATATTCTGTTTCCAGCCGCTCTCTTTCCAAACCGGTCAGCGTGCGCAGACGCATGTCAACAATGGCCTGAGCCTGTACGTCGGACAGAGCAAACTCCTCCATCAGCCCGGCTTTCGCGAGCTGAGCATTCTGGGAACCCCGAATGATCTGGATGACCCGATCAATATTATCCAGGGCTTTTAAGAGCCCCTCCAAAATATGGGCTCTCTCTTCGGCTTTATTTAAATCATACTTTGTCCTTCTGGTAACGACCTCTTCCTGATGATTCAGATAGAGTTTGAGCATTTCCAGAAGATTCAGCACCATGGGCTGATTATTTACAAGGGCCAGCATGATAACGCCGAAGGTATCCTGCAGTTGGGTATGTTTGTACAGCTGGTTCAATAAGACGTTGGCATTGACATCTTTCCTGAGCTCAATGCATATACGCATACCCTCCCGGCTGGAATGGTCGTTCAGGCTGGTAATGCCGTCCACTTTTTTGTCCCGGACAAGTTCGGCAATCTTTTCAATCAGACGCGCTTTGTTTACGAGATAAGGGAGCTCCGTGACTGTGATCCGGGTCTTGCCGTTGGCCATGGTCTCTATATTGGTGGTGGCGCGGACACTGATTTTGCCGCGGCCTGTCCGATAAGCTTCCTCTATACCTCTGGTTCCCAGAATCGTGGCGCCCGTGGGAAAATCCGGACCCTTGACGATCTTTAAAATTTCCTCCAGCTCCGTATCTCTGTTTTCTTCTATCTGGTTATCGATAAGCTTCACTACAGCGGCTATGACCTCCCGCAGATTATGGGGAGGAATATTGGTAGCCATACCAACGGCGATACCTGATGTGCCGTTGACCAGCAGATTAGGATAGCGGGCGGGGAATACTACCGGCTCCCGCTCCGTCTCGTCAAAGTTCGGCGTAAAATCCACGGTATCCTTATTGATATCCGCAATCATTTCCATGGATATCTTGCTCAGACGGGCCTCCGTATAACGCATGGCCGCCGCGCCATCGCCATCCATGGAACCGAAGTTACCATGGCCGTCCACCAGAGGATAGCGGGTGGACCATTCCTGAGCCATATTGACCAACGCCCCGTAGATCGAGCTGTCTCCGTGGGGATGGTATTTACCCATGGTATCACCGACAATACGTGCACATTTCCTGTGGGGTTTGTCAGGCGTATTGTTCAGTTCGATCATAGAATACAGCACTCTGCGCTGCACCGGCTTTAATCCGTCCCGGACATCAGGCAAGGCACGGGAAGCGATCACGCTCATAGCGTAGTCGATATAGGAGGATTCCATGGTTTTTTTCAGATCCACGTCCAGTACTTTATCAAAAATTGTATCTTCCATCTACTTAAAACCCCCTTCCTACGCCGTCAGATATCCAGATTTTGTACATATTTTGCGTTTGTCTCAATAAATTCCCTCCTGGGTTCCACTTTATCTCCCATCAGTATCGTAAAGACCAGATCAATTTCCGAGGATTCATTTTCATTGATCGTCACCCGTTTCAGAACTCTTCTTTCGGGATCCATGGTGGTCTCCCACAGCTGGTCGGCGTCCATCTCACCAAGACCTTTATATCGCTGGATCTTATTGTTGCCGTCCCGGCCTATTTCGGCCAGGATTCCCTGCAGTTCATCGTCATCGTAAGCATACCAGACTTTTTTATTTTTTTCTACTTTAAATAGAGGCGGCATGGCCAGATAGACATGACCCTGGCGGATAAGCTCCGGCATAAAACGGTACAGGAAAGTCAGCATCAACGTATCGATGTGGGCGCCGTCCACGTCAGCGTCTGTCATAATAATTATTTTATCATAGCGCAGCTTGGTGATATCGAAATCTTCATGGATGCCCGTACCGAAGGCAGTGATCATGGCACGGATCTCCTCATTGCTGTAAATCCGATCCAGCCTGGCTTTTTCCACATTCAATATCTTTCCCCGCAGGGGAAGGATGGCCTGGGTTTGGGGGCTGCGGGCCATTTTTGCGGAACCGCCGGCAGAATCGCCCTCCACCAGGTATATTTCACAGTTTTTCGGATCCTTATCTGTACAGTCCGCCAGTTTTCCGGGCAGGGCCATGCCGTCCAGGGCAGATTTCCGCCTGGTTAAATCCCTGGCTTTCCGTGCGGCCTCCCTGGCTCTCTGGGATAAGAGAGATTTATCCACAATAATCTTGGCCACAGAAGGATTCTGTTCGAGAAACAGCTCCAATTGCCTGCTTACAATATTATCCACGGCTCCCCTGGCCTCACTGTTGCCCAGTTTCTGCTTGGTCTGCCCTTCAAACTGAGGCTCCTCGATCTTCACGCTGATAATAGCCGCCAGCCCCTCCCGGATATCCTCTCCGATCAGATTCTGGTCACTTTCCTTCAGCAGTTTATTCTTTCTGGCATATTCGTTGAATGTCTTGGTCAGAGCATTGCGGAAACCCATGATATGAGTGCCGCCCTCGGGCGTAGTGATATTGTTGACGAAACCGTACGTATTTTCCGTGTAGGAATCGTTGTGCTGCATCGCCACTTCTACCTGGACGCCGTCCTTCTCCCCCTCACAATAGATGACTTCTCCATAGAGAGGAGACTTCCCTTTATTCAGATAAGCCACAAACTCATTGATACCGCCCTCATAGTGAAATTCTCTTCTGACCGGCTTTTCTTCCCTCTTGTCCGTAAGACAGATTTTCAGCCCACGAGTCAGAAAGGCCATCTCCCGGAAACGAACCTTCAGCGTATCATAATCAAACACTGTTTCCTCAAATATATTTTTATCGGGCAGAAAATCCACCCGGGTACCGGTTTGCTCCAAATCACAAGTGCCGACCTCCTTAAGGGGGTACATGACATGGCCTCTTTCATAACGCTGTTTATACACTTTACCATCCCGGCATATCTTCACTTCCAGCCACTCCGACAAAGCGTTTACCACGGAAGCGCCCACACCATGCAAACCGCCGGACACCTTGTATCCCCCTCCGCCGAACTTACCGCCGGCATGAAGAATTGTGAACACCACCTCCACCGCCGGTTTTCCCGATTTGTGATTAATGCCCACGGGGATTCCCCGCCCGTCATCAATGACCGTAATAGAGTTATCTTCATTGATGAATACTTCTATCTTATTGCAAAAACCTGCCAGCGCCTCGTCCACAGCATTATCCACGATCTCATAGACCAGATGGTGAAGTCCCCTCGACGAAGTGCTGCCGATATACATACCCGGCCTCTTACGCACGGCCTCAAGCCCCTCCAAAATCTGAATCTGATCTGCTCCGTATTCTGTATTCATGTCTTAACCTCCAATAATGCGCTGCGGCGCTGCTTCTTCAATATGGCCACAGGAAACCCTGTACACCTGATCCATGGCAAATTTGTGCTCAACAAACTCGTCCAGCCCGGTGCAGGTAATCAATGTCTGGACATCTGAAATGCTCTGTAACAAATAGTTTTGCCTACTGCTGTCCAGTTCAGACAGTACATCGTCCAGTAAAAGTACCGGCGTGTCATCCGCAGCCCGCTTTACAATCTGTATTTCCGACAGCTTCATCGACAAAGCTGCAGTGCGCTGCTGTCCCTGGGAACCAAATTTCCGCATATCGATACCGTTGGCCTGTATATTAAAATCATCTCTGTGGGGTCCTGCCGACGTAGTCTTGCTATGTATATCCCTGTCCCTGTTTTCTCTGAGACGCTTCTCGAACTCCTCTTCATGAACATCCGGTTCATAAATCAGGGTGATCTTCTCGTCCCCGTGAGTCAGCCCGCTGTGGATCTCCGCCAAAAGTTCATTCAGATATAGAAGAAATTGCCTGCGCTCCCTGATCAGCTTCCGCCCATAGGACAAAAGCTGCTCATCCCATACGTCCAGCATATCCAGATAATCGGGATGAAAAAAAGCATCTTTTAAAAGTCTGTTTCTCTGATCCAGCGCCTTTGTATAATTTGCCAGATCATCCATATAAACCCGGCTGATCTGGCATAGTTCCAGGTTCAGAAAACGCCTGCGTTCGGCCGGTCCGTTTTTGACAATATTCAGATCTTCAGGAGAAAAACAGACAAAATTCATGATGCCAAACAGCTCCGACGCCTTTTTTATCGGCATCTCATTGATGGCGATCCCCTTCGCCCTGCTCTTTTTAAGATGCATGTCTATGCGGTAGGGAATATCCTGTCGTCTGACCGACATCCGTATATGGGATTCCTCTTCGCCAAACCGGATCATCTCCCTGTCCCTGGCCCCCCGATGGGATTTTGTCGTACCGCACAGATAGACTGCCTCCAGGATATTGGTCTTTCCCTGGGCATTATCCCCGTAAAGAATATTCGTGCCCGGATTCAGCTTTAAGGACAGACTTTCGTAATTTCTGAAATTTTTAAGCTCTATGGATTCCGCAAACATCAGCCGTCCTGTCCGATGATCTTAAGCTCGCTGCCGCTATATACCACCACGTCCCCCGCCTGCAGCTTACGCCCCCGGCGGGTATCCGTGATCCCGTTTACTTCTACTTTTCCATCCTGGATCACCATCTTGGCCTCCGCACCGTCGGAAACCAAATCCGCCGCTTTTAATGCCTGACCCAGCTTGATGTATTCGTTCCTAAGCACCAGTTCCTTCATAGTTCATCCTCCGTCAACGCACACTGTTGAAGTTTACCGGAAGGATCAAATACAGATAGGATTCGCTCCGGATCACACAGGGGGCTTTCGCATTAACCAGATAGATCGTTACCGTCTCATCATCAATTACTTTCAGCGCATCCATGAGAAACTTGGGATTAAAACCTATCATGATATCCTTTCCCTCTTTCTCAATGTCAATCCGTTCATCCATGGAACCCATGGGGGCCTGGATCTTCAGATCCAGAGACTCATCTTCTATATTGATGACGATGGGCTTTTTGTCTCCCTCCTTGACCAGAAGGGTGGCACGGTCAATACAGTTTAAAAATTCTTTTTTATTAATGATCATTTTTGTCTCATAATCATTAGTGAGCATCTGTTCGATTTTAAAATACTCACCTTCGATCAGACGGGAAACCATCGTTGCCTGGTCAAAATCAAATATGATATGGTTTTCCGTGAAATAAATGTTGACCATATCCTCTGTCTCCCCGGAAAGCACTTTGCTGATCTCGATCAGAGTTTTTCCCGGTACGATCACTTTTTTATTTAAATTACTTTCTTTCAGAAACAGCTTCCGTATTGATATTCTGTGTCCGTCCAGGGATACTACCCGCAATTCACCGTTGCGGATCTCAAATAATTCTCCTGTCATCAGTTTATTATTTTCATTGGCGGCAATGGAGAAGATGGTCTGCCGAATAATTTCTTTTAAAGAAAACTGAGAAACGGTGATATATTCGGATTTTTCCAAAACCGGCAGATATGTAAAATCATCACCGGAACGGCCAGGTATAGTAAATTTTGCCTTTTCACAGGTGATCGTCATATTTAAATTGTCATCTGTATGAATATCAACATCATTGTCTGGAAGCTTTCGTATGATATCCGAGAAAATGCGGGCGTCCACCGCGATAAGGCCTTTCTCATAAATAGTTCCTTCTACAATGGTTTCAATTCCCAGTTCCATATCATTTGTCGTAAATTTGATCTCGTTGGATCGGGCATCTATAAGGATACATTCCAAAATAGACATGGTGGTTCGAGCCGGAACGGCTCTGAGAGAAATGTTAACACTTTTCTGAAGATTGTTTTTAGGAAAAAGTACATGCATACAGGAAACTCCTTTCCGGTGGAAAACGTAATCAATATATATAATAGATGAAATCCGCAGTCATCGTCTTAGATAATGTGAATTTGTGAATATCCCTGAAAACCGGCATGAATAAAAGATTTTTCTTCATGTAAAACCATGTGAAAAACTCTGCCTGAGGATGTGTAAAAGTAAGCCCCGTTTGTGGAATCAACAGTTTACACAGCTTATCCACATCCTTTATATACAAAATGTGGATAGAGCGGCACAATAATGAGGAAGCTTCATCAGGAGCTCAGCTTCTTCTTCAGCAGCGCTATGGTACTTTGGGTCTGGGGAGAATTTTTTAATTCTTCTTCTATTTTCGTGATTCCATGAATGATGGTGGTATGGTCCCTTTTGCCTAGATAAGTACCGATCTGGGTAAGGGGGATATCCAGCATCTCGCGGCACAGATACATGGCGATCTGCCTCGGGTAGACGATCTTACTGTTCCGCTTATTCCCGGTAATATCGGCGGGAGTGATGTCGTACTGTTCAGCTACCATGCTGATGATTAGTTCCGGTGTCACGATCTTCTTGTCGTTGGGAGAGATGACATCCTTTAGTACCTGTTCGGCAAACTGCAGATTAATCTCCTGTTTGACAAGTTTGGCGTAGGCCTTGATTTTTGTCAGTGCTCCTTCCAGTTCACGGATATTGGAGGTGATATTGGACGCTATGTATTCTATGACTTCATTTCCCACGTCATATCCCTCCAGCTCCTGTTTTTTCTGCAGGATAGCCATGCGGGTTTCGTAATCAGGGGAGGATATATCGCAGACCAGACCCCACTCAAAACGGGAACGGATGCGTTCCTCCAGGATCTCAATATCCTTGGGGGGCTTATCGCTGGAAATAATGATCTGCTTTTTTGCGTCGTGCAGCGTATTGAAAGTATGGAAAAATTCCTCCTGAGTGGATTCTTTCCCGATAATGAACTGTACGTCATCAATGAGCAGCACATCCACATTCCTGTATTTCTCGCGGAAATTCTTCATGGAATTGTTGCTGCCGTTCCGGAGGGCTTCGATCAGTTCGTTGGTGAACGCTTCGCTGGTCACATAACGCACTCGCATGGAGGAATCTTTCTGCAGGATAAAGTGGGCGATGGAGTGCATCAGGTGGGTTTTGCCCAGTCCCACACCACTGTACAGAAACAGGGGATTATATATTTCACCCGGCGATTCCGCAACGGCCAGAGAAGCCGCATGGGCGAACTGGTTGTTGCTTCCTACGACAAAAGTATCAAAAGTATATTCTTTTTTCAGATTGGCATCCTGGTCGTTATTATTATAGGTAGATTTTTTTTCTTCATTTTTGACGTCTTCAGGAAGGATAAACTGGATCTCACAGTCCTCACCTGTAATCTCCGTAATGGCCACTTTGAGGGGGAGCATAAATTTTCTGCTGACGTAATCCAGGCCGACCTTCTGCAGGGGGACAAGGATACGGACCATATGATCCTCATAGCTGTAGACTGTCAGCGGCTTCAGCCATGTATTGAAGGATACTGTGGACAGATCATGTTCCTGACGGATCTGATTCAGTATATCATTCCATTTTTTCTCGATTATGTTCATAGTAGTTCTCCTGAAATATGCGTCAATGTGCTTTTAAAGCGTAAAAAGGCATAGTTCCCCTTATAAGAGTAGTATTATACTATCTTATAATAAAAGTGAGTTTTTATCAATGATTAATATTTAGAAAATGTGGATAACTTGCAGGCGGTTCATGAAAAATATGACGATAGAAGTCAAAAACGGGCCGTTTTTTTGGATGATTGACCCTGTTGAAAAAGTTATTCACAATATTCATGGTATGGAAAGGGCTGATTGTAAGGGTTTATCGGCCTATAGGAACAGATTTTGAATAGTTATCCACAAATTATCCACAGAATGTGGATAACATTACGTAAACCTGGGAAAACTTGTGGATATCGGTGGAAAATCATTAAGGCAAATAGATACGGGAAACAGCCGAAAAAAAATCACTTTATGCTTGACGGGCTTTCCCTTTTTCTATATAATTCTATGAGGATGTTTTTCAGCATACATAAGATAATTCAAGGCCAAAATAGATATATATTTGGTAGAGGTAAGGAGGTGGCATAGTCCATGAAGATGACGTTTCAGCCGAAGAAGAGATCGAGAGCAAAGGTTCATGGTTTCCGGGCAAGAATGAGCACAGCCGGAGGAAGAAAAGTTCTGGCGGCAAGGAGATTAAAAGGAAGAAAAAGATTATCAGCATAAGACCGCATTTATGTGGTCTTTTCTTCTATGCATTAGTATTTGGGATTATATATGCAGAATTCTGAAGGTTTGAAGAAGAACAGAGATTTCCGGCAGGTCTATGAGAGAGGAACATCCTACGCAAATAGATATCTGGTTATGTATGCGATGGACAATGGCCGGGAAATGAACAGAGTAGGTATATCCGTCAGCAAAAAAGTAGGAAACAGCGTAGTCAGGCACAGATTGAAGAGATTGATAAAAGAAAATTACAGGCTGCGCGAGACAGGATTTCGTCGGGGGCTGGATATGGTTATTCTGGTAAGGGTGGCCGCAAAGAATTGTGATTACAGGCAGATTGGAAGTGCACTGGTACACCTTGCAAAACTTCACCGTATATGGGAAAGTGAAGTGAAAGAATGAAAATAGTATTGATTAAGATGATACGGTTTTATCAGAAGTATCTGTCGCCGTTAAAAAGGACAAAATGCCCCTACTATCCTACCTGTTCCCAGTATGGACTGGAGGCTGTACAGAAATACGGGGCTTTGAAAGGAAGTTTGCTGGCCATATGGCGTATTTTACGGTGCAACCCTTTTTCAAAGGGAGGCTATGACCCGGTTCCCTAACGGGATAAATATTTTGTCAGCGCAGGGGAGTGACAGGTGGTCAGACCCATATCGGTTTACAAAAATGGAGGAAATGTAATTTGAATATCGTTTTGACAAAATCCACGATGCCGATCGTCAAGTATGTAGCGGGGATACTCGGTTATCTGATGGAAGGAATTTATGTGATACTGGATAAGATAGGGATTCCGAATATAGGCCTTTCCATCATCCTGTTCACACTGATCATTTATTTGCTTATGATGCCTCTGCAAGTCAAACAGCAGAAATTTTCCAAGATGAACAGCGTCATGGCTCCGGAGTTGAATAAGATCCGTGAAAAATATAAGAATAAAAAGGATCAGGCATCTATGGAGAAAATGAATGCCGAGACCCAGGCTGTTTATCAGAAATACGGCGTGTCTATGTCGGGAAGCTGCGCGCAGCTTTTAATCCAGATGCCGATTTTGTTTGCTCTGTATCAGGTTATTTATAAAATTCCGGGATATATCAGTTCGGTTCGGGATATTTTTTCTGGTTTGGTGACCCAAATTACCAATGTGCCCGGTTATACGGATATCATCAAAAATTTTGTGACGGAAAATAAGATCAGTACCCTTCAGCTTACCTATGAAAATGATATGATCACGAATAATTCGATCATTGATTTTTTGTATAAGTTGAGTCCTTCCCAGTGGGACAGCCTGGCTCAGGTGGACGCTTTTAAGGGAATGTCCGACACGATTGCCTCCACATCGGCGACAATGGCCCGGGTCAACAATTTCGCGGGGATGAATATTTCGGATAATCCTCTGGCGCTGATTACCTCATCCTTCGGGAACGGTTCCTGGCTGCTTCTGATTGCGGCTGTCCTGATTCCGATTTTGGCATGGCTGACCCAGATGCTTAATTATAAGCTGATGCCCCAGCCCCAGGCGGGAGAGGGAGATACGGCTGCTGCCACAATGAAGAGTATGAATACGATGATGCCCCTTATGTCGGCTGTATTTTGTCTGACTCTCCCTGTCGGTATAGGTATTTACTGGATCGCCGGCGCTGTGATCCGTACGGCCCAGCAGTTTTTTATTAACAAACATCTGGACAGCGTGGATATGGATGAGATGGTTAAGAGAAATATGGAAGCCGCAGCCAAAAAGAATGAGAAAAAGAAAGAGATTTCAGCCCAGCAGGTAGCGGCAAACGCCAATCGTAAAACGAAGAGTATCAGCAGTGTTGCAAAGAATGTAAATACCAGAGAAGACGTATCAGCTGGAAAATATGAGCCTAAACCGGGAAGCCTTGCGGCAAAGGCTAACATGGTCCGCAGCTATGACGAGAAACATCGAAGGAAATAATGGGGGAAACAAATATGGCATTACAGGAATTTCAGGAATTTACAGGAGATAATGTTGATCTTGCTATCAATGAAGCTATCACAAAGCTTCAGGTGCCCAGTTCAGAATTGGAATATGAGGTTATAAATAGAGAATCCGCCGGGTTTCTGGGATTTGGAAAAAAGCCGGCAAAGATTCGTGCCCGCAGAAAAGTGTTTGACAAACCGGTAGAACAAAAAAAATCTCAGTTGGCAAAGCCGGTGAAACCGGAGCGCAGAGAAAAACCTGTGAAAAAGGATATCCGCAATGAGCAGGTACCTTCCAGGGAAGATAAAGAGGTAAAAGAAAAGGCAGAGATCCGTGAAAGCAGAGAGCAAAAATCTGTTTCAGATACCCTTAAAGTTGAGGAAAACAGAGATACAAAAGAATTTCGCGAGACGAAACCGGAGTTTAAGAAAGGCCGTCAAAGATATAAAAAGAATGGGGACAGAAGACCCCGCAGAGAGCAGTTTCATCAGGAAAGGCGGGAATTCAGGAAAGATACGGAGCCCGTACGAGAGAGACCGCCTGTGAGGGAAAGAGTGCAGGAGGTAAAGCCTGTTGTCCGTACGGAAGAAGAAATACAGGCGATCAGCGATGCGGCTGTGACTTTCCTGAAGGGTGTATTCGCGGCTATGGAGCTGCCGGTGGAGATCCATGCCCAGTATGATAAAGATAACAATAACCTTGGTATTGATTTTTCCGGTGAGGATATGGGTATATTGATCGGTAAGAGGGGCCAGACGCTGGATTCCCTCCAGTATTTGACCAGTCTTGTGGTTAACAAAGGAGGAATGGCGTATGTTCGTGTGAAGCTGGATACGGAAAACTACCGCAGCCGCAGGAAGGATACGCTGGAAAATCTGGCGAAAAATATTGCTTTCCGTGTGAAAAAGACCAGAAAACCGGTGGCCCTGGAACCGATGAATCCTTACGAGAGAAGGATTATCCACTCTTCCCTGCAGGGAAACAAGTTTGTGGAAACCTACAGTGAGGGAAATGAGCCCTACAGACATGTGGTGGTTACATTAAAGAGAGGTTCCCGGTATGAGGACCGGAGGGAATACAGGCCCGTTGCGGCGGAGAGTGTTCCTACAGAAGAATAGCCGGTGAGGGCTCCTGCCTGGGCTGCCTTATGGGACCTGGGCGGGAGCCCTTTTGCATGGGAGGAAAATCATATGACAGATGTGATAGCGGCTGTTTCTACGGCTTTGAGCCCATCGGGAATAGGGATTGTACGGATGACCGGTGAAGGGGTCATGGATGTTCTGTACAAGATATACAGAAGTAAAACAGGACGGAAGGATATCCGAAAAGCAGTTTCCCACACGATTCATTATGGATATGTTGTAGATGAAGACAGGACAATAGATGAAGTGCTGGTTATGTGGATGAAAGGCCCTCGCACTTATACGGGGGAAGATACAGTGGAAATCAACTGTCATGGCGGTGTTCTGGCTGTGCGGCGGGTTTTGGATACAGCGCTTAAGTATGGCGCCAGGCCGGCGGAGCCGGGAGAATTCTCGAAGAGGGCTTTTTTAAACGGAAAGATGGATCTCTCGGAGGCCGAGGCGGTAATGGACGTGATCCGGGCCGGCAGCGAATATGCGCTGCACAATTCTCTGCGGCAGCTCAGAGGTTCGGTCAGACAGGCCGTCATGGATATGAGGAAACAGATACTCTATCATATAGCCTATATTGAGTCGGCGCTGGATGATCCGGAACATTTTTCTATAGAGGGATATGGGGAAACTCTAAGTAAAGTTCTGGTTCCGATAGGGGAACAAATCCGGCGTCTGACGGAATCCTTTGATGACGGGCGTTTGCTGCGGGAAGGTATCCGCACGGTGATCTTGGGAAAGCCCAATGCAGGAAAATCTTCGGTATTGAATATGCTGCTGGGAGAGGATAGGGCCATCGTTACGGATATAGCCGGAACCACCAGGGATGTGCTGGAAGAACAGATCATGCTAAAGGGAATATCCCTGCGGCTGGCAGATACTGCAGGAATACGGGATACGGATAATCCTGTGGAACAGATCGGTGTAGAGAAAGCCAGACAATATGCCATGCAGGCAGATCTGATCCTTTTTGTCCTGGACAGCTCTCTGCCTTTTGATGAGGATGACATGCAAATTCTTGACAGTGTCCGGGACAAAAATTATATTATTTTATTGAATAAGATCGATTTGGCGCCCGGAATCACACAGGAAGATGTCCGTGCGAAAACGGACAGACCTGTAATTTTGTTTTCCACAAAGGAAGGGCGGGGGCTTGTGGAGCTGGAAGAGATGTTAAAAGAAATGTTTTTCAGCGGCGAACTGTCTTTTCAGGAGAAAATATATATTACCAACAGCCGCCATAAACAGGAGTTTGCCGAAGCAGAGAAATGTATTCGGCTGGTGATGGAAAGTATCGACGGAGGTATGCCGGAGGACTTTTATTTTATTGATTTGATGGGGGCTTATGAACATTTGGGCAATATTATCGGCGAATCAGTGGGAGAAGATCTCGTAAACGAGATATTTTCTAAATTCTGTGTGGGAAAGTAATGGTGGAGGCGTATGTATGCGGTACAGGGAAGAGACATGTGATGTGGTTGTGGTGGGAGCCGGACATGCCGGGTGTGAGGCGGCTTTGGCCTGCGCCAGATTGGGACTGGAGACAGTTTTGTTTACGGTCAGCGTGGAGAGCATTGCGCTGATGCCCTGTAATCCGAATATAGGCGGAAGCTCTAAGGGACATCTGGTCAGGGAGGTTGATGCCCTGGGCGGGGAGATGGGAAAGGCCATCGATCACGCCTTTATCCAGTCAAAGATGTTAAATGTGTCAAAGGGGCCGGCGGTACATTCCCTGCGGGCCCAGGCGGATAAGAGCCGTTATTCCCAGTATATGCGCCGGGTTCTGGAAAATACAGATCATCTGTCTGTGCGGCAGGCGGAGGTCATGGAAATTCTGGTTGAGGCGGGAAAAATCTGCGGGATAAGAACATGTTCAGGGGCGATTTACCACAGTAAGTCTGTAGTGCTTTGTACAGGCACTTATCTGAAGGCCCGTTGTATTTACGGTGATGTGAGCAGCTATACAGGCCCCAACGGTTTGCAGGCGGCGAATCATCTGACGGACTCTCTGAAAGCCAATGGGATTGAGATGTTCCGTTATAAGACGGGAACGCCGGCCAGAATTGACGGGAGAACTATTGATTTTTCAAAGATGGAGGAACAGTTGGGGGATGCCCGTATAACGCCCTTTTCTTTTTCTACTGATCCTGATTCTGTGCAGATTGACCAGGTTTCATGCTGGCTGACCTATACCAATGAGGAAACTCATGCAATCATCCGAGAGAATCTGGATCGTTCACCCCTGTATTCCGGTAAAATAGAAGGGACGGGACCCCGGTACTGCCCTTCCATTGAGGATAAAGTGGTCCGTTTTGCGGATAAGAACAGACATCAGGTGTTTATTGAGCCGGAGGGGCTTTATACTAATGAAATGTATGTGGGGGGCATGTCCAGTTCTCTGCCGGAAGATGTGCAGGAGAGAATGTACCGTTCCGTGGCGGGACTGGAAAAGGCGAAGATTGTGCGTAACGCCTATGCCATCGAATATGACTGTATTAACCCGATGCAGTTAAAGAATACACTGGAATTAAAAAAAATCAGGGGCCTTTTTTCCGGCGGACAGTTTAACGGAAGTTCCGGTTATGAGGAGGCGGCCGCCCAGGGCCTTGTGGCGGGTATTAATGCGGCTATGGAAATATTGGGCAGAGAACCTCTGGTCATTGACCGCTCGGAAGGCTATATCGGCGTTTTGATCGATGATCTTGTGACGAAGGAGAATCATGAGCCTTACCGCATGATGACTAGCCGGGCAGAATATCGTCTGCTGCTGCGTCAGGATAATGCGGACAGACGCCTTCGGGAAAAGGGGTATCGCGTGGGGTTGATCTCCGAAAAGCAGATAGTAGCATTGCGGGAAAAGGAAAAGCAGATCGAAAAGGAGATAGCCAGGGTAAAAGGGATTCACATAAGCGCTTCACAGGAGGTACAGAATTTTCTGTCTGCTCTTGGAAGCGTGGCTGTGAATGGCGGATTGACGCTGGCCGAGCTGATCCGGCGGCCGGAGCTGGATTATGAAAAACTGGCTTTTCTGGACAGCGGAAGGCCTGAACTTCCCCGGGATGTCCGGGAACAGGTGAATATTGAAATTAAGTATGAAGGATATATCCGCCGTCAGATGAAGCAGGTGGAACAGTTTAAAAAGCTGGAGAATAAAAGAATACCGGAGGGCCTGGACTATGATAAGGTGAGAAGCCTGCGAAGTGAAGCAGTACAGAAATTGAAGGCTTTTCAGCCGGGAAATATAGGACAGGCTTCGCGGATCGCGGGAGTATCTCCGGCGGATATCTCGGTTTTACTGATTTATCTGGAACAGTACAAAAGACAGTAAATAGATGTTCAGGGTATAGATTTTCTTAAGATTGTGATATATTTTTGTTGACTGCGGGAGAAAATGAATGGAACACGGGCAAAAGGATTTTTTGATGCACAGTTTTTCCGGAATAGGGGTAAAACTGACGGATCTGCAGATTGAGCAGTTTTTGCTGTATTTTGAACTGCTGGCGGAGTGGAATGAGAAAATAAACCTTACGGCAATCACAGATTATGAAGATGTGGTGATAAAACATTTTGTAGACAGTGTGGCTGCGGTGAGGGCGCAGGACTTTGGAAAGGTGCATTATCTGCTGGATTTGGGTACGGGGGCCGGTTTTCCGGGAATTCCGCTGAAGATCGTTTATCCCCATCTGTGGGTGGTGCTGATGGATTCTCTGAATAAAAGGATCATATTTTTGCAGGAAGTCATCGCCCGGCTGGGACTGGATAAGATCGAGGCTGTTCATGGACGGGCGGAGGATATGGCCAGGCTTGAGAAGTACAGGGAGAAACAGGATATGGTGGTTTCCAGGGCCGTGGCAAATATGAGTACTCTTTTGGAATACTGTATGCCCTTTGTGCGGCCTGGAGGACTTTTTATTTCCTATAAATCCGGTAAATATCAGGATGAATTGGAACAGAGCCGTAAAGCCTGCGCAATCATGGGAGGAAAACTGGTGTCGGAAATTCCTTTCACATTGCCGGGGACGGATATTGACCGGTCTTTCCTCGTGTTTAAAAAGACGAAAAAGATATCAAAGAAATTCCCGCGCCGCGCAGGATTACCGGGAAAACAACCCTTGGGATCATAGGTACAAAAAGAGAAAGGATATGAAAAGGATGAAAGGAAAAGACAACGTATTTATCATGGATCATCCGCTGATCCAGCACAAAATATCTCAGCTCAGGGATATCCATACGGGAACTAATGAATTCAGGAAATGTATTGAGGAGATCGCCATGTTGATGGGATATGAGGCCCTGCGTGATCTGCCACTGAAGGATGTGGAGGTGGAAACACCCATAGAAACCTGCGTGACGCCGAAAATTGCTGGAAAAAAGCTGGCAGTCGTGCCGATTCTCCGGGCAGGACTTGGTATGGTGGGCGGTATTTTGGCTTTGGTGCCTACTGCCAAGGTGGGGCATATAGGTCTCTACAGGGATCCTGTGACTTGTGAACCACATGAGTATTATTGTAAATTGCCGGAGCCCATCGAACAGAGAACCATCGTAGTGGTGGATCCCATGCTTGCCACAGGTGGTTCTGGTTCGGAGGCAGTAGATTTTATCAAGCAGCATGGCGGGAAGCATATTAAATTTATGTGTATCATTGCCGCCCCGGAAGGTCTGCAGTGCCTGCGCAGGAATCATCCGGATATACAAATCTATGTGGGGCATGTGGATCGTGGATTGAATGAACACGCCTATATCTGTCCTGGCCTTGGTGATGCCGGGGACAGAATATTCGGGACAAAATAGGACAGAGGGCTAGTGCCTTGTAAAGTTTAAAAGTAGATCAAAAATTATTCTCATAGTGTCTG
>CAJUQO010000063.1 GCA_910588295.1 uncultured Lachnospiraceae bacterium | reverse complement strand
GGAGGATTATAGGAATAATACAGATCATATTATTTCCCGGCTTGCACGGTTCCATCTTGAATTCGAGGGGATTCATCCTTTTATTGACGGAAATGTAACACAGAGACACCAGCAGAAAGTGGCATAACAACGGCAAACTGCTTTGTATATAAATACGAACAACGTATTAGCCAAAGGGCGTTACATCTTTTATGATGGGCGTCCTTTTTTCGGTGCGCCTGATGGTGTACGTTGCTAATAGTGAACGTACCTAATACGCTCTAGTAGCGGGAAGGATACAGCCAAGACCAAAGGTGTCCATCGTGAGCTGGGATCTGAAGGAAGTTGGAGGCAAATCTCTAGTCCGACGAACAGAAATTACATTAGGCTAACACGATATGAGCAGGAGACGGTAATCAATTTCAATGCAGAGGATCCGGATGCGACAGTTTACACCAGTGATAAAGCTATTATGAGAAAACTTGATGCATTAGTTACCGAGTTCCCAGAGGTCTTTCAATACATAGGCGAAACAGATATCGACAAGACCTATACAATGCCAAAATCACGTGTTAAATACCGTAAGCCGAGAAGGATATCCGGGGCAAAGAGAGCAGTCAAGAGAAGCGATGAAAAAGTCAAATTAAAATAGAAAGTGTTGCTCATAGTCCGTTGACTTATAAGTAACGTGATGGATAATGATATGTGGAGGTATTTGCTATGATCACTGAAAAAGTAGGACAGCGAATTAAACAACTTCGCAACGAGCAGGAATTGAGCCAAGAAAAGCTTGCTTTAAAAGCTGAACTAGATAGAACGTATTTAGCAGGAGCTGAATTGGGGAAAAGAAACATTTCACTTAAAAGTTTGGAGAAGATAGTAAATGCTCTGAATGTTTCTTTTGAAGATTTCTTTAAAGGAATATAGCTGTTGACTATAAGTAACAATTAGAGTATAATTATGGAGGTATAGACATGGAATTGATGATTCAAGATCCTACCTATGCAGCAAGTATGAGGCTGGGAGAAGCACTGATTGACGCATGTAATAAGGGGCAAGACGGAGCTGGAGCTTTTGCATTTGCAGAAGAGAATGGAATTGATTTATTTTTGGGTGATCCAGACTTTAGCGATTACATTAAAGCTCATAAATATGAGTTGGTTGTCGGTACTGATTCAATTACTGATCCGAGGGCGGTTACAAGGTTAAGAGCATATTGCAAACTTTATCATAATTTAACTGTATACGGTTATGTCCATGATTCAAAAAAGTATTTATTTCATCCTAAGATTACTTGGTTTGAAACAACGGCAGGTGGACTGTCTATTATTGGATCAGGCAATCTGACTGAGCGTGGGTTGTATCATAACATCGAAATGTATTCGTATAATGCGTTAAGTAATACAGACTTCACAAAACTCAAAATTGTCTGGCAGGATTGGTTGGATTATTCGATTATTAATAATCTTATATTTGATATTAATGATCCAATTATTGATCATGCCGTTAATCTAAGTGCTGCAAAAAAAGCAAAATCATTTTCGAAACCTAAATCTTCAGCAGGAAAGACGGTTGCTCCGGATCCTTCACTATTGGCGTTGTATAAAGCTCAGCCCCAAACTACATCTGTACGCAAGCCTGTTACTGTGCCTATACTTAGAAAGACTAAAGCGAAACCTAAAAAGTCATCAGCCATAATAGCAACACCGATCCCTACCGTAGTGCCAGTAGTAGTTGCACCAACAATTAGCCCAGTTTGGACAGTTTCTACTACGGACAGAATTTTGGTGGCTGAGGTTCCAAAAGCAAGCACTAGATGGAAGCAAATTAATTTTGATAAAGCATCTTTTCAAAACTATTTTGGAGCTATGCCAGGGGGTACTAGAGGTACCTATAGGATTCTGCTGAAGAACGTTGATTCAGCAGGGACATTAGGGGCAACAGAACCAAGACCAAGTGTTTCGGTAGCTAGCCACAATTGGCGGTTTGAAATAAGTGCGGCTAGTGGACTTCCTTATCCAAGCGGAACGAACAGACCTTATGTTGTTTTCTCGGAGGCAACTACAAGATCGTTCCTTTATGAATTACTGATGCCGGGAGATTCAAGATACTCCGAAGTAGATAGTTTTGTAAAATCATGGAAAAGATCCAATGGTGTGTCTGGCATTGCTAGATTTATCACAGATGTAAGCACCATTAAACCAAGCACCCCAAGCCTTGGGCTCTGGAAAGTTTAAATATGGATACAAATGTTAAGACAGTCCATTATCTAGGCAGTAAAGCTCGTATGTTATCTCCAATCAAGAGATATATAGATGAGCTTACCCATGGGAATGGAAGAATATGTGATTTGTTTTGTGGCTCAGGAGTAGTATCTGAGTATTTGCTTCAACAGTATGATGTATTAGCAGTAGATATTCAAAACTATTCAAAAGTGTACTGCGAAGCACGTTTGTTGGGATTGCCAAAAGATTTTGATTATAAGGGAATTATAGCCAGAATAAAAGAGTCCGAAACAAGAAGAACCAACTTGATAGTTTACAATCCCATTCTTGTTTATGAGGATGAGTGTAGAGACTCATTATTATCCGGGGAGTTGGAGCCAATCTATGAGATTATTGAAAAAGGATCTTTGTATGCCTACTTAAATAATCTGCCTTATAGTGAAACGAATCTTTCCCTTTCTCTTGAAAAAGCTTTTGCTATGGTTAAAGACACCGAGGGAATAGATTTACAATCTTTGGATTCAATTATCACGCGATATTATGGAGGATTGTACTTTTCTTTTAAACAAGCTATTGATATTGATGCAATATCTTCATATGCCTTTGCACAAAATGAAAGGGTTAAGAATGCAATGTTGGCAGCACTTATGGGTGCTACAACGGATGTAGTAAATACTATTGGCAAGCAATTTGCTCAGCCTTTGAAAGTAAGAAATAGAGATGGTTCTTTAAAAAAGAATCTGGCAAAAAAAATCTTGTCTGATAGAGAATTAGATGTTTTTGAACAATTTGAAAAATGGATGCAATACTATGTAGAATTACCGCAAAATACGCATGATTTTGAAATAATCTGTGATGACTATATGGAAGTATTGAAAAGATTGCAGCCTGGTGATGTAGAGGTTATTTATGCGGATCCGCCTTATACGCGATACCATTATAGCCGTTATTATCATATTCTTGAAACTATTTGCTTGCACGATAATCCGCAAATATCGACTACATTTCCTAATGGGAAGGGTGGATTAAGTAGAGCAATTTATCGAAGCGATAGACACCAATCTCCTTTTTGTATTAAGAGCAAAGCGCCGCAGGCATTTGACGATTTATTCATGTATGCAAGTAAAGCTCAAGCTTCAATTGTGCTTTCATATTCTCCATTTGATGCAAATAGTGGAGCTACACCAAGATTGCTTTCAATCGAAGATATTATAAGTATTGCTCAGAAGTATTACAAAGATGTGTCGGTGGTATCACCGGGACAGTTTATGCATAGTAGGTTTAATAGGCAGGATAACAACTACGAAATTAACTACGAAGCAGAAAGATTAGTTATATGCAGAAGGTGAATTTAGCAGTGAGAATAGCAAAAAAATCGTTTCTTGAGAAGAAGATATTTAATCCGCATGTTTTAATACTGGGAGACAATCAAAAGGTATTAAAAGACATCAAGGATACATATGAGCATCAAGTTAGCTTGATATATATTGATCCGCCGTATAATAGAGGTGATGATTTTAAGTTTTATAAAGATACTAAGAATCATGACGAATGGCTAGAAGGGATGCGCACAGCTATCCTAGAATTAAGAGGGTTTTTGAGTGCTGAAGGAAGTATATGGATATCTATTGATGACTCCGAAATGGCATATTTGAAAGTATGTTGCGATGAAATTTTCGGTAGAGAGAATTTTGTATCTACTATAGTTTGGCAAAAAAGGAATACACGGGAAAATAGAAAAATATTTTCCAACAATCACGAGTATGTTCTTGTATATGCAAAAGATATAAACAAATTTAAAAAGAAAAGGAATTTACTGCCTGCAACTCAAAAGTTATTGGATAGATATAAAAATCCGGACAATGATATTAGAGGGTCTTGGCAATCGGTTACATTATCAGTCCAAGCTGGACATGCCGTTAAATCTCAGTTCTATACTATTGTTTCACCAACAGGCAAGAAGCATAAGCCACCGAAAGGAAGATGTTGGATTTACAATGAGGATAGGATGCAAGAAGAGATTAAGAATAATAACATTTGGTTCGGAAGTGATGGTAACGGAGTTCCAAGATTAAAAAAAATACTGGATGTTTCAAAGCTTGGTGTGGTGCCGGAAACCCTTTGGAATGTTGAATTTGCTGGTTCAACCAAAGAGGCCAAGCAAGAACTTTTGGCTTTAGAAATATATGATGAAGATGTATTTGATACACCGAAACCAGAGCAGCTGATATATAGAATTATGCAAATAGCTACAAATGAAAACGATTTGGTGCTAGATTGCTTTATGGGTTCCGGTACAACAGCAGCGGTTGCTCACAAATTTGGAAGAAACTATATTGGAATTGAATTAAACAAAAAGGTATATAAATATGCTTCAGAAAGATTAAAAAAAGTATGTAATGGAGAAAGCGGAGGAATATCTTCAGAACTAGAATGGAACGGCGGTGGGGAATATTTATCCTGCGAATGGAAGTAAATAGTAATTTATAGGTAATGGAAGTGATATGACAGAGCTTTGTCTTACTACCTTTTTCCTGACGGAAATGGCAGGATCGTAAGGCTGCTTGTAAATCTGGAATTGATGAAAGCTGGATATCCGTCAATTGACATTAAATTTGCAGACCGGATTTCTTATTATAATGCGTTTGATGAATACCATGTAAAACATGATCTTGGTGCAATGCAAAAATTGTTTGCGGGTTATGTGAATGCAAGGCTGGACAGCTACTTGATGATGCTGGAAAAATAGCTATATGAGGGATGAACTTGTATGTTTGTTTCAGAATACTTTGGATTAGGTGATGAACTTGATAAAAAAGAGATATTTGATTGTATTTTAGATAAAGACAGTCCTTTTTTCATAAATTTAATGCGATTGAAGGTATGTGATATCCCGGAATTTCAAGGCTCATATCAGAGTATAAATGATTATTTTAGTAAAATAGCAACACTTCTTAACGCATCTGACTCAAAAGGGGATAAAATGTATAAATCGGCATTTAAGTTTTCCGAAGTTAATGGAATAAATCTTGGTTTTTCCGAGGGCGAGTGTGTGCTCCTCTGCGGAGAAAGCGGATGCGGCAGGACAACGGTCACGGCTTCGTAAGAGATGTGCAAAAAAGCTTGACTCTTTGATCCTACAGATGTAATATTAAAAAAGATACATGCTGCAGATTTTTTTAGGCATAAATCTTACAAATGTAGTATATGAGGAGCTCGATAGAAAACCAGAGCATGGATGAGGTGAAAAGAGGTGGATATGAAAGAAACAAGAAATTCCCGTGGAAAGGCCAGCGGGAAAGTAAATAAAGGGGAAAATATATTCATATATATGGCGGCTGCTTTTGCGGTTACGGCCATCGTTGGCGTGGCTGTTGTGTATATTTTGATTTATCCGAAACGGGATCCGGAGAAGGAATCCCCGGAGGAACTGTTGATCCGGTATATGTCTTATATCCCCGAAAAGGGATACGATCAGATGTACGATATGCTGGACGGGGGAGTGGCGGCGCAGATCAGCCGGGAGGATTTTGTGCGGCGCAATTCGGCCATCTATGAGGGGATCGGGATGGAGAATCTGGCTGTGGAGATCATGGCGTATGATGCGGGGCAGCAGACCGTGATATACAGGACGTCTTTTGACACAAGCGCCGGGCAGATCAACATCGAGAATGAGGCTTTTTTTCAGGAGGGGGAGAACGGGTACGGGCTGGTATGGGCGGATTCCCTGATCTTTCCCGAGCTGCTTGCGACGGATAAAGTCAGAGTTTCCGTGAACCGGGCGGAGCGTGGGAGAATCCTGGACAGGAACGGGCGCATCCTGGCGGGAGCGGGCGTGGCATCCTCGGTGGGAATCGTTCCCGGCAAAATGAAAGATAAAGATGAATCCATAGGAAAAATAGCCGGACTGCTGGACATGGAGCCGGAGGCCGTGGAGAAAAAATTGTCCGCCCGGTGGGTGAAAGAGGATTCTTTTGTTCCGATAAAGACCATTCCCAAAGTGGAGGAAACGCAGTTACGGACGGCCCATCCGGAGAAACAAGTGCTGGGGGAGCAGGAAAGGCAGGAGGCGCTGCTGGCCATTCCCGGAGTCATGCTGTCGGATACAGAGGTGCGGGAGTATCCTCTGGGCGAGGCGGCGGCTCATTTGATCGGTTATGTGCAGAATGTCACGGCGGAGGATCTGGAGGAACATGCGGGCGAGGGCTACACGTCCGGCAGCGTGATTGGTAGAAACGGAATGGAAGGACTGTTTGAGAAGGAGCTGAAAGGCCGGGACGGCTGCAGGATCTATATAGAGGACGCCAAAGGCCGGGAAAAAAGAGAGCTGGCCTCCCGACTGACCCTGCAGGGGGAAGACGTACAGCTGACCATTGATGCCGATCTCCAGACAGCGGTATACAGGCAGTTTCGGGAGGATAAAAGCTGCTCCGTGGCTATGGATCCCCATACCGGGGAGGTGCTGGCCCTGGTCAGTACGCCCGCTTATGATAATAACGACTTTATCCGGGGATTATCCGACGGACAGTGGAAGGCGCTGAATGAGGACGAAAACAGGCCCATGCTGAACCGTTTCCGGCAGATCTGGTGCCCGGGCTCTACCTTTAAACCCATTACGGCTGTGGTGGGGCTGGCGTCGGGGGCCATAGATCCGGTGGAGGATTACGGCAGCGAGGGTCTGCGCTGGCAGAAGGATGCGTCCTGGGGTTCTTATTATGTGACGACGCTTCATGAGGGGAAACCTTCTGTTCTGGAAAACGCCCTGGTCTGCTCCGATAATATTTATTTTGCGAAGGCCGCGTTGAAGATCGGCGCGGAGGAATGGGCGGATGCCATGGCGGGGCTGGGATTTCTGGAGGAAATTCCTTTTGAGATAAAGATGCCCCCGTCTCAGTATTCCAATACGGAGGCCGTAGAGACGGAGATCCAGCTTGCGGACAGCGGTTATGGACAGGGGCAGATGCTGGTTAACCCGCTGCATCTGGCTTGCCTGTACTCCGCATTCTGCAACGGAGGAAATATGATCAGCCCCTGTCTGGTTTACCGCCAGGAAGCGGAGACTGCTGACTGGATTTCGGGGGCTTTTTCGGAGGAAGCGGCAGGACGGGTTCTGGAAGCGATGAAAAAGGTGGTAAACAGCCCGGAAGGCACGGGGTATAAAGCGCACAGGGAGGACATTGTCCTGGCGGGGAAAACAGGAACCGCCGAGATCAAGGCGTCGAAGGAAGACGATTCCGGCACGGAACTGGGGTGGTTTGCCGTTTTCACGGCGGAGGAAACAGCGGAACGTCCGATATTGCTGGTCAGCATGACGGAGGATGTCAAAGACAGAGGAGGCAGCGGCTATGTGGTGGAAAAAGACAGGCTGGTTTTGGAAAAATGGTTTGGCGCTGATGAGTAGCATATGGATGCTTGGCCTGCCGGGATGCGGCAGCATTTCGTCAGGAGATATTCTGGGGGAAAACGGGGCTCTCGTTTCGTCAGGAAATATTGAAGAAAGCTATTCCGGGTATGGCGGCGCGGGAAGAGCCTCGGCGGATGAGGTGGGAAGAGCCATCTCAGAGGAGAGGGACAGAGCCGCCGAAGCCGCCGCCGATCCAAAGGGGAAGGGCTATGGCCTTCCGATCGACGACGGCGAGAGAAAAGAGGCGGAAGCGGACTGCCGAAAGGTGCTGGACAGGATCTCGGACATTTACCACAGGACAAGAAAAGGGGAGCAGAGTATATCGCTGGATGATGAGACGGTTTTTGCATTGCAGGCCGCGGTGAAGGAAACGGGATACCCCACGGCGGCCGCGGTGGCTTATGCCAATATGGAGAACTATGAAGCGGCCGATGCTTTTCTGAAAGATTGCCGGGAGGGGAGGAGCGGTTCCCAGGTGATCTATGCCGTTTATCCTGATGGCGCTGTGGGAAGGCTGAAATATATATTTGACGGAACGGAAATGTATGTATTGAGCGCCAGAGCGCAATGGAAGGATGAGGAATGGTCGGGCGTTACCTATATGTCCAATACCAGGATTAAAGAATGGAAATACACGGAAAAAGGCTGGTTCTGCTATGAACTGTGTGTTCCAGAGCCTCCGGAGGTCACCGAGATCGTTGACGGCGGCTGGATACTCAGAATAAAGCCTATGACGGAGGAATGCCGTGAGCTGTCAAAAAAATGTGTACAGCGGCTGGGCTATCAGGGAAATAATCTGCTGTGTTCGGACTGGGATGCGGATCATATGGAGGCGCTGGACTATAATGCGCTGTATGAATATCTGTACGAGATAGAATATCAGGAACCCTTTGAGGGGGAAGAGTATCCGGAGGGCATACCGCGGAAAGAATTTGAAGAGCTTATCACGGCGTATCTCCCGGTCACGGCCGAACGGTTGCGGCAGTATGCGGACTATGATGAGGAAAAGCAGGTCTACGCCTGGGCCGCTCTGGGCTGTTTTAACTATGCGCCCTCATTTTTCGGAACGTCTCTGCCGGAGGTCACAGCCGTCAGGGAGAATGAGGACGGGACGGTCACGCTGACGGTGGAAGCCGTGTGCGATATGGTGATCTATGACGACGCGCTGATCACCCATGAGCTGACGGTACAGTTCATGGAGGATGGCAGTTTCCGCTATCTTGGCAATAAGATCAGACATGACGGCGACCGGTATGTGCCGGAGTACCAGTACCGCCTTCGGAGATAGGAATATAAAATTATTGACAAACGATAATTGTGTGGTATACTAAAATTACAAATTATCGAAAAACAATAATTATGGAGGGGTTATGAAACAGAACGTGATGAAATGTATTCTGGCAGCCGAGGCGGCGGCCTGTGTGGCTTTCTGCTTCCTGCGGATGGGTTTTTCCTGGCTCTTTTCCGGGATAGCGGCGTTTCCTTTTGAACAGGCGGGATGGGGGCTCAGGAAACTCTCTTTGTCCGGCGAAGCGGGGAACGCGGCGGCGGTGATCCTGTATGGCATTTTTAGTTTGATTCCGGCTCTGGTCTGGTTGTTTTTGAAAAAACAGCGGAGGGAACTGCGGGTCGATCTTGTGCTGCCGGGACTGAGTGTACTGCTTTTTATTGTCAATTATTACATGATCAACCCGAGCTTTCTGCCTTCCCGGGTTCCGGGAACGGGAAAGTGGGTGCTGGGCTGTACCTTTTATTCGGTGCTGTTTGGCTATCTGGTGATCCGCACGTTGGAGGTTTATCGGGAGGTGGATGCGGGGAAGCTGCAGCGCGGGCTGAAAGGGCTTCTGTGGTTCCTGAATATGGTTTTCGTCTATGCCATATGTGGACAATGCCTGGAGGATACGCTTCTGGCTGCCGGAAATCTACGGGGCACATACGGCGGCATGTTGATGGAGGGATCCGTGTCCGGAGGAGAGCCGACGGGCGCCGCTTATCTGTTTCTGGTGATGCGCTATATCGTAAATATCCTGCCCTATGTGTTCGATATGGGTATTGTTTTCCTTGGCGGCTATGTGTTGGATGCCCTGAACCGGAACCGCTATTCCGATGAATCCATAGCGCTGGTAAAAAGGCTGGCCGGATTTTGCCAGAGGGCGCTGGCCATCACGGTTATGGCAAACGCGGTATTCAATCTCCTGCAATGCCTGTTTAGCGGCAGTCTTTCTGATATCAGTATCGTGATCCGGCTGCCGGTGCTCTCCATTATTTTTGTGCTGGCAGTCCTGTTGTTCTCACGGTATCTGTGCGCGGAACAGAAGCTGAAACAGGAACATGATCTGATCATATAAAAGGAGGAACAGGGATGCTGTCAGCTGTGAAAAAAGCATAAGCGCAGCTGAATTATGTTTGAAGGTGGCTGTTATGGGAATAAAAGTTTGTCTGGAACAGGTTTTGAAGGAGCGCGGGATGACCTCAAAAGAATTGTGCAGCCTGGTCAATATTACAGAGGCTAATCTGTCCGTCTTGCGCAGCGGCAAGGCTAAGGGTGTCCGCTTTCACACCATTAACCGGATCTGTTTTTTTCTCCAATGTGACGTGGGAGATATTTTGAAATTTAACGGGAAACTGGAGGATGAAGATGGGTAAAAATAGAAAGCAAAGAATCAGAGGGAAGGGAAAGCGATGGATCGGCAGCATTGTTGGGCTGGTCTGTATCGTTTCGCTGAATGGCTGTTCGCTGGCAGCGCCGGAGGCCGAAGCAAAGAGCGGAGAAGACAGGCTCATCGGAGCCTTTATTACGGCGGAATATCTGGATTTGTATGATCTGGAGGGCTATCTAAGAGACCATGGGAACCTGCTTACGGGCGGCGGGGAAGTGACGATGCCCCGCGATCCGGAATATGACGGAAGGCTTTACGCACAGATCGATCAATCGAGGGGGTCTAATGACTGGGAGATATCTTTCGGCGGCGTCAGCGGGGAATATATGCTTTATGCGTGTGATCCGAGCGAGGACGAATCACACAGGATGTGTCTGTGCACGGACGGTATCTGCGATATTGATACGAACACAAATATCATGGATGACGGTGCGGAATACGGTATCAGCGGCACAATATATGTGCTGCCGGGACAGGAGGATGAGGGGGCTACTTACTATGCCAATCCGGTCTATCAAACGGCGGAGGGGGAGATCTACGCCGTTTCAGGCCAGGGCTTCCAAAACGGCGGCGATTCCCCGGAGGGCGCTGTTTTTTCCACAACGCTGAACGAGGAGACTGTTTTTACGGTAAACGGAAAAACAAAAACGGAAACGAACAACGTGACCGTCCATTATGCCGTCATGGCCAGGCCGCTGCGGATCACTCTCTGCCAGATGAACCAGGATCATCAGGTCGTAAAGCAAGAGGTATACCGGCCGGGAGAACTGCCTGAGAAAATTGTGGCGGAGCCGGGGACGTCATATATTTTGACGGAAACCGAAAAAGAGAAAGCGTCGGGAGAAAAGATTGTTTCCAGGGCTCTTACCGAGTATGACCCGGATCAGGAATCTTTCCTGGAGACTTTCTATGCCCTGGATCAGGGGATTGTGTGCAAAACTGAGACAGAAGTGGATTGGGGCAGATGACTTTTTTGTAACAGTTCAGCCAGAGGCCGAACTGTTACGACTTTTTTCTGGCTTTTGTGCACAGGGCTTGCTATAATGGGGCCATGCTATGGCACCCGGAGAGAAGGAGAAGGAGAAAATGGGTAATCTGCGAGGGAAAAAGGTGGGCTTTGCGGCCTGTTCGGACGCGTTGACGGAGGAGGACAGGGAGAGTATCCAAAAGCTGGATGAGGTATTGCGAAGTATGGATATCTATCCGGTCTGGAGCCCCTGTATGTTCCGCGAAAGGCGGGGCGAGGCGGCTCCTGCGAGGGAGCGGGCTAAAAGCCTGATGGATTTTTACCGGAATGATGAGATTGCGGCGGTTTTTGATCTGTCCGGTGGGGATTTTGCCAATGAAGTGCTGGAAGAGCTGGATCTGGATTGTATCGCATCCGCCGGGAAGCCTTTTTGGGGCTACAGCGATCTGAGCACGGTGTTGAATGCCCTGTGGACAGGGGCGGGCGTCCCGGGCGTGTTGTATCAGATCCGTAATCTGGTGAGAGAGGACGGCCAGGCCCAGTACCGGAGGTTTTCGGCCTGGCTGGACGGTGAGACGGAAGAACTGTTTTCTCCTTCCTGGCGGTTCCTGCGGGGCGAAAAGATGGAGGGAACACTGGTGGGCGGAAATATCCGCTGTTTCTTAAAGCTGGCCGGTACGCACTGGTTCCCGGATTTAAATGGAAGAATCCTGTTTTTAGAGTCCCTGGGCGGCTCCCTGGCGACGGTACACACCTGCCTGGCCCAGCTGCGCCAGATGGGGGCTTTTGAGCAGGTTAACGGCCTGCTGATCGGAACTTTCACGAAAGTAGACCGGGTATCGGGCCGGACAGCCGTGGAGGAGGCCGTGCTGGAATGCACAGGTAACCCCTACCTGCCTGTTGCGTCTACATTACAGGTGGGCCATGGCCCGGATTCCAGAGCGCTTTGGATCGGTGAGAGCCTGCGTTTGGGATAATAAAAAGATGCACATCTGGACATTTTTATTGATAAGATCCAGGAAGCGGTAATCGGGGGAGTGCGTATATTACGCCGGGAGGGAATCCGCCCCTTTGGCACAGCCAAACTTTAAATGGGCGGATTCCGTAATAGTTCAGCCGGAGGCTGAACTATTGCATGAGAAAGAATTGTGATTTTTTCATGCCTTGAGTATCCTTCTCAAAGATGTTATAATGTCTGGCGTTGGGGAAATTTGGTAACAGTTTAGCTCCGGCTGAACTGTTATGAAATTCGTTAATATGGGAGGATGGAATGAAAGAATACGAGGCGATCTGGGAGATCTTCAATCAATGTGCCAACAATCAGATGCGGGATGTTTTTTTTGACGAGGTGCAGACAGAGGATCCGGAGCAGTTCATTTTGGAGAAATTCAAGGATAAGGAACTTAAGTATGATAAGACAGTCCGGGAGGACGGTACGATCGTGTTTGATATCGTGACATCCGGGATCAAGCAGCGGTATACGTTTACGGAAATATAGGATAAGGAGAGGGCCCATCGGCGGCCCAACGGGAATATGGCGGAAAGTACAGGAAAGCATACCCATGTGATGGAGGATGGCACGGTGGTGGAACACAGCCATTCCCACGGGCATACCCATACCCACCAGAATACGAAGGCGGTCCTAAACCGCCTGTCCAGGGCCATCGGCCATCTGGAATCGATCAAGCGGATGGTGGAGAGCGGGCGTGACTGCAGCGAGGTGCTGGTACAGCTCTCGGCAGTGAAATCAGCGATCAACAATACGGGTAAGGTGATCCTCCAGGATCACATCGAACACTGTATTGTGGACGCGGTTCAGTGCGGCGACATGGAGGCGCTGGAGGAATTGAATAAGGCGATCGACCGGTTTATGAATTAATTGAAAAGGAGTAAAAGTTATGGCAAAAGAATGCAGCAACACTTCTTGTTCCAAGGAAAGCTGTGAGGGATGTCCCAGCAGACAGGGCGGCGGCATCCCCAAAGAGGTATTGAATATTTATTCGGAGATCGGCCATGTGGTCGGCGTGGTCAGCGGCAAGGGCGGCGTGGGCAAATCTTTCGCTACGGCTTCCCTGGCGAATCAACTGGCGAAAAAAGGTTTTCGGGTGGGCATCCTGGATGCGGATATCACAGGCCCCTCCATTCCGAAAATGTACGGCCTGAAGGGGCCGGCGAGGATGGCGGACGAGGAGAACAATATCCTGCCGCTAATCACGGAAAACGGGGTGAAAGTCATGTCCATCAACCTGCTGCTTCCCGACGAGGAGGAGCCGGTGATCTGGCGCGGCCCGGTATTGGCCAATATGGTCAAGCAGTTCTGGACGGATGTGGTATGGGGCGAGCTTGACTATCTGCTGGTGGACATGCCGCCGGGAACCGGCGATGTGCCCCTGACGGTGTTCCAGTCCCTGCCGGTGGACGGCATCTATATTGTATCTTCCCCCCAGGATCTGGTACGCATGATCGTGACCAAGGCTGTGCGGATGGCGGAGAAGCTGAATGTGCCGATCCTCGGCCTGATTGAGAATTACAGTTATATAGCCTGTCCGGACTGCGGTAAGAGAATTACTGTGTTCGGTGAGAGCCATATCGATGAGATCGGCCAGTCCCTGGGCATCGACGTGTTAGGCAAGGTGCCCATCGACCCGGATTTTGCCGCGGCGGCGGACAGGGGCGGTTTTGCGGAAGTAGATAATATCTATGTGGCAGGAGCCATTGACAAACTGCCCAGATAATCGTGGGGAAAGATATGGAATTTCGACTATCTGTCCGTGATCTGGTGGAATTTATTTTCCGCGGCGGCGACCTGGATAACCGGAAGGGCGGGGGACCGGATGTGGAAGCCATGCAGCAGGGCGGGCGGCTCCACAGAAAATTGCAGAGGAGCATGGGCAGCGGCTACCGGGCCGAGGTGGGCCTGGCGGTCAGCCGGGAATACCCGGAATACAGCATACGGGTGGAGGGCCGGGCGGACGGTATCCTGACGGATGAGGACGGCGCTGTTACCATTGACGAAATCAAAGGAGTGTACCGGGATGTGACGAAGATCACAGAGCCGGTCTACGTCCATCTGGCCCAGGCCATGTGCTACGGTTATATTTACGCCAGCCAGCAGGGCTTGCAGTCCATCCGTATCCAGATGACGTATGCCAATCTGGATACGGAGCAGGTGCGGCGCATGGTGAGTGAACATACGCTGAAAGAACTGACGAAATGGTTTGACGGGCTCATGGAGGAATACCGCCGCTGGGTCGATTTTTCCTGGGAATGGCGGAAGAAGAGGAATGCTTCCATGAACGGCCTGGAGTTCCCGTTTCCCTACCGCCGGGGCCAGCGGGATATCGTGGCTTCAGTGTACCGCACGGTTCTTAGGGAGAAACAGATCTTTATTCAGGCGCCCACCGGTGTGGGAAAGACTATGTCCGTCCTGTTTCCGGCGGTTCGAGCCTGCGGGGAGGGCAAGGCGGAAAAGGTATTTTACCTGACGGCCCGTACCATCACCCGCACGGTAGCCGAGGAGGCCGTGGAGATCCTGCGGGAGCGGGGGCTCTGCTGGAAATCCGTCACCCTGACGGCGAAAAACAAGCTGTGCATTCTGGGCGACCCGGACTGCAATCCAGAGGCCTGTCCCCGGGCAAAAGGGCATTTTGACCGGGTGAATGAGGCGGTATTCACTCTTTTATCAGGGAAAGATATGCTGACTAGGGAGATTATCCTTGACCATGCCGAACAGTGGGACGTGTGTCCTTTCGAGATGATGCTGGATCTGTCGGAATGGGTGGACGGCGTTATCTGTGATTATAACTATGTTTTTGATCCCAAGGCGCGGTTGAAACGGTTTTTTGCGGCCGGTGACAGCCGCCCTTATCTGTTTCTGGTGGATGAAGCTCACAATCTGGTGGAACGGGGCCGGGAGATGTACAGCGCCGTGTTGTATAAAGAGGATTTCCTGGAGATGAAGAAGCTGCTGAAGCATCGAAGCTCCAGGCTGGGCCGCCAGCTGGGAAAATGCAATCGGCTGCTGCTGGAGTATAAGCGTACCTGTGACGATTACGAGGTTCTCGGCAATCTGGGGAATCTCCCCGTCAGTCTGTTGAACCTGTCCGGGGAGATGGACAAGTTTCTGGAGGAGCTGGAGGATCCCGTGCTGCGCAAAAAGGTGCTGGAATTTTACTTTTCGGTGCAGTCTTTTCTGTCGATCTATGAACTCCTGGATGAAAACTATGTGATCTACAGCCAGCACAACGGGGACGGGCGGTTTCGGGTGAAGCTGCTCTGCGTGAATCCGGCGGCGAATATCCAGAAGTGCCTGGATCAGGGAAAATGCAGCGTGTTTTTTTCCGCCACGCTGCTTCCGGTGAAATATTACAGGAAAATGTTCAGCACCCGCAGCGACGACTACGCTATTTATGCGGAGACTTCCTTTTCCTCCCGGCAGAGAGCTCTTTTAGTGGCCGACGACGTCAGCAGCCGTTATACACGGCGCGGCCGGGGGGAGTATCGGAGAATGGCCGGGTATATCCATGAGGTGACAGCGGAAAAGACGGGAAATTATATGGTGTTTTTCCCTTCTTATAGGATGCTGCTTGATGTCTATGAGGTGTATGAGGAAGCGTATGGCGGGACAGAAGGCCGGCGTGTGCTGCTCCAGACTTCGGATATGGGAGAGCGGGAGCGGGAGGATTTCATCCGTGCATTCGAGGAAACAGGGGAAGGGACGCTGGTAGGCTTCTGTGTCATGGGAGGGATTTTTTCCGAGGGTATTGACCTTACAGGGGAGAAGCTGATCGGATCCATCATTGTGGGGACAGGGCTGCCTCAGCTGTCCAATGAGAGAAAAATCCTCATGCAGTATTTTGAGAAAAAGGGAGAAAACGGCTTTGATTACGCCTACCGGTTCCCCGGGATGAATAAAGTCCTGCAGTCTGCGGGGCGGGTCATCCGCACGGTGGCGGACAGGGGCGTCATCGTGCTTCTGGATGATCGCTTTCTGGAGCGGGATACGCTGAGCCTGTTTCCACGAGAGTGGTATCCCTATCAGGTGGTCCGCCGGGATACGGTGGCGGAGGCCGTAAGGGCATTTTGGGTAACAGTTTAGCCCAGGACTTTGCATTTATTGCAAAGTCCGTAAGAATACTTGCATTTTGCCAAGAGTGAATCCAGCCCTTCGCCGTAGGCGAACTTCCAATGGGCTGGATTCAGTAACAGTTCTGCCGGAGGCTGAACTGTTACCATTTTGGGGAGAGGAGTGACGGCGGTGTGTGAGAGGTTCATTTGAAGAAAGTGAGAAATTCTCTCGCGGGACGGGTGACAGGCGCGGTATTGTTGGTGGCTATGACTATTTTTCGGGAAGGCATGGTTTCCGCCAGATTGATTTTGAACAGGCGGTCATGGCCTCTCAGGCAGTAGTCCGGCACAAAAGCCAGCCCCAGGCCGATACTGGCCAGATCCAGCAGGAGATCGTTGCTGTCAAGCTCGATCTCGGGCACCAGCTCCAGCTGCGCCTCCCGGAAGGTCTTGTGGAGGAATTCATGGGTGGTGCTGCGGCGGTCCAGCATCAGGATCGGGTACTGCCGGAGTTCGTGCAGGGGGACTTTCCGTCCTGAAAGCTCCGGATAGTGGCTCTTGCTTCCGGCAAAGACGTCCCGAAATTCATGGATGGCCAGGAGCTTTTCCCGGTGGCCCATCCGTGAGTTCGGATAGTTGGTGACGATCAGATCTGCCTGGCCCCGTTCGAGCAGTTCCACGCAGTTTAAAGAAGTCTGGTTCAGAATGTGGATGTGCACCCTGGGATGCTGCTTGTGATAACGGTTCAGGTAAGGGATCAGCAAGTAACGGCAGATGGTGTCGGTGGCGCCGATGCGGAGCTGCCCCCCGTCCAGTTCATCCGCCTCCGTCAGATAGTTTTCCCCCTGTTTGATCAGGTGAATGGCCGGTTCCACATGACGCAGCAGGGTCTCACCCTCAGGCGTCAGCTGGACGCTTTTGGTACTCCGGATAAACAGCCCGGTGTTCAGTTTCTTTTCCAACGTTTTGATGGACTGGCTCACCGCCGACTGGGAAATATAGAGTTGCCGGGATGCCTCTGAAAAACTTAATGTGGTGGCCACGTAGTAGAATACTTTGTACAACTCATAATTTATATCCATTTTATAAGTTCTTCTAATAAATTTTGAACATTATAGCATGTAGATTATAAAAAAGTCAATGGAGATGGCGGATAACACTTGCTAATTTGATCAATCTGGTGTATAGATTAAGTATAGAAAAAATGTAACTGAATACGGAACAGTTACCAAAAAAGCAAAGGAGTACAGTACCATGAAACAGATCAATACAACCAAGGCTCCCGCGGCCATCGGCCCTTATTCACAGGGCTTCGTAACCGGCAATATCCTTTTTTCAGCGGGGCAGATTCCCCTGGACGCTGCAACCGGCGAGGTGGTGGGCGATGATATTACGGCTCAGACAGAGCAGGTGATGAAGAACCTGGGCGCCATTCTCAAGGAGGCCGGATCTTCCTTTGAGAAGACGTTAAAGACCACCTGCTTTTTGTCCGATATGGGCAATTTTGCCGCGTTTAACGAAGTATACGGCAAATATTTCACCGGCAAACCGGCCCGTTCCTGCGTGGCGGTAAAGACCCTTCCCAAGAATGTGCTGGTGGAAGTGGAAGTGATCGCCGAAATATAAAACAGTAGATAAGGAGGAGCCCCCTATGAGCAACGTCAGACGTGTCTATGTAGAGAAGAAACCGGATTTCGCCGGTAAGGCACAGGAACTGAAACATGAGATCAGCAGCTATCTGGGTATCCAGTCCGTGACGGCTGTCCGCGTATTGATCCGCTATGATGTGGAAAATCTTTCGGATGAGGTTTTCGCAAAAGCCTGTACATGTGTTTTTGCGGAACCGCCCGTGGATATTTTATATGAAGAGACACTGACGACGGCTGACGGGGCTTATGTGTTCTCCGTGGAATATCTGCCTGGCCAGTTTGACCAGCGGGCGGATTCGGCCGTCCAGTGCGTGCAGTTTCTGGACGGCAGCGCCCAGCCCATTATCCGTACCGCTACCACCTATGTGATCGAGGGAGAGCTGACGGAGGCGGAGCGGGCGGCCATCCGCAATCATTGTATTAATCCAGTGGATTCCCGGGAGACGGGGATGGAAAAGCCGGAGACACTGGTGCAGAAGTTTGACGATCCGGCGGATATCCGGCTCTTTGACGGCTTCTGCGCCATGGATGAGGAGAAGCTGAAAGGGTTGTATGATTCTCTGGGGCTGGCCATGACGTTTAAGGATTTCCTGCATATCCAGTATTATTTCCGTACAGAGGAATCTCGCGACCCGTCCGTGACGGAGATCCGGGTGTTGGATACTTACTGGTCGGATCACTGCCGTCACACTACGTTCTCCACGGAGCTTAAAAATGTAGCCTTCGGTGAGGGGGACTATCGGGAAGTCATCGTGGGCACGTATCAGAAATATCTGGCCGACCGGGCCAAGCTCTTTAAGGACAGGCCGGATAAATTTGTCTGCCTGATGGATCTGGCGCTGATCGCCATGCGCAGGCTGAAAGCGGAAGGGAAGCTGGAGGATCAGGAGGAGTCCGATGAGATCAATGCCTGCTCCATCGTCGTTCCCGTGGATGTGGACGGCCGGGAGGAGGAGTGGCTGATCAATTTTAAGAATGAGACCCACAACCATCCCACGGAGATCGAGCCTTTCGGTGGGGCGGCCACCTGTCTGGGCGGGGCGATCCGCGACCCGCTGTCCGGGCGTACCTATGTTTACCAGGCCATGCGCGTGACCGGGGCGGCAGATCCCACGAGTTCCGCCGGAGATACCCTGGAGGGCAAACTTCCCCAGAAGAAACTGGTGCG
>CAJUQO010000062.1 GCA_910588295.1 uncultured Lachnospiraceae bacterium | reverse complement strand
CGGTTCCGTCTGGATTGTGCTTTTCCTTTCCTCTTTTGATTACCTCTAATTAGCCGTGACCTGGCTATTAAGCGGGGGGACAGTATCTTTATCACCGCCAATACGGGGGAATATGAGATGGAGGGGTCTTTCGAGGCCTTGTTGACTACCGTATAACAGGGAAGAATAAAGGAGAATGCATATGAGAGCATGGTTTTGCGCCATCGCCAAACAGATGGAGGGCATGAGCCGGGAACAAAAAATTGATCATATACGGCGGTACTACTGGTACCATATCCTGATCGCGCTGGCGGTCCTGGGGCTTGCCGTGCTGCTCATCCGCCACATTTTCTTCCCGGGGCCCCGGGTGCTGTTTCAGTGCGCCGTAGTGAATCAGCCCATCGACTACCCGCGGGACGGCCGTATTTCCGAGGAATGCGTCGTGGCCCTGGGGCTGAAAAAAGGACAGGCCATTTTTGACTCGGATTACCAGATCTCCTACGGCGATGTGCAACTGGAGGGAACCAACGAAAGCTCATACGAAAAATTTTTCTTTAACATTGCCGCGGGTGTGCTGGACGCGGTGACCATGCCGGAGAGTTTCTATACATATGCCGTCGAGATGGGCGTTGCGTTTGCGCAGACAGAGGAGATCGGGCTGCAGACGATGGAAAAGCTGGGCCTCGTGGCGCAGAAAACATCAGAGGACGAGGCTGGGCCGCTGCTTTACGGCATCGTAGCGGACAGCGGCCATGGCGAACTGGCAGAGGCCTTTGCCGAGTATGCAAGAATCTGCTGAAAGCAAAAGCTGCCTGCTTATCCGGGTGGGAAGGATCATTACCATCGGAGCCTCCTGTACGGCCCTGTACCGGATTCTTTTCCGAATGCGCAGAAAAGAGAGTGTCTACATCATCCGGGATTTCTGGGCAGTATTTAAGGAAGAGTGGAACCAGAGCACGGCGCTGTGGGCCATGACCACATCTTACATGTTCGCCGTGGAAGCCAGGTTTGCCAACACCAGCGTAAACCAGATCAAAAATGCTTTCCGCATGGCCTGACAGGCTATCTGAAGGCCATGCTGCTGGAGCGGGCGTTTGCGCGGTATGAGGAGTAATTGGGTAATGGAAAAGCATGGATATCCTATCCGGAAAAGGCCGCATGATGCAGTTCTTTCCGGACAGGCGGTGCTTAAGGTTTCGGCGTGGAGAGGTGCACGGTTAAAATGGATAAAAACTGTGCGACAGTGGGCTTTTGTTTCAGTTTATGTTCTGCCAGCTCATGCATAAGCTGGGGATTGTTTCTCCAGATCACCGATATAAGCGTGCGGATATCCCGTTCCACGGCCATGTAGGTGGTGTGGTAATGGCTCGCAATATCCGGATAAAGGTATTTGGATACATGAGTCAGGCGCTCATTCTGTTCTAGGGAGAGTGAAAGGGCATGGACGGTATAGCGGAAGCCGGTATAATTTGGCGTGGCTCCCAGGCGCATCAGCAAATGCCGGATTGCATTGTATTCGGGAGACATGGTGTGAAATCATCCTTTCTGAGAGAAGTTGTGGTTGTTCGGCATCCCCGCGGCCACCGGAAGGTTTATAGAAAACGTCCGGACTTGTGCGGGCATGGAACAAGAACACTTTTCGGCAAATTCGGAGTGTGACAGACTTTGTCTCGAAGAGATTATATATCATAGATCTAAAATATGTAAATGAGGCATTCCTCTATAACAATAGAAGACAGAGCAAATGAAAAGACGGGAGGCATCGGCGTTTCCACCAATGCCTCCCGTCTGGTAAGTAAAACGGCCTTGTCTCAGCGCTTGTGGTATTTTCTCTCGCTGGTTTCATATTTCGGCTCGCAGGTCAATCGTATGCCCAGCCGCTTGAAAATCTGTTCGTCCACAGAGGAGAGCAGCACGGAGGAATGGGCTTCGCAGTTTTGCAGCTGCGGGATCTGATTCAGGGCCAGCTCCGCCTGCCGGTTGGCTGCAGCCGAGGCGGACAGGGCGATCAGAATCTCATCGGTGTGCAGCCGCGGGTTATGGCTGCCCAGATAGTCCGTTTTCAGGCGCTGGATGGGCTGGATGGCTTCCGGGGAGACCAGATGCAGCTCATGGTCGATATGTCCCAGAATCTTTAAGGCATTGAGCAGGGCCGCGGCCGAGGCGCCCAAAAGATCGCTGGTTTTTCCGGTTACCAGGGTGCCGTCCGGCAGCTCGATGGCCGCGGCCGGGTGGCCTGTCTCCTGTTCCCGGTCCAGAGCGGCATGAACCACGGCGCGGTCGTCGGAGGTGATCTGCGCCTGTTTCATCAGAAGTTCCAACTTGTACAGAATCTCCCGGGAACCGGCGCCCCGTTTCAGATCGCAGAGGCACTGGTAATAACGGCGGATGATCTCCTGTTTGGAGGCTCTCTGGCATTCTTCATCATCCACGATGCAGAAACCGGCCATGTTGACCCCCATGTCTGTGGGGGATTTGTAAGGGCTGGTGCCGGAGATCATCTCAAACATGGCGTTTAAGACCGGGAAAACCTCAATATCCCGGTTGTAATTTACCGTAGTTTTGCCGTAGGCATCCAGATGGAAGGGGTCAATCATATTCACATCGTTCAGATCGGCGGTGGCAGCCTCGTAAGCCAGGTTTACCGGATGCTTCAAGGGCAGATTCCAGATGGGGAAGGTCTCGAATTTGGCGTATCCGGCTTTGATCCCCCGTTTGTGCTCATGATAGAGCTGGGACAGGCAAGTGGCCATCTTGCCGCTGCCCGGGCCCGGGGCCGTGACGATGACCAGGGGACGTTCAGTCTCGATGTACTCATTTTTTCCGTAACCGTCGTCGCTGACAATGCGTGACACGTCGCTGGGATAGCCCTGGATCTTATAATGGCAGTAGGAGCGGATGCCCAGGTTGCCGAGTCGCGTCCGGAACTGCTCCGCGGCGGTCTGGCCGGCATATTTGGTGATACAGACGCTGCCCACATACAGGCCGATCTCCTGGAAGGCGTCGATCAGCCGCAGCACGTCCATATCGTAGGTGATGCCCAGATCCCCCCGGATCTTGTTGCTCTCAATATCCTCCGCGCTGATGACCACTACGATTTCAGCCTGGTCTCCAAGCTGCAGAAGCATCTGCAGCTTGGAGTCCGGCATAAAGCCCGGCAGCACCCGGGAGGCATGGTAGTCGTCAAAAAGCTTTCCCCCGAATTCCAGATACAGTTTATTGTCAAAATGAGCGATCCTTTCACGGATATGTTCGGACTGCATTTTTAAATACTTGGCATTGTCAACGCCTGTTTTCATCTCGTTCCTCCCTCTATAAGTTTTTCGGTAACAGCCTAAGTCGGCCTGAACGGTTACGCGTTCTGTTGTGTTTCCGGTGTGTTCACCCGGCGCGGGCACGGTTTCAGCGATGCGAATATGCCGCGGATCGTATGGCCCAGCTGGTCGGCGCAGAGCCGCGCCATGTCTTCGACGCTGTCTTTCATACCGCTGCGAAGCCAGTCGGCCAGGATATTAATAAAAGCTCCCTCTAGGGCCAGCAGCCGGTAATGGGCGGCCGGGGTATTGGCAGGGATCCATTTTTCCAGGACGGAGCCGGTGCCCACCAGGGAATCCCTGGGCATACGGGCCCGCAGTAGCAGGCGGAAGGGTTCCGCATTGGTTTTAACTTTTGAAAAACAGCTGCAGAACCAGCCGTAGGAGTCGTCGTGGCCGCATTCCTCCAGAAACGAGGCGGCCACATCCTGGACGATAGAATTACTGATTTCGGCCAGAATGTCCTCTTTGCAGGTGTAATTGCGGTAAAAAGCCGTCCGGGATACGCCGGAGCGGCGGGCCAGTTCGGATATGTGGATCTGCTCAAAGGGTTTCTCATTCATCAGATAGATGAGGGCCGTCTGTAGGCATTCCCTGGTCAGCCGGTTAGATTCCTGGTTGGATAGCCGCAGGTTTTCATTCCGTCTGGATTCTGCTTGCGTTTTCATGGACGTTACCTGTTTTCCGGTGTTACATTTTCTATAGTTTTGTTTAGGCGAAGAGCCGGAGTGTTGACTTTCCGGTCTTCGTGATGTTACAGTTGTACACGCTGTATAAGTTACTGTAGCATGTTCAGTGGGATTTGTCAAAGGAGGAGTAAGGTCATGAAAAAGATTGGTGTGTGTACGGACAGCCACAGCAGCATTACGCAGGATGAGGCAGCGCGCTTGGGCGTGCGGGTGCTGCCGATGCCCTTTTATATAGGAGAAGACTGTTATCTGGAAGACGTCAGTATATCCCGGGCGGAGCTTCTCGGGAAGCTGGCAGGGGGCGCGGATGTGTCCACATCCCAGCCCTCGCCGACGTCGGTCATGGAGTTTTGGGACGGGGCCCTGGCGGAATTCGAGCAGATTGTCTATCTTCCGATCAGCAGCGGATTAAGCGGTTCCTGCGCAGCGGCTCAGGCCATGGCGCGGGAGGACGGATATGAAGGCCGGGTATTTGTGGTGGATAACGGTCGGGTATCCACACCCCAGCACCGGGCTGTCCTGGACGCCCTGGAGCTGGTATCGGAGGGATATTCCGCGGCAAAGATCAAGGATATCCTGGAGGCGGCCCGGGCCGAGATGGCTATTTATATCGGCGTAGAGACGCTGAAATATCTGAAAAAGGGCGGCCGCATCAGCCCGGCCGCGGCGGCTCTCGGCACGGTGCTGAATATCAAGCCGGTATTGAAGCTGGATGTGGGGACACTGGACACTTTCCAGAAATGCCGGGGCTTCGGGAAGGCGAAAAAGGCCATGCTGGAAGCGGTACACCACGACTTGGAGACGCGGTGGAGGGAATACCATGAACGGGGCGAGGTCTATCTACTGGCCGCCTCCAGTGCGTCGCCGGAGGACACGGAGGCGTGGGTGCGGGAGATCCGTGAAGAGTTTCCGGGCATGGAGGTGCTCTGTGACGAGCTATCCCTAGGCGTATCCTGCCACATCGGGCCTGGAGGGCTGGGCATCGCTTGCGCTTGTCGCCCGAAGCGGCCGTGAGGTATTGCTGTTGTGATCTTTCCGGAAGCAGCCCCAGGATTTCTTCCACCTCATGTTCTCCTATCAGGGGGGACAAAGACCGGATTGTCCACCTTGGTAGAAGAACATCTAAATTGTTGTTGCTCTCCTGCTTCCTTTGTGTTATTATGTATTTAGAAAAAATTCTAAATACATGCAGAGGAAGTGATGCCATGAGTTTTGCCCATACCTTCAAGGCCCTGTCGGATCCGGTGCGGCGGGAGATCCTTGTGCTGCTGAAAAAGGGGAGCCTTTCCGCCGGGGAGATCGGCAGCCATTTCGATATGACGGGAGCTACCATTTCCTATCATCTGAATGTACTGAAAAAGGCCGGTCTGGTGTTTGAGACAAAGTATAAAAATTATGTTTATTACGAGCTGAATGTGTCCGTGGTGGAGGAAATCATGATGTGGTTGTCGGAGCTAAAAGGAGGTACAGAACATGCTGAAAGAAAATAAAGGAAAAATCATTGCCACAGGCCTGATTATTTTACTGCCGGTTATTGCGGGAATGTATTTCTGGGGCGAGCTGCCGGATCCCATGGCTACCCATTTCAACTTTGATAATGAGGCAAACGGCTGGAGCCCGAAAATTTTAGCCGTGTTTGGCTTGCCGCTGTTTTTGCTGGCGGTTCATGTGGTCTGTCTGGCGGCTACGATGCTGGATCCCAAAAGAAAGAGCATCAATAGCAAGATGCTGCAGATGGTGATGCTGATCTGCCCGGTTTGTTCGATTATCTGCAGTATTCAGATCTATGGCTACGCCCTGGGCGTGAATGTGGACGGACGGATGCTGGTACATCTGCTGCTGGGTGTTATTTTTATCATAATCGGAAATTATATTCCCAAATGCCGCCATAATTATACCGTCGGCATACGGCTTCCCTGGACGCTGGCTGATGAGGAGAATTGGAACAGCACCCATCATCTGGCAGGCTGGCTGTATATGGCGGCAGGCCTGGCTTGCCTGCTCAATATATGGCTGCGGATAGGGTGGCTGGTTTTTGCGGCGGTTATGGCGGCGGCATTAATACCGGCGGGGTACTCACTGCTCCTGTATGTGAAGAAGAAGTAGAGGGCCGGTTCCGTGTGAAGGAATGCCCGGCGGGAGGTGGAAATTTCGTTGAAAGAACTGAAAAAGTGTGCTGATATGTCAACATATGCTGGCATGGCCGGTTTATCAGTGGAACGACCGGTTTTTTGAGGTATGACAGTACATTCTGTTCGTTTACGGAGGATTTTATGAAAAAGACATACAAGCTGACCATAGCTTACGACGGCACCCGCTACTATGGCTGGGAACGCCAGCCGGGGCGGGATACCGTCCAGGGAAAGCTGGAGGGAGTGCTGGAGCGTCTGGCGGGGGAATTCGTGGATGTGGTCGGCGCGGGACGCACCGACGCGGGAGTCCATGCCCGGGCCATGACGGCCCATGCGATATTTGATTGCGCCATGACGGAGGAGGCGATCCGGGATTACATGAACCGGTATTTGCCCGAGGACATTGCGGTGAGGGATGTGGCCGTCGCCTCCGACCGCTTCCATGCCCGTTACAAGGCGGTGGGCAAGACTTATTGCTATACCTGCTTTGACGGGCCGGTAAAGCCGGTCTTTGACCGGAAATACGTCACGATATTAAAGGATTCTCCCGATGTGGCCGCCATGCAGAGGGCGGCTGCATATGTAAAGGGAAAACAGGATTTTGCCAGTTTCTGCGGCAATCCCCGCATGAAAAAATCGACGGTGCGGGTGGTGGACCGCATTGAGATCGCAAAAAAGAGCGGTTATATCCGGTTTACCTTTCATGGTACGGGATTTCTGCAGAATATGATCCGTATTCTGGTGGGGACACTTCTGGAAGTGGGGTATGGGCGTATGGAGCCCGGGCAGATGAAAGAGATCCTGGCGGCCCGTGACCGGAGGCTGGCAGGACCGACGGCGCCGCCCCAGGGTCTGTGCCTGATAAAGGTGGATTACTGACAAAAAACACCTGCATGTTTTATCATGCAGGTGCACTCGTGCCGGGACACGCCCGGTGAGTATATAGGAAACTGCGGCGGAAAAAGAAACCAGCGGGGGAAAAAGTGCTGTATCGGCCCTTGCGGGCCCAGGAAGAAAACCGCCCCAGCGTTTGACTTTTGGTGTGTGCCGGGATTATGCGGCAGCACCCATGCTGAAACTCAGCATAATCGCTACGTCCTCCGGGCAAGAAAGCTCGAGATCCATCTCCTTGATCAGAGAACTCTGGAATACCGTTGACAGAGTCAGGAATTTGGTCAGCTGAGATTTCAGATTCAGACGGTCGCCTTCCTGTGTAGTCAGGTACACATCGCCCTGGCATTTGTTTACGGCTTCGAAAAAACTTTCCACATTTGTCACATTTGTCAATTTCATACTGATTACCTCCTCGTATCAGATTTTGTTTTCCTTTTCTCTTTACGAGTATCAGATTATCAGATGAATGAAAAGAAATCCTTCATAAAAACCCGAAAATTTATATGTATCTTGGATAAAATGCGAGTTTTTTTGAAAAAATGCCGCCGTGGCGGATTTGGGCCGGCGGCAGCTGACAAACGCCGTATAAAGTGGTAAAATCGTAGCAGTCAGCCGGAGGCTGAACGGTAACATGGGGTCACAGGTAAAAAGGAGGATATTATTTATGAAGATAGGATTTATCGGATGTGGAAATATGGGGGGCACGATGATGCAGGCCATGCTGGATGCGGGGAAATGCAGACCGGAGGAGATCATGGCCTCCGATCATTCCGAAGAGCTGCTGCGCATCCGGAAAGAGCAGACCGGCGTGCAGGTTACAACGGATAATCGCAGCGTAGCCGCTTTTGCCGAGACGCTGTTCCTGGCCGTGAAGCCTCAGTATTATGAAACGGTCATTAAGGAGATCCGGGATCTGGTAACGGATGGCCAGTTGATTGTGACCATCGCGCCGGGCAAAACGCTGGATTGGGTGGCAGAGATTTTTGGCCGGGAGCTGAAGATCATCCGCACCATGCCCAACGCGCCGGCCATGGTGAAAGCGGGCATGATGGCCCTGTGCCCCAACGGGCGGGTGTCGCAGGAGGAGCTGGATGCATTCCGGGGGCTCTGCGGCAGCTTCAGCAATACCGAGGTGGTGGAGGAGCGGCTGATGGATGTGGTCACCGCTGTCGGCAGCAGTTCCCCGGCCTATGTGTTTATGTTCATCGAGGCCATGGCCGATGCGGCGGTGGCGGAGGGGATGCCCCGGGCCTCCGCGTACAAATTTGCCTCCCAGGCAGTACTGGGCAGCGCCAAAATGGTATTGGATACGGGCAGACATCCGGGAGAGCTTAAGGATATGATCTGTTCGCCCGGCGGCACCACCATTGAGGCGGTGCGGGTTCTGGAGGAGAAGGGGCTGCGCAGCGCCGTGTTTGAGGCGGTAAAGGCCTGTGCGGAAAAGTCACGGGGGCTGTAAGAGGAACAGAACGTATATGGATCATATGCCCAATTATAATATATTCGTATTTGTTATAGGAATTGGGTGACAATTTGCAATATATATATTTGTTTTTGACGTTTTATTAATTGCAGAATAAGAAAAATCAAAAGAATGGGAGTTGTTTGCACAGAAAATGCATGGAGAACGGCTTCCATTTTTTATTTTGCTATTATTCACAGGAATAAGAACAGACAAAAATTAGTTCCCGCTAAGTTGATAAAATATTCTCAATTCGTTACAATAAGAGAGCATGATCGGAAGAGGAGAGACCAGGATATGGAAACGTATGTGCAGATGGGCCTGGGGCTTACGGCCATAGCCATGGGCCTGCAGGGTATTTTTCAGAGCGGCTGGGAAAAACGGCGTCACGGGCACAGGCATCACAGGCTGGGGCATAAACATGACGGCGCTGTATTTTCTATTGACTATTATGCTTATGCCTCCAGGCTGCGGGGATGGAACCCGGGGTTTAAGGCGTTGTTTTCCATGGTCTGTCTGGTGCTCTGTATTGCCTGTGATAATGCGTATGTGTCCCTGGGCACGATTCTATTGATGGGGTACATCACAGTGATCATGGGCGGACTGTCCTTTAGAAGGTATATCTCTCTGATGACGATCCCGATTGTGTTTCTGTTTTTTGGAAGTGTGGCCATCGCTGTCGGCGTGGCGCCGTTTCCGGTAGGGCAATACCATGTACATATGGGATTTTTCTATCTGTACTGTTCCGATGAGAGTATTCTTGCCACCCTGCGTCTCATCGCACGGGCTTTCGGGGCTGTCAGCGCCATGTATATGCTGACGCTGTCCACCCCGGCCAGCGAGGTTATTCTTGTGCTGCGCCGTATCCATGTGCCCCGGCTGATCGTGGAGCTGATGAACATGATCTACCGCTATATTTTCCTGATGATGGATACCCAGTGCCGGATGAAAAATGCCGCCGAGTCCAGGCTGGGCTATTGCGATTTCCGTACTTCCTGCATTTCCTTTGGGCAGGTGGCGGGCAATCTGCTGGTGGTATCTTTAAAAAAGGGAAATGCCTATTATCAGGCCCTGGAAGCCCGCTGTTATGACGGGGAGCTCCGTTTTCTGGAGGAGGAAAAAGCCGTGACGGCGGGACAGGCAGCCGTTGCCGTAGTGGGCGTAGCGGCGCTTCTGGCCGTGTGGGGACTGACGGTGTGACGGAAAGGAACCGGGCCGAAGGCATATGCCGACGGAAGGGCTGCGGAGGCTGGAGGTTGTAGCATGGAGGGAAAAGGAGATCGGGCAATGGCCATGATGGGAGGCGGGATGAACGGAGAGAAAAAAGAGATCATATTACAGGCGCGGGATCTGCATTACGCCTACAGTGAGGAGAAAATGGCCCTGGACGGCGTGAGCCTGGATATCCGCGAGGGTGAGAAGATTGCCGTGATGGGATCTAACGGAGCGGGCAAATCCACATTTTTTCTGAACATCAACGGCGTTTTGAAAAGTGAGTCGGGAGAGATCGCCTATCGCGGCGAGAAAATGACGAAAAAGACCCTGAACCATCTGCGGAAAAATGTGGGGATCGTCTTCCAGGACGCAGACAATCAGATTATCGCCTCTACCGTGCGGGCGGAGGTTTCCTTCGGGCCGATGAACCTGAAACTTCCCAGGACGGAGGTGGCGGGCCGCGTGGACGAGGCGCTGGCCTATATGAACCTGCAGGGGTTTGAGAACCGGCCGCCCCATTATCTGAGCGGCGGGGAGAAGAAGAGGGTCAGCATTGCCGATATACTGGCCATGCATCCGGAAATCATTATATTCGACGAGCCTACGGCGGCCCTGGATCCGGTCAATGCGGATATGCTGGAGGAGGTACTGGGGAAGATGGCCGAAGACGGCAAGACCATCCTGATCTCTACCCATGATGTGGATTTTGCCTACCGCTGGGCGGAGCGGATCGTGGTGTTTTGCGGCGGCCGTATCATTGCCGACGGGGAGCCTCTGGAAGTATTCCGGGACAGCGAGGTTTTGAAACGGGCGAATCTGAAACGGCCCATGCTGCTGGATATTTATGAGATACTGCGTGGACAGGGGCTTGTGAAAGAGGGAATGGCCTGTCCCCGGAATGTAGACGAATTTGCCGCCCTATTTGCGGGGAAACTGTAGTGTCAGTACTGCGGACAACCCGTCTGTTGCCGGAGAGAGGCTGTATACGGAAAATTCGGTATAGAATGATCAGGGTATCGGAGGAATTTACTGTGTGGCATATCAGGGATATGCCGTGCAGCAAGCCAGAAGACCTGCCTTTTACGAGCGGCCGTTTCCGGCCACGGATGATAGCCGGAACGGAGTATATTTTGCTGCCTTGTCTCTGTTTGGGAAGCAGGAAGGAGACGGCAGTCCCGAAAGAGGGAAGAAAGGAATTGCTATGACTAAAAAACAAAAGAAACTCGTTGTCTTTATCACCGCGCTGTGCGGCATGTTCGCCATTGTTCCGGCGGCCAATGCCATGCACATTATGGAAGGATTTCTTCCTATTACATTCTGTGTATTATGGGGTGTGTTTTGTGTGCCGTTTCTGGTTGTCGGTTTTATGAATATCCGGAAGCGGCTGGATGAGAACCGGCAGATGATGATGCTGTTGGCGCTGACTGGGGCCTTTGTCTTTGTTATCTCATCTTTAAAGATCCCGTCCGTAACCGGTAGCTGTTCCCACATGACGGGTACGGGCCTGGGCGCGATCCTGTTCGGCCCCTGTGTGACCAGTATTCTCGGCATTATCGTATTGATTTTTCAGGCGATTCTGCTGGCCCACGGCGGCGTGACATCTCTGGGCGCCAACTGTTTTTCCATGGCGATCGCGGGGCCTCTTCTGAGCTTCGGTTTATATAAGCTGCTGGCTAAATCCGGTATGAACCGGAAAGTGAACGTGTTTATTGCGGCATTTGCCGGCGATCTGTTTACCTACTGTGTGACCAGCTTCCAGCTGGCCCTGGCCCATCCGTCGCCCACAGGCGGCTTCGGCTACGCGCTGGTCAAATATCTGGGGGTATTTGCGCCGACCCAGGTGCCGCTGGCTGTGATCGAGGGTATCTTGACGGTGGTGATCGTGATCGGCCTGGAGACCTACGCGAAGGATGAGCTGAAAGGGATCGGATTTTTGAAAGGAGCGCAGAACGGATGAAAGCGAAAAGTAATAAAGGGCTTGTGATCGGCCTGTTGGTTTTATGTTTTTTGATTGCCCTGGTGCCGCTGTTTGCCCTTAAGGGGGCGGAATTCGGAGGTTCCGACGATGCGGGCAGCGTGATGGTATCGGAAGTGACCGGGACAGAGTATGAACCCTGGTTCACGCCGGTGTTGGAGACTCTGCTCGGCGGCGAGCTGCCGGGCGAGGTGGAGAGCCTGATGTTCTGTCTGCAGACAGGGCTGGGCGTCGGCATCATCGCTTTCGTGATGGGCCGTCTGGTGGAGCGGAAAAAATGGACGGATAAGCAGGAGCAGGGCGAAAAATAATTGCATATCCAAATGAGCCAGGGCCGGTTCTGTTTGGTCGGCCCTGGCGCTATTTTTTCGGTGGAAAAGTTGGGAGATAAGGCGGTTCAGGCATTGAAAAAGCATGTAAAATATGATATGGTTATTGTGCTGGCTCACTGATACATAGCGATGCATGAGGCAGTAGATTTATAATTAAGGAGAGTGTGCTATGAAAGCAAAGAGAATCATCCAAAAGTCATGCCTGTCACTGATGCTCATGATGGTCATGCTGTTTGCCATGAACGTTGCGGTAGCAGCCGCGGACGTGACATTCAGCAATGTGAAGCAGACGGGCGCTACAAAATCAACCGCTACGGTCAACTGGACTTCGACGGCGTCCGGCTACTATGTGTATGTGGACGGACAGTTCATGAAAGAGCAGACGGGAACCAGCTATAAGGTGTCCGGTATGGCGGCGGGAAGTTCGGCGGTGGTTGAAGTCGTTGGCTATAGTGAGAAACCGGAGGTGGATGCGGCCACGGTTTACAATTTGGCCATGCAGGGGCTTTATACAGGTTTCAGGATGGAGGTTTTTTCGACTCCAGGTAAACCGGGGAATGTAGCGAACGCAAAATATAATAATTTTTTTGACTGGAATCCCCTGACAAGCAATGCTGTAAAAGTTGGCTGGAGTGTAAATGCGAAGGATAAGTATTATGCGGATGGCTGGCAGGTTGTCATAAGCACCGTGGATGGTAAGAAGAAATTGAAGACTCTCACAGTAAAAGGGGTCCGGAGCGAGGTAGTCAGCACATCTTTCAATCTTAAGTCGGTTAAAAACAAGGGCTTCAGCATGAAGGTGAGAGGCTATATCGTCTTAAACGGCCAGAAGAAATATGGCGCATGGTCCGGAACCAAGGTTGTCATTCCCCAGGTAAAGTCCAGCGCGAAATTGACGGCCAAGAACAGGAGTGTAAAACTTAGCTGGCAGAAGGTTTCGAATGCGGTAAAATACGAAGTATATGTATGTAAGGATACCACGGTATCGAATCCCAAGTTCAAGAAAGTCAAGACCTTGGGCAAGAATGTAACATCCTATACCCTAAAGAAAGTACCGTTATATAAGCGTTATGGCATATATGTTAAGGCAGTTGTAAAATATGGCAAGAAGACCTATAAGACAAATGCTGCGGTAGGTTATCATAGCGTATACTTCTACAGAAAGTAGACAGTCTAACCGGCGTGAGGGATCACGCCGGTTATTTATAACTATAGTCGATTCCTGCCTTTTTGGCAACATCTGACAGGCAGTTTGCAGACGGTAAGCCTTTATATAATCTGCGGGCGTCATGCGCAGGCAGTCATGGAACACTCTATAATATTGTTATATGATCCATTTTTCTTTCGAAACATGTCTGCTTCCGGGCCGCGCAAATAGTCGTAATTTTCCCTATGTTCTGCTAGTCCATCCCGCCAAAATGTGATAAAATAATCCACAGACTGAGGAAAAATGCCGATTGCGGAGGGGAACAAAATATTTGTTCTGGATATCGGGAGGGTACTTATGGAACTGAAACAACTGCAGTATTTTGTGGTCAGTGCGGATATGGGAAGTTTTCAGAACGCGGCGAAGATGCTGTATACCACACAGCCCCATGTCAGCAAGACGGTGAAGGCTCTGGAGGATGAGCTTCATTTGAAATTGCTGGTCAGGGAGTCTAGGGGTGTGAAGGTGACGGCCGAGGGGAAAAAGGTCTACGATTATGCTTCTGTGATATTGAAAAATTCGGACATGATCGGTCGCATTAATGAGGAGAACAGTTCGAGCAAGCTGGCGGTGGCCATCATGCCGGGCATTCGTCTGGCTCAGGTGTGTGCGGATTTTTATACGGGACAGGCGGAAGACAGGATGCAGTTCAGTCTGCTCCAGGGGTGCATGGAGGACATCCTGGGGTTTATGCACAAGCATGTGGCGGAGATTGGATTCATCCATGTATCGGAACATCAATTGTCAGCGCTGAAACAGACACTGGAATATAAACGGCTGGAATTTGTGCCGATGAAAGAGAGCCGGATGGCTTTGATCGTAGGGAAAAACCATCCGTTGTTTGGCGCGGATTCAGTGGAGGAATCAGAACTGCGGAATCTGCGGTATGTCCAATACGCGGAGGATTATTTTTCTCTGATCCATCATCTGGGGCATTTGAACGACTCCGTCCACCGCTTCAGCAAGCTGGAGGACATCGTGACGACGAACAGCGATGCCATGCTGTATCATATGGTGGAGGACGGGACGCTGTGCCATCTGGGCTGTGAGCTGCTGATCCACCGTTTCCATGAGAGGGTGATCCACACGATTCCGCTGACGGCGGCAGAGGATGGCGTTATCTATTTTGGATATGTAAAACGCGTCCGGGATACATTAAGCAGGATTTCCGAGGAACTGATCGAATACGTAAACCAAAATATTTGAATGCAGTGCAATAATCGGGATTGCTACAATTTTACAAAAAGTTAAGAAATTAGTCAGCTTTAATCTATAGATATTTTTTGGCAGAGGGCTACAATAGAAAGAGGGTGTAACTGTGAAAGTGCTGAACAGTTACAGGCGGACAATATTGGCGTGAGAGTCGGAAGATATCGAGGTGTTAGGATATGGGAATAGTCATTGGTATAGATCTGGGGACGACGAACAGCTGTGTGGCGGTGATGGAGGGCGGCAAGCCGGCGGTGATCACCAATGCGGAAGGGAACCGTACCACTCCGTCAGTAGTGGCCTTTGCTAAAAACGGTGAGCGCCTAGTGGGGGATGCGGCCCGCCGGCAGGCGGCAGTCAATACCCAGCGCACAATTACTTCGATCAAACGGCATATGGGGACGGATTATCGTGTCCGTATTGATAAAAAACGGTATTTGCCCCAGGAGATATCGGCTTTTATTCTGATGAAAATGAAAAAGGACGCAGAAAGCTATCTGGGACAGCCGGTGACGGACGCGGTCATTACCGTGCCTGCTTATTTTAATGACGCCCAGCGGCAGGCCACGAAAGACGCGGGGCGTATAGCGGGCCTGAATGTGCAGCGTATTATTAATGAACCCACAGCGGCGGCACTGGCCTATGGCCTGGATCACGGCAGCCCCCAAAAAATACTGGTCTATGACCTGGGCGGGGGAACTTTTGATGTATCGATCATAGAGATCGGCGATAACTTGATCGAGGTGCTGGCCACCTCGGGAGACAACCATCTGGGTGGGGATGATTTTGACCAGCGCATTGTAGACTGGATTGCCGGAGAGTTCAAGCGGCAGACCCGGTATGATATTTTTAAAGACCTGACGGCCCTCCAGAGGGTGCGAGAGGAGGCAGAGAACGCGAAGAAGGCGCTCTCCTCGGCTTCGGTGGTTACGATTAATATACCATTTATTGCCATGGGTAAGGCCGGGCCGCTCCATTTGGAGATGGAGTTAACCAGAAGCCACTTTAACGAACTGATCCACGATCTGGTGGATCGGACGGCGGCCCCGGTGCAGCAGGCGCTGCAGGATGCGGGAATCCAGGCGTCGGAGTTGGGGATGGTGCTGCTTGTGGGGGGGTCCACCCGCATACCGGCAGTGCAGGACAAGGTGCGCCGTTTAAGCGGCAAGGAACCTTCCAAGGGGCTGAATCCCGATGAATGTGTGGCCCTGGGGGCCTGCATCCAGGGCGGTAAGCTGGGCGGTGGCCTGCCTTCTTCCAGCGTGGCTAATGACATTATTCTGATGGACGTGACTCCCCTCTCCCTGTCCATTGAGACGGTGGGCGGTATTGCCACCCGGCTGATTGACAGGAATACGACAATACCCACCAGAAAAAGCCAGATATTTTCTACGGCGGCAAATTTTCAGACGTCCGTGGATATTAAAGTACTGCAGGGAGAACGGCGTTTTGCCAGGGATAATAAGCTTTTGGGGAATTTCCGGCTGACCGGGATCAAAAGGGCCAGGGCCGGTGTACCCCAGATTGAAGTAACCTTTGATATTGACGTGAACGGCATCGTTAAAGTGTCGGCCAAGGATCTGGGCACGGGAAAGGCCCAGGAGATTACGATCACTTCCAGCTCGAACATGTCTGAGGCGGAAATCCAGCAGGCTATGCAGGATGCGGCCCGTTATGCGGGGGAGGATCAGGCGGCCAGGGAAGCGGTGGACAGCCGCAACGAGGCGGAATCGCTGGCGTACCGTGTAGACCAGGCACTGAAGGAGAGGAAAAAGGAACTGGATCACGAGACGAAAAACAGGATAAAAAAAGACTTGAATTACGTGAAACGGCTGGTGCACGGCACAAAGCCGGAGCGGATCACCGCCGACCAGGGGCGGGAGATAGCCGCCGCGAAAGCGGCGCTGGAGCAGTCGGCGGCATCGATTCTGTGATACCGGTGGCAAATGATTTTTATCACAGCAGACAGAGTATGACCAGCAGCGGGATGGTGACGATGCAGAGCAGGGTGGAAATGAATACCGTGCGCGCGGCCAGCGCCTCATCATTGTGGTAGTTGGTGGCGAAGAGGACGCAGTTACTGGCGGCGGGCATAATAAACAGGATAAAGAATACGCCCAGAACCATTTCATCCCGAATGATCAGTTTCAGCGCCGGGAATACCAGAAGGGGCAGGACGACCTGGCGCACGAGAATGTAGGGGTAGACATGGATATCCCGGAAAACTTGTCCGAGCTTCATTGTGGCCAGGGTGGAACCGATCAGCATCATGGCCAGAGGTGTGGTCATGGCGCCCACGGAGCCGATGGGACCGGTCAGCGTGGAAGGAAGCTGTATGCCGGTGAAATACACGAGGATGGCCAGCAGGGAGAGCAGGGAACCGGGAGAGAGCACATCGCGCAGGCTGAACCGGGTGGCGGTATCAGTGCCGATGCTGATCATCCAGGGGCCGTATCCGAATGCGGCCAGATTGAAAATAATGTTGATGACGGCTGTGTATAGTACGCCCTTGGGGCCGTAAATGGCGTTGATCAGCGGGATGCCCATGAAACCGATGTTTTCAAAAACCGCCATGAACAGGTAGACCCCGCGGCTCTTTTTCGGAAGGCGCAGCAGGATACACAGCAGATAGCCAACGAAGGGCATGGCCAGATAGTAGATGACGGCGATCAGGAAAACAAAGCCCACGGTACGGATATCCCTCTCCCCGGTTTGCCTGAGGACGGAATCCAGCACCATACAGGGCATTGTCACCTGCAGGACAAGCTTTGTCAGCTTCTGGTTTGACGACCGGTCGAACAGGCCTGCCTTATAGAGCAGATAACCGAGGAGGATCAGCAGAAAGAGCTGGATCAGTTGGTTGATGATGACGGCTATATTCATGGGTATACTCCTTTTGTAATAAAGTGACGGCGGAGCCGTCTTTTTTTATCCAAAATACCGGATACATAAAAGGGCGGCAAATGCCGTTTTTTGGACTGTTGTCTATTATAGTGGGATTGGCGGGGAGAATCAAGGGCGGAATCCAAAAGGCAGCCAGATTTTGGTATGAAAAAGGAATAATAAAATTAAAATGGTTGAAGATCATGCCGGAATTCTTTCGTTATAGTATAATGAAAGGAACCCGGGGGAGGTGGATGTGATAGAGGCTCGTAGCAGACTGGAATTAATGATTGACCGGTATCAAAGGCTGGTACTGACCATATGTTATAAAACTACAGGGGATTATTTTGCCGCCCAGGATTTGACCCAGGAGACCTTTTTATCCGCTTACACCCACCTGGATACCTTTGACGGGGCTAATGAGAAGGCCTGGCTCTGTCGGATCGCCGCCAATAAATGTACGGATTATCTGAAAAGCGCCGGGCGCAGACAGATCCCGTCCCAGGAAGATTCCTTTTCCTGTCTGGTCTCCGAGCATCCGACCCCGGAACAGCAGGCGCTGGACCGGGAGGTGAGGGAGCGGCTTCTATATCACTGTAAACGGTTGAAGCCCCCTTATGATGAAATCGCGAGGCTGTATTTTTACGAGGAGCGGCGGCCCGACGAGATTGCCCGCCTTATGGGGCGCAATGTCCGGACGGTGCAGACACAGATTTACAGAGCCAGGAATTTGCTCAGAAAAATTTACCGAAAGGAGTGCGGATGAGATGACAAAAGAATATTTGTCCGACGAGGAACTGCAGCGGCTGATCGATGAGGCGGAAAGCGCCCCCCTTCTGGCAGCGCCGTCCTATCTGAAAACAGAGATCCTTTATAAAACGGATCGAATCATGGCGCAGCCGGTGCCGGGAAGCTATGCGCCGACGCTGCCCCCATCCTGGAGGTTTGTTTTTTACAGCCTTAAAGTGGGGATTGCCTCTGCTGCTGCGGTGCTGATGCTGCTCTGTATTCCTATGGGGCCCGGGGAATATCCCCTTTCCCGGCCGAAATTCCGGGTGGAGGCGAAGGATAATGTTTTCAGTGGGATTACGTCCCTTGTGGATCGAAAATCGAATGAATTCTGCGGGTATCTTTCAGAATTGACGAATAGGAGATATTAGAAGGAGGTTATGCTCATGACAAATAAGAAAAACGGATTCTGGCGCTTCTGCTTTTCCCTGATCCCGGGGGCGGGAGAAATGTACATGGGATTCATGAAGTTGGGAGTCAGTACCATGGCGGTCTTTGTGGGCATCATTGCCCTGGCGTCCTGGCTGGGCCTGGGGCCGCTGGTTTGCCTTGCCCTCATCGTATGGTTTTACAGTTTTTTTCAGGTACACCATCTGGCGTCTCTGCCGCCGGACCAGTTCATTCAGGTGGAGGATGATTACTTGTTCCATATGGGGGATTTCAGTGAGCTGGACAGGGCGAGCCTGCGCCGGTTCCGTCAGCCCGCGGCCATTGTCCTGATTCTGGTGGGTATCATGCTGTGCTATCAGTCTCTTTACAGTATGGTCTGGCGGGTGCTGCCGGGATTTTTGCGGGAAATCATGGATTATCTGGGCTACAATGTACCCCGTCTGCTGTTTGGTCTTCTGATCATCTATGTGGGCGTGCGCCTGATCCAGGGAAAACGGCTGGAGATGGACGATGAAGATGGATACTACGGGGACAGAGGATCCGCTTATTCCGAAAAATATCATGGAGAGAGCCGGTCTGCGGAATCCGGTGACGGTTTCGGGGAAGACAGAGAGAAAGGGTATCACAGCGGCTCCGGCCGGAACTCCGCGGGCGCGGATCAGGAGAATACGCCGGCTTCCGGTTCGGAAAACCTGCGGACAGTCATTTACATGCCGGCGCCGGAGGAGGGTACAGATGGAAAAGAAAAATCATAAGATACGCCGGGTCGGCACGCTTACTTTTGGAGGTATGCTGATCCTGTACGGTATACTGTTTTTGGCCCGCCTGTTTTTTACGGGCCTGGATTATGAAATGATCTTCCGCCTGTGGCCTGTCCTGTTCATCTTCCTGGGATTTGAGGTACTGCTTGGCAACTGCCGGCGGAATACGGAATTTGTCTATGACAAGACTGCCATTGTCCTGCTTGTGTTCCTGACCCTGTTTGCATTTGTCATGGCCATGGCCGATCTGTCCATGCAGCATTCGTCGTTGTACTGCTATTGGTAAGAGATACAAAAAAGCGGCCGCGCACATGACTTTAGCACATCCGAATATAAAAAAGCTGCCTTTCGTACCCTTCACATAAGGAAGTGAAGGGTACGAGGGCATCTCTGTATCAAATTACGGTATAGTCATTCGTGGCTATGCCGTTTTTTCTTTTTCATACTGTGTCTCCTTACGCAACCTGATGTTTCTTAAATCCTAATCTTGCTAATGGCAGCATAAT
>CAJUQO010000061.1 GCA_910588295.1 uncultured Lachnospiraceae bacterium | reverse complement strand
CGACCTACTCCCTTTCCAGGGGAGCCCCTTCGGCCAGCTTGGGTACTTCTCCAAACGGAGAGGGTGGGATTCGAACCCACGCGCCCTTGCGGACAAACGGTTTTCAAGACCGCCTCGTTATGACCACTTCGATACCTCTCCGTGTTTATCTCTCACAGAGACAATGAGTATTTTAGCACCTCATAATTCCTCTGTCAACAACTTTTTTCATTTTTTCCAATTTTTCGCTGGAGCATGCCGATCCATTGCATTTTGTCATCCGTACATTGCTAGTATTATACGCTCCTAAATATATTTTTTCGCAAAAACAGATGCAATCGCCAGATCCTCCGGGGTGGTAATCTTGATATTTTCGTAGGAACCAAGGGTCAGATGAACCGGCGTATTTCCGTAACGTTCTACACAGGAAGCGTCATCGGTGATCCCGTAAGCGCCCGCCTGGCTCGCCGCCCGGCAGGCCCGGCGGATCAGATCATAGGAAAATACCTGGGGCGTCTGCGCCTGCCAGATGGAGTTCCTATCCGGCGTCCGATCAATCCGGGCTCCGTCCAGGCTGATCTTAATCGTATCCTTGACGGGCACGGCGGCAATGCAGGCACGATATTGGACAACGTCCGCATACAGTGCCGCCAGCAGTTCATCGGAAATAAAGGGCCGGGCCCCGTCATGGATAAATACCACGTCCGTACTTGCACAGGCCCGCAGACCAGCGTACACGGAATCAAAACGTTCCCTTCCTCCGGGTATGATCTGTTCCACTTTTGTCAGACCGTAGCGATCCACGATCTGTTTCTGACAATATTCTATGTCCTCCGGACCGGCCACCAGCACGATCCGGCTGATAAACTCCTGTCTTTGGAAACGCCGCAGGCTATAGGCTGCCACCGGCATGCCTCCGATATCCAGATACTGTTTTTTTGTCTCTGCGTCTAACCGTCTGCTGTTTCCAGCCGCCAGCACGATAGCTGTACAATCCATTGTTTTTTCCTCCTTCATCACCGTTCCCCCAGCCTGAGGTTCGGCACCGCATTCAAATCCCAACCATGGCGAACGCCTTTCTTATATTCATAATATGCCGCCACGGCGATCATGGCTCCGTTGTCGGTGCAATAGACCGGTGACGGATAGTAAAACTGAAGCCCTCTCTTCTCACAAGCTGATGCCATGGCCGCCCGCAGCGTACTGTTGGCCGCCACGCCCCCAGCAATAGCCAACCTGTCCATATGATAATTTTCCGCTGCCAGCATGGCCTTTTCCACCAGTATATCCACCACGGATTTCTGAAACGACGCGGCCAGATCAGCCCGGTTTACTTCCCCGTGGGTCATCTTTACCTTATTTATATAGTTCAATACCGCTGATTTTACGCCGCTGAAGCTGAAATCATAGGGTGCATCCTCCAGCTTTGCTTTGGGAAACGGAATGGCATCAGGGTTCCCCTCCTTTGACAGCGCATCCACCTTCGGTCCGCCTGGATAACCCAGACCTATGGCCCGGGCCACCTTGTCAAAGGCTTCCCCCGCCGCATCATCCCGGGTGCGTCCCAGTATCTCAAAGCTGCCATAATCCTTCACGATCACCAGATGGGTGTGGCCGCCGGAAACGATCAGGCACAAAAAAGGCGGCTCCAGATCCGGATTTTCAATATAATTGGCCGACACATGGCCCTCTATATGATGTACTCCTACCAGCGGGATATCCGCCGCATAGCTGATGGCCTTCGCCTCGGCCACGCCCACCAGCAGAGCCCCCACCAGGCCCGGGCCGTAAGTGACGCCTATGGCATCTATATCGGAAAGTTTTGCCCCCGCCTCATCAAGCGCCGTCCCGATCACGGTATTGATTCGTTCTATATGTTTGCGGGAGGCGATCTCCGGCACCACCCCGCCGTATAGTTTATGAATATCAATCTGGGATGAGATGACATTGGACAGCACAGTGCGGCCGTTTTTGACCACGGAAGCCGCAGTTTCATCACAGGAGCTCTCGATCCCCAGAACCAGAATATCTTTTTCCATCACGTCCTCCGCATATCCTGCTCATCCTCAAACATCAGTTCCACGGATTTTCCGTCCCGTCCCGCCGCAGCCCGGGGAAAAATCCTGCACACCTCTTCCATGTATTCGTCGGGCCGGACCAGAGAAGGGCTGTAATGAGTCAGCCACAGCTCCCCCGGCTCCGCCTGGGCCGCAAGCACGGCAGCCTCCCGAAAGGTCATATGTTTATATTCCCTGGCCTTTTTCTCCTTGCCAGGCTCGCCGTACATACCTTCACAGATAAAAAGGTCGCTGCCCGACGCATGATCCGCGATGGTTTTCACGGGACGAGTATCCGTAGTATAAGTCACTTTTATGCCCTTCCGGGCGCCACCCAGCACCATATCCGGTGTATACGTCTGCCCATCCGGGGCCGCAATCGTCTCCCCTTTCTGCAGCCGGTTCCAGTACGGCAGCGGAATCCCCTGGGCACGGGCACGCTCCACATCAAACCTTCCCGCCCGGGGAATTTCCAGCACATAGCCGTAACAGGGCACATTGTGCTGTACCCGGAAAGCCGTGATCTGATACCCGCAGAGGGTAAGCTTTTCCTCGGGAGCCGACAACTCATAAAATTGTATGGGAAAGGGGAGCTCCGGCGCAATTGCGCGCAGGGCTCCCACCACTTTTTCCAATCCTCTGGGACCTACCATAGCGAGCGGCTCGGTCCGCTCTGCATTTCCCATGGTCAGCAGCAGGCCGGGCAGGCCGCTGATATGATCCGCGTGATAATGGGTAAAACAGATCACATCGATCGGCTTGAATACCCATCCTTTTTTCTTAATGGCGATCTGGGTGCCCTCTCCGCAGTCGATCAACAAGCTGCTCCCGTTAAACCGGGTCATCAGAGAAGTCAGCCAGCGGTTGGGCAGGGGCATCATCCCCCCCGTTCCCAGTAAGCATACATCCAACATGAACAGTTTCCTCCGGAAGCCAGCAAAAGGCTCCTCACTATCTTATATTAATTCCAGCCGCTCTTTCACTTCTACCGGCAATACAAAGCGGGAAGTGATAGCATCGTAACATTTTTCACAGAGCACAAACTCATGGTTTTCCCCGTCCTTGTCCGAAAAATATCCCCAGTCGGTATGGACCGTACAGACCCCTTCTTCGGGCAGGCCGTAGTGTGTACGGATCTCTTTTCCGCAGCAGTTGCAAAACATCTTTTTGTTTGTTTCTGCACGTCTTTGGTTTTCCATATTGTTCCTCCTTGGTATCTGGCGTCTGATGTATGCAGACCGTATTGTACTACACCCAGACGCAAAATCCCAGTGGAAAGTTCCGGCAAAAAATCTCTCTGGAAGGGAGAGAGTTATACCCGCGAGCAAAAAAATTTTCCAGATTCATTGGCGCTCGCGGGCATATGCGGGCGATCATGCCGGCAAATCATAACGTTCGCGAGTATACAACTCCGCTCAGAGCTTTGCATTCGGTGCAAAGTCCGTAAGAATATTGATATATTGCCAAGAGTGAATCCAGCCCTTCGCCACAGGCGAACTTCCCATGGGCTGGATTCAGTAACAGTTCTGCCGGAAGCTGCACTGTTACTGGGGAGGGGTCTTACGGCTCATGAGCAGGGCATCCTCTTTCGGTTCCTCATAGTAATTCCGGCGCAGGCCGTCGCGTACAAAACCAAATTTTTCATAGAGGGCAATGGCCGCAGCGTTGCTCTCCCGAACCTCCAGGTGGATCACCGCGACATCGCCGGTCTCCATCCGGTCCAGCAGTTCCTCCAGCAGGCGGGCGCCTACATGCCTCCTCCGGGAAGAGGGACGGACGCAGACATTGGTGATCTCTCCCTCGTCCAGCACCGTCAGGATACCAATGTATCCAAGGATCTCTTCGTCTTCCTCCGCCACCAGAAACAGGGCGTCCTGGCGGATCAGAAAAGTAAAAAATCCGTTTTCTGTCCAGGGCACGCTGAAGCATTCCTCCTCAATCGGCATGACCTGTTCCAGATCCTCAATTTCCATCTCACGAATGATCATTCCTGCCCCTCCTGCGCCCGCCTCTCCCGCTCGGCCCGTTCCCGTTCTGCCTGGGATACCCGCAGGTATTCCGGACGGTGTTCGGCAGCAGTCTGTATTTTTCCTTCCTTATAATACTGCATCCCCAGAGCCCCCACGGCCCCCGCCCGCTGGCGGCTCAGATGGGGCGGCGCAAAACTGAAAGGCTGGCAAAACGTTTCTTCGATCCGCTGACGGAATACCGGGACACCGTCTCCCAGGAAAGTCACAGGGCCGCCCAGGCCCTCCAGCTTCTTCAACAGCTCATCTATACCGATAGCCTCCTGTCCGGACACAGTCTCCAGACGATGGCCGGCGAAACGATAGATTCCGGTATATACCTGCCGCCGCCGGGCATCCATGATCGGACAGATCAGTCCCTCCGTATCATATAGATTATAAGCCAGGGCCGCCAGGGTCTCCACCCCCATCAGGGGCTTGTCCAGCGCCAGGCCCAGGCCCTTGGCCGTAGCCGATCCGATACGGAGTCCGGTGAAAGAACCGGGCCCCGCCGCCACGGCGACGGCGTCTATGGTATGCAGATCCAGCTCTATATTTTTCACCGCCTCGTCAAGCATCGGCAACAGCGTCTGGGAATGGGTTTTCTTATGGCAGACCGTATACTCCGCCAGCAACGTCTCCTCATCCAGTACGGCCACAGACGCCACCAGACCGGAGCTGTCCAGCGCCAATATCTTCATATCAAATCCCCCCCATCCCCTCTATGATTATTTTCCTGTAGTCAAAACCTTTTTCCAGATCTTTCTCAATGGTCACGGTCATGGCGCCGTCGGGTATCCACTCCCGGATGCGCTCCGCCCACTCGACCAGGCAGACACCGTTCCCGAAAAAATAGTCGTCGCAGCCGATCTCTTCCAGTTCCTCGGCGTCTCCCAGACGGTACACGTCAAAATGATACAGCGGCAGACGTCCGCTGTCGTATTCCTGGAGGATCGTAAAGGTGGGGCTGGATACGGGCTCGCGGATTTGCAGCCCCGCTGCCAGCCCCTGCGTAAACACGGTCTTTCCCACGCCCAGGTCGCCGTTCAACATATAGATTTGTCCCGGTTCGGCCCCTTCGCCGATCCTTACACCAAGGGCAAAGGTGTCCTCCGGCGAAAAGCTCTCCACGATTTCCATACTTTCCTCCCTGTTTCCCGTTAAGCGGTAACATTATAGCACACCGACTGCCGCCTCTCAAGAGTTTTCCCTTGCACATACTGTACAAAAACGCTATAATGGCGATAATGTCTGTGAAAGGAGCGTAAAACGATGGCAAACCCGATCGTTACGATTACCATGAAAAACGGCGATGTGATGAAAGCCGAGCTTTATCCCGATATCGCGCCGAATACCGTGAACAATTTCATCAGCCTGGTCAAAAAAGGATTTTATGACGGGCTGATCTTCCACCGCGTCATCCGCGGTTTCATGATCCAGGGCGGATGCCCCCAGGGCACCGGCACGGGAGGCCCCGGCTACAGTATCAAAGGGGAATTCAGCGAGAATGGCTTCTCCAACGATCTGAAGCACACGCCCGGCGTGCTGTCCATGGCCCGCGCCATGATGCCGGATTCCGCCGGTTCGCAGTTCTTCATCATGCATAAGACAAGCCCCCACCTGGACGGCAGCTATGCCGCCTTCGGCAAGGTGACGGAGGGACTGGATGTGGTGGATCGCATCGCCTGCACGGCCACCGACTACGCGGACAGGCCGACAGAGGATCAGATCATTGAAAAAATGGAGGTGGACACCCAGGGCGTGGATTATCCTGAACCGGAAGTCTGCTGACCGGCTATGGGGGGCGCTCTCATGTCTCCCCCCTGTACTCCAATTCATCTCCCACCAGCACCCGTCCGTCCAGTTCGGCAAAATACTCTTCCCGCAGCTCGGCCCATCCGGCCCTGCCGCTGGTGGCATCCATCACCGCACCCCGGAAACGGCTCAGCCTGTCCGGCTCCAGCAGCACCCGCATCCGCACGGTATCCGCGTATTCCGTATCCAGTACGGTGATCTTTTCACTGGCCGTCATATACTGCAGTTTTCCGATCCCCATGTAATCCGTACCGATCTCCACCAGCACTCCCTTCCTTTTCTCAATCAGGATGCTGTTCTTCAGTCCTTCCTGAACCGCCCCGCCATAGGCGCGCACCAGCCCGCCTGTACCCAGCAGCACACCGCCGAAATAGCGGGTGACTACCACGGCCGCATTGTAAATCTGTTCCCCCGTCAGCACATCCAGCATTGGATGGCCCGCTGTGCCCTGGGGCTCGCCGTCGTCGCTGCTTCGCACGCACCTCTGGTTCTCTCCGATAATATAGGCGTAGCAATTATGCCGGGCATCCCAGTATTTTTTCTTCATCCGTTCTATAAAGGCCAGCGCCTCCTCCTCCGTTTTCACCGGACGGACGGTAGCAATAAACCGGGATTTTTTCTCGGTAAGCTCGCCCTCCCCACCCCGGTAAACAGTTCTCGTCCAGACTGCCATACTCTGCCTCCTGTTTTTTTCTATATTTGTAACCTTTAGTACCTCGGCTACCCACATTTTACCATGATTATGAAGGAATTGTGAAGAATACATTTTAGGGTTTATTTCAATATTTTACTTTGCTATAATAAAAAGCTAGAAAAGAAGGAGGTTCCTCTATGAATTTTGGCAAAAAAGGCATTGCATCCAGCCGTAAAAAGCTGACTTCCCATAAAGACAAGTTCAACCATGCTTTCGGTGTTAATTTTCTGCGGATCTGCCTGATCGCCGCCATCGGCGTGGGGATCTGCGGCATCAGCCTGGGGCTTGGCGCATTCCGCGGCATCCTGGCCAATACGCCGGCCATCGAGGAAGCGAATATCATCCCCGTCGGCTACGCCACCTACATGTATGATTCCAACGGAACCATGATCCAGAAGCTGACCGGCTCCACATCGAACCGGGTGGCCGTCTCCATCGATGATATTCCTCTGAACATGCAGCATGCCATTGTGGCCATTGAAGACGAGCGTTTTTATCAGCATAACGGCATTGATATTAAGGGCATCCTGCGAGCCGGCCTCCATGGCATCGCCAGAGGATTCCATTTCAATGAGGGCGCCAGCACGCTGACCCAGCAGCTTTTGAAAAACAACGTTTTCTCCAACTGGACGAACGAAAACAAAATCGAGCGTGTAAAAAGGAAGGTACAAGAACAGTCGCTGGCCCTGCAGCTGGAGGCCTCCCTGACCAAAGAGGGCAAAGATACGAAAGCTGTCATCCTGGAAAATTACCTGAATACCATCAATCTGGGGGCGGGCACCTTCGGCGTACAGGCCGCCGCCAATAAATATTTTAATAAAAGTATCTCTGAACTGTCCCTCTCCGAATGTGCAGTCCTGGCGGCCATCCCCCAGAACCCCACCTTATACAACCCGATTAACAATCCGGAAAAAAATGCGAAACGCCGCAGCCAGGTGCTGGAGGATATGCTGGAGCAGGGGTATATATCCGATTCCGAATATCAGGAAGCCCTCACGGATAATGTTTATAAGAGGATAAAAAAAGCGCAGAAAAAACAGCAGCAGCAGGACACGGTTTACTCCTATTTTGTTGACGCCACCATCGAGCAGGTGCTTGCGGATCTCCAGGAACAGAAAGGCTATACGGAGGTACAGGCTTACAACGCCCTCTACAGCGGCGGCCTGCGTATCCACACCACCCAGGACGCGAGTATTCAGGCCATCATGGACGACGAATATCACGACCCCGATAATTTCCCCGCCAATTCCAAGGTGGGCGTGAGCTGGGCTCTGACTGTCAAAAATGCAGACGGTGAAATGCAAAACTACAGCAAAGAGATGATGCAGCTGTATTTCCGCGAAGATGACAGCTCCTTCAACCTGCTTTTTGACTCGGAACAGGAGGCCCAATCCTACATTGATAAATACAAAAAGCATATTTTGTCAGAGGAAGGCGTGACCCTTGTGGCGGAATCCTGCAATTTCACCATGGAGCCCCAGTCCAGCATGACCATCATAGACCAGTCCAACGGCCATGTAAAAGCGATTATCGGCGGACGGGGCGAGAAAACTGCCAGCCTTACCCTGAACCGGGCCACGGACTCCGCCCGGCAGCCCGGCTCCACTTTCAAAATCCTGTCCGCCTATGCGCCGGCCTTGGAAAACGGTATGACACTGGCCTCCGTTTACAAGGACGAATATTACACCTATGAGAACGGCACCCAGGTCCGGGACTGGACCGGCAGCAGCTATCTTGGTAATATTACAATACGGAAAGCCATTGAACAATCTGTCAATGTGGTTGCCGTAAAAGTGCTGACGGAGCTGACTCCGCGGGTGGGCTATGACCTTCTGCTGGATTTCGGTTTCACCACTCTCGTGGAACGGCAGGAAATAAACGGAAAAATTTTCAGTGACATCCATCAGCCCCTGGCTCTGGGCGGTATCACTCACGGCGTTACCAACCTGGAGCTGACGGCCGCCTACGCCGCTCTGGCCAACGGCGGCATATACAACAGGCCCATTTTCTATACCACCGTCACGGATTCCGAAGGAAAGATCATCCTGGAAAACGGGGAAGACAGCCATCGCGTAGTCACGGACAGCACGGCCTACCTTCTCACCAGCGCCATGGAAGATGTGGTCACGAAAGGAACCGGTACAAACCTGCGCCTGGGTACCGATATGCCCCTGGCCGGCAAGACCGGAACCACCTCCGATTATAATGATGTGTGGTTTGCGGGCTATACCCCCTATTACACCGCTGTAGTCTGGGCCGGTTATGACGGCAACCAGAAGCTGGCCAAGGAAAATAACGGCCGTACCTTCCAACAAAATCTGTGGAGAAAGATCATGGCCAGGGTTCATGAAGACCTGCCAGTCAAAGAATTCAAACAGCCTTCCTCGGTTCAGGAAGCTACCGTCTGCCGCCGCACGGGCCTGCTGGCCGGTTCCACCTGTCCGACGGTGACAGAATATTTCACGGAGCCATCCATACCGGACAAACGGTGCACCAGTTGTTACGCCGCCTGGAAGAAAGCCCAGGAAGAGAAGAAAAAGAAAGAAGAAGAAAGAAAGAGGAAAGAGGAAGAGCAGAAGAAGAAAGAAGAGGAACAGAAAAAGAAAGAGGAAGAACAAAAGAAAAAAGAAGAAGAGCAGAAGAAAAAGGAGGAAGAGAAGAAAAAGAAAGAGGAGGAGCAAAATAAGAAACCGGAAAACAATAAGCCTTCCGCCGAACCAGAAGAATAAGACAAGGATGCCAGGAAATCCTCTTCACAGGATTTCCTGGCATCCTTTTTTAACGCATCCGCGCTCCTGTCAAAACATCAGCCTGGTAAGCAGAAACCATAATACATTGTGGTTGTACAGATGATTCAGTATCTCGTTTTCCTGCACGGCCGCTATCAACACCTGGCCGAAATCCGTATCCTGCACCAGCATGACAAGCATAAAAAACAGCTCGATCCAGATACATGCCTGTACCAACCCGAAGGCTGCCCCGGCCGCGCGGTTCAACAGGCTGATTCCCGGCAGAGATGTTAGCATATACGCAATATTCTGTCCGATTTTCACCACGATAAAGGCCGCCATAAACGAGAGTAAAAACGCCGCGGCGCGAAGAATCAGATCGGCCAGATAAACAGCCAGATAGTCAGAAAACCGATCCACGGAAAACAGATCCCACGCCTCGGCGTTGTTTCCTTTAAGCAGCCCGTCCTTCATGCCGGCAGGAAGAGGAAGGCTGTCAATGACCTCCACCTGGACAGACAGCGTCAGCTCCTCCTGCTGCTGGCGCAGCCGCTCGTTGATCACCCGGCTGCACCCGTCCAGCACCGTGTCATACATCTTTGTATTTTCTTTTATATAACTGCTAATGTAGGGATGGAGGACAGAGGACAGCCCCATGACCAGAATCATGAAGACCAGTGACACTACCATCCGCACTAAGCCTTTTCTGGCCCCATTGGCGACAGACAACGCCAGAAAAGCCAGCAGTACCACACATAACCAGTTCATTTCATCCTCCCGCTGCCATGCTATTTCAGCCGTATTGTTTCCAGGCCATCTTCCATCACCACCATATAGCGGTTGCTGCCTGTCTTGCAGATACTTTGGATCACGCCTTCCTCAATAACACCGGAAAATTTCTCTGTACCGTCCATGCCGAAGATGCTGACCTGTTTATCATTGTACAAAAGCAGCTGCCCACCGCTGACTGCCACGGAACTATAATCCATCTGCAGTTCCTGCTCTGTTACCAGTTTCCCGCCCGTATTATATATTTTCAATGTATGGCCCTGCTGATTCTCGCCGCTTTGTACGATCAGGCCTACGCCCTGGTCACTGATAAATGTGCTGGATATTTCCGTTTCCTCCGTCACAGATATATTTTCCGCCGGAATCTGGCTGCCGCTGTAAAAAGTCAAACCGTCATCACGCACGGCCACGGCCACATCATTCCCCAGAAAACTCACCTGGGGAATCATAGTGTTGGGATAGGTGTAGCCGCTGACAATATTGTCCATCTGATTCTGCCCGGCGCTGCCAAAGCTGTAAAAAGCCACATAGCTGGTGGGGGTGTTTCCGTCCACATAGAGGTACGACACCATTAAAAGCTCGCTGTTTTTGGATACGTCGAGATCCACCGGATAACCGGGACTGTCAATACGTGTCTTACCTGTAGCTATGGTCTGGCCCTCGACGGAATAAAAATTGATCCAGGTAGTCTCGCCGTCTTCCAGAATGGCCGCAATCATACCCTGGCTGGACACTTTGGCTTTCAGTATAGGCAGTTCCGTACTGATCGTGCCCCGGATGCCGTTTGTGCCAAATACATACATAACGGTGCCCTTTTTGTCATAGATCACCAGGGCATCATCTGAGACATCCGCCGTGGGCGAATGCATATCGAAAGACTCGTTCCAGACCAGCGTCCCGTCGTCCTTGGACAAAGACGCGCCGTCATCGCTGTATCTGAGCACAGCATCAGCAAAAGACTGGTACTGGGACGACGCCGTATCCTCCCGGGTGCCGGATGACACCACCACATAAGCAGAACTGGTACGGTGATTCATATAATATCTGGCTCCAAAAGCCAGTGCCGCCGCTGCGCAGATTAAAAGCAAAGGCCATATCCTCCTGCGGCGTCTGTGTCGTTTTTTTCTTCTATTTTGTTCATTCATTGGTATTTCCTGCCGGTACTTATTCCTACAATAATACTCTTCTGATTTTGTTACCGCCCATTATAGCACACTTTGCTCATAGTAGTAAAGAATCATGGTTACTTTTCACATCGGGCACTCTTGGCAAAATACCAGCATTCTTACGTACTTTGCATCAAATGCAAAGCCCTGGCTGAACTGTTACGGCATCTGCCCCTTTGCAGCAAGTGCAAAAACCTGGGCCGGACTATTACTCCGGGCCACAGAGCGAATGGCGTCAGGCCGTATGCTCACGGCAGCAGGATAACCTGTCCTTCATAAATCAGGTCTTCTGATTCCAGATGATTCAAGGCACAGATCTCGCTGATTTTTGCCAGATTGCCATAATAATGGGTGGCAATGCTGGTGATTGTATCGCCTTTCTGTACGCGGTAAGCAGCATAAGCCCCCTTTCCGGAAGCGGCGGCGGTATCTTCCGAACCGGTTTCCGCCGCATCAGATGCCCGGTTGCCGGCCGATGCTTCCGTGCCGTCTGCTCCCGCGTTGGCCGCTGCCGTATCCGGCTGTGTTTCACCGCCCGACGCGTCTGCGGCGCCGCTCTCCGGCGTCCCTGTACTGTCCGATACGCCGGCATTGGCTGCAGTACTGTCCGGAATTTCTGTTTCAGCAGGATTCCCTGCCGCAGCAGCGGCTCCATCCTTTTGTACCCCTGCCGATTCTCCGTCGGAAGACGCCTCTGTGCCGTTGGGAGCAGCCTCCTGTCCTCCTGTCTGGGCATCCGGCATGTCCGCGCCGGAATTGCCCGCAGATGCCGGCGCCGACATTGCGTCACTGGATGTCCCATCCGCCTGGGATAAGAGGCCAAGCTGGCTGTACAGACGCTCACTGGTCTCAAAACCGGTGCCTGTTTCCTTCGTTGCAGACACGACAGTCTGGGCGGCCCGTCTGTCCGGGTTCCTGCTCACATAGCGTACCACGGCCGCTACCGCAAACACAAAACAGGCCGCGGCCGCCACCCGGACGATCTGGCCCACCAGTTTCACGGATGAATGCTGCCTGCGCTCCACGGCTTTCCGGAAATCCTGTACGGCCCGATCCTCCGGTTCGCCCACCCGGCCCTCCATCAGCGGATTATGGGCGATCATGTATTCCTGCATAGCCTTATTTTCTTCGTAGTAAATGTAATAGCCGTCCTGTCTCGTCAGTGCATTGTTATCATAGAGGAAAAACGCCTCCTCCTTTTCCGCCGGATCGATAAAGAAAAATACCCGGTTGGTTCCGGAAAAGTGATTCAAATGTGTCTTCGTCATCAAAGGCGACGGTTCCAGACCGCAGCCGCCAAGCATCAGGCTCCAGCCCAGGATCTCCTGATCCGGGAAATTCTTTTCCATGATGCCGGCGGCGGCGTTCCACTCCGAGTCCCGGAGCTGTATATGCTCCCCGTCTACCTCCATCTGATCCAGCCAGAAGGCGCTGCGGATAAACAGCACCGGCTGGCCCTCCTTTTCTTTTTCCCTGCCTAAAAGCAGACAGAGTTTTCCTTTTTCGGGATTGACCGATGCAGTTTTCATCAGATAAGTATAGGCAAAATCTTCCAGATAAATCCGTATGCCTCCGTGCTGTTCGCCAACCTGGCGTATATTCTTCGGAAGGGTACATTCGCTTTTTTCTTCTGTGCCGACATTCTCATCCTTATAAATGATTTCTATCATGCAATCACCCCTTTGCAGACAAACATATCATCATCTGCCCGCACATTTTATCGGTTTGTGGCGGGGAAGCCACAGAATTTTTCGACACGGACAGGCATCATTTTTAATTGCTTCGATCCGGGTGGAATAATTATGTATTTTTGGGAAAAAATTACATATCCTAATAAAACAAGGCGCAGAAAGGAAGTGATGCAATGTCGGACCGCACATTTTATATCGATGAGAGAAAACCGTCCGCCTGCCGTGAACTGGCCCGTACCCTGCAGACATGTGTCGGCAGAATCGACCGCCCCTGGGACGAGCTGGTATTTTTGTGCGTAGGCAGCGACAGGATCACCGGCGACAGCCTGGGACCGCTGTGCGGCCATCAGCTATCCAGATATGTCTGGCAGGACAGTTACGTGTACGGCACGCTGAACCAGCCCGTACATGCACTGAATCTGACGGAAACCAAACAATGGATCTCCGCCCGGCATCCCCGCTGCCTGATGATCGCCATCGACGCGTCCCTGGGTTCCCGACAGCATCTCGGTTTCATCACCACAGGGGTGGGCTCGATCACGCCGGGGGCAGGGGTACAGAAGGATCTGCCGGAGATCGGAGATATTTTTATCACGGGCATTGTCAATCTGTCAGGCACCTTTGAACACTTTATGCTGCAGACCACACGGCTCTCTTTTATTATGGGAATGGCGGACACGATCACGCTGGGTATACGGATGGCTTTTTCCCGGATACCGGAGAAAAACTATTTTTACCGTGGAAATGAATTTACGGATAACATACAATGGACGGCCACAGAAGAGGGCGCCGCGGCATTTTCGCTGGAGGGATGAACCCTACAGCGCCGTGCGCCCTTCCAGGGCCCGAAGAAGAGTTACTTCATCTATATATTCGAGATCCCCTCCCACCGGAACGCCGCTGGCTATGCGGGTGACTTTGATACCGGTGGGTTTGATCAGTTTGGCGATGTACATGGCAGTGGTTTCGCCCTCCAGGCTGGAGTTGGTGGCTATGATCACTTCATCCACTTCACCCTGAAGGCGCTGCATCAGCTCCTTTAAGCGGATATCCCCCGGGCCGATGCCCAGCATGGGTGAGATGGCGCCATGGAGCACATGATACACGCCCTCAAATTTGCCTGTTTTCTCATAAGCGGCCAGATCCCTGGGGTTCTCCACCACCATGATCTGCTTTTGATCCCGTTTGGGATTGCTGCAGATGGGGCAGAGCTCCTGATCCGTCAGGGTCTGACAGCTTTTGCAATAACAAATGTTTGCCTTTGCCTCGGTAAGGGAATCAGCCAGCTGGCGCACCTGATCTTCCGGCATACTGATGATGTGGAAAGCCAGACGCTGGGCCGTCTTTGTGCCGATCCCGGGCAGGCGCGACAGCTGCTGAATAAGACGGCTGATTTTACTGCTGTAGTAGTCCATATCAGAAAGGAAGCCCTCCGCTTAAGCCGCCCAGGCCTCCGGTCAGCTTGGACATAACGGCGGCAGAATCCGCCTCGGCCTTCCGCAACGCCTCATTGGCAGCGGCCATCACCAGATCCTCCAGCATCTCAATATCATCGGGATCCACCACTTCCTCGGATAGTTTGACCTTTGTAATCTCCCGTTTACCAGTGACGGTCACTTCCACCGCGCCGCCTCCGGAAGCGGCGGTATATTCTTTAACCTCCAGTTCCTTCTGGCTCTCCTCCATCTGCTTCTGCATTCTCTGGGCCTGCTTCATCAGGTTATTCATGTTGCCCGGCATCCCACCAGGGAATCCTCCTCGTTTTGCCATATCACAATTCTCCTATTCTTCTATATCTCGTTCTATTTCTACCGGTATAGCCACTTCCCGGGCCACCGTCTCCCGTACTTCCAGCTCCCGCATGGACGCCGCCTGGGACTGGGATTTCATTTCCTTTACCTCCACCTGTTTCCCCAGTGTCTGTTCTATGATATCCTTAAGCTCGACAATCTGCTTGCCGGACAGGCCGCAGCCGCCCTGGGGCGTATGGATGGACAGGTACAGTACGTTCTCGCCGGTCTCCGCGTTGTACTGGGGTACCGCCGTATCCAGCAGCGCCCGAAGAAGAGGGCCGCACTGTCGGGTGATCTCCCGCCAGCGGGCGGCGATCTGCGCCAGATCCTCCGGCGTGGCTTTTGCCGGGGCAGACGCCTCCTCCCGGGGCGGGGTCTCCCGCCGGGACGCCGTCCGCTGATATACCGGGGCTGCGGGCACAGCCGCCAGCCCCTTTTCCAGCTTTTTTTCCAGCTCGCGCACACGTTCCAGCAGGGAGGTGGTATCCACCTCCATCTGTGGCCTGCACATGCGGATCAGGGCCACCTCCACCTCCACCCGCTTCTGGGTCGAGTAGCGGATCCGGTTGGAGAGTTCCGACAGGATCCGGATGTAGCGCATCAGTGTCTGCTCCTCCACCCGGCCGCTCTCCTCTTCCAAAAGCCGGAGGTTTTCCGCAGACACATCCAGAGTCTCCCCGCCATCCCCTCCCGTCTTCAACAGCAGGAGGTTCCGCAGATACCAGGTGAAGTCCCCCACAAACTGGGTCAGCTCCTTACCTCGGTAGATCATATCCTCAAGGCGCTGAATGCAGGAGGAAACCTGCTGTTCCAGTATATCCCGCAACATCCGGCTGAATACCTCAAAATCTGCCGCTCCCAGAATCTCCAGCGCCCGCTCGTAGGTCAGCACATCCCCGTAATAAAAGGCGATACATTGATCCAGCAGACTTAAGGCATCACGCATGGAACCGTCCCCGGCCTTCGCCACATAGCGGAGGGCCTTCTCCTCAGCCTCCACCCCCTCCTGCTCCAAAAGCTCCCGCAGGCGGGCCGCTATGGTGTCGATGGATATCCGGTGAAAATCGTACCGCTGACACCGGGACAGGATCGTGATCGGAATCTTGTTTACCTCGGTGGTGGCCAGGATGAAGATCACATAGGAGGGCGGCTCCTCCAGCGTCTTCAGCAGAGCGTTGAAGGCTCCGGTAGAGAGCATATGCACCTCGTCAATAATGTAGACCTTGAAGCGCCCCTCTGTGGGACGGTAGGTCACTTCCTCCCGGATTTCCCGGATATTGTCCACGCCATTGTTGGAGGCCGCGTCAATCTCTATAACATTCATAGAAGCTCCCGCCTGGATGGCCCGGCAGGCAGGACATTCATTGCAGGGGCTTCCATCCACCGGATACTCACAGTTTACCGCTTTGGCAAGGATCTTGGCCACGGAGGTTTTACCTGTCCCGCGGGTTCCGCAGAACAGGTAAGCATGGCCGAGACGATCCGTCTTCATCTGATTTTTTAATGTTTTTACAATATGATCCTGTCCCTTCACCTCGTCAAAGGTAGAAGGACGGAACTTTCGGTACAGAGCCACATAGCTCATAGACTTTACTCCTTACGGCACAGACCCTCCGGCACAGGTGTTTACGGCATCAGTCTCCGAAACAGATACCGATCTCCTTTGCCTCCTGGATAACCTGACAGCCCGGGTCTACAGTTTTTAATTTTCCGGCGCACTCCGACAGGGGAACACGCTTCAACTCATTGTTGACCATACCGATCATACAGCCGTAATCCTCATCCATAATCGCGCGGGCCGCCTCAGCGCCCAGCAGAGTGGACAAGACACGGTCATAGGGGCAGGGCCCGCCGCCTCTCTGGGTATGGCCAGGTACGGTCACGCGGATCTCCTGACCGGTCTTTTCCTGGATCTCAGCGGCCACTTTATAGGATACGCAGGGGTAGAGCTTGGCATCCGCCGCCTGTTTTTTCTTTAATTCCTTTTTACTCAGTTTGGCATCTTCCTTGGAAATGGCCCCCTCGGCCACAGCCAGAATCGTAAAGCCCTTGCCGGCCTTGCCGCGGGCCTCCAGCTTTTTCACCACTTTATTGATGTCGTAGGGGATCTCGGGCAGCAGGATGATGTCCGCGCCGCCGGCCATTCCGGCATAGAGAGTCAGCCAACCCACTTTATGTCCCATAATCTCCACGATAAACACACGGTTATGGGAAGCTGCCGTGGTATGGATGCAGTCGATGGCTTCCGTGGCGATATTGACTGCGCTGTAAAAACCGAAGGTCATATCCGTTCCAAAAATATCATTATCAATCGTCTTGGGCAGATGAATAATGTTCAGGCCCTCCTCCCGCAGAAGGTTCGCGCTCTTTTGCGTACCGTTTCCGCCCAGAATCACCAGACAATCCAGACGCAGCTTGTGGTAGGTATGTTTCATAGCCTCCACTTTATCCAGTCCGTTGGCATCCGGCACACGCATCTGCTTGAAGGGCTGCCGGGAACTGCCCAGGATCGTGCCGCCCTTGGTCAGTATACCGGAGAATTCCTTCGGATTCAAGAGACGGTAATTGCCATAAATCAAGCCCTTATAGCCTTCCATAAAGCCGTACACTTCCAGCTCGTCGCAGGAATTTGCCAGCCCTTTTACTACGCCCCGCATGGTCGCGTTCAGGGCCTGGCAGTCGCCGCCGCTCGTCAATAAACCGATTCTTTTCATAATATATAGTACCTCCGTTCCATATGAGAAAAAACTTTTCTCTTGCAGTAACAGTTCAGCCTCTGGCTGAACCGTTACCTCTCACCGCCCTATATTATAGACCAATTATCCGCCAATAACAAGTGACGATTGACAAAACACCAAAAACAGGCTATACTTAAGATCCGTGCAGCCGGGGAGCCAGCGGTGCCCTGTACCTGCAATCCGCTATAGCAGGGGTGATGCCAATCCGAGGATTCTGTACTGTGGGGCTGCCTTTTATAAGTGGCGTTGACGTCCGGGTCTCGCGCAATGGGAATCTGTGAACCGTGTCAGGTCAGGAATGGAGCAGCACTAAGCAGAACCTTCCATGTGCCGTGAGGGCGCCTGGACTGAGTTAACTGTAAAAGTAACGTCCATGGAAGGGATTCGACGTGCGGCGCACGGAAGAAAAGAGATGACAGGCTGTCGCATATGCGGCAGCCTTTTTTTGCGCTGCGGCCGCATGTGCCGGTTCTGATTGCATATAACAACCATTGCAGAGAAAGGGGACAGATCATGGCGGGGATCATTTTTCATATCGACGTGAATTCAGCTTATCTGAGCTGGACGGCGGTAGAACGCCTGGCCCGTGGGGATACGGTGGATCTGCGCCTGATCCCGGCCGTCATCGGCGGAGACGCGGCCACAAGGCACGGCGTGGTACTGGCCAAATCCCTGCCCGCCAAAGCTTTCGGCGTACAAACCGGAGAGCCGGTGGCCCAGGCTCTGAAAAAATGCCCGGATCTTCTTCTGGTTCCTCCGGACCACAAGCTGTACCACAGGCGCAGCCGGGAGCTGATGGCGCTGCTCCGGGAGTATACGCCGGATATTGAGCAGGTATCGGTGGACGAGTGCTATATGGATTTCACACCCATCGCCCACCGCTTTTCTTCTCCTGCAGCCGCGGCCGCCGAGATCCGGGCCCACGTGAGGGAAAAACTGGGCTTTACCGTCAACATCGGCATTTCTTCCGTGAAAGTGCTGGCGAAAATGGCCAGCGATTTCGAGAAACCGGACAAGACCCACACGCTGTTTCCCGATGAGCTGGAGAAAAAACTCTGGCCCCTTCCCGTCCGGGAACTTTTCTCGGTGGGAGGCTCCACCGCCGCCCGCCTGGCCACCCTGGGCGTCCGCACCATCGGCGACCTGGCCTCCTGCTCGCCCGGGCTTCTGGAATCCCATTTCAAATCCCATGGCCGCCAGATCTGGGAATACGCCCACGGCATCGACGATTCCGCGGTGGTCACAGAGCGCGAGGAAGCCAAGTCCATCGGCAATTCTACCACCCTGCGGGAGGACGTCGCCACCGAGGCCGAGGCGGACAGGATCCTCCTTGAACTGGCCGAATCCGTCTCCGCCCGGCTGCGGAAAAACCATCTGCTGGCGGGCTGCGTCGCCGTAGAAATCAAATATAGCACCTTCGTAAAGGTTTCCCGGCAGACTGCCGTCTACTCCCCCACGGACAGCACCAACGCCATCCACGAGACGGCCTGCCGCCTGTTCGCCGAGCTGTGGAACGGCGAGCCCCTGCGCCTTTTGGGGCTGCGCGCTACCAGGCTCGTGGGAGAGAACGCCCCCGTACAGCTGTCCCTCTTTGATATGGACTGGCAGGCTTTGCGGAAAAAAGAGACTGCGACCGCCGTTCGGAAGCCTGACGCGGAAAAACAAAGGAAACTGGAACAGGCCCTGGACGCCATCAAAAACCGTTATGGCAGGGACGCGGTGGTGCGGGGGAGCCAGTTGGGCAAGCCCGATGATGCGTAAAAGCCGGCGTTTACAGCTTTTGCGTATAAATGCCAAAGGGACGCGCCGTCAGGCAGCCTTCCTCTTTACCACTTTCACCATACAGTTTTTCCGGCAAAAACAAAATCCGTATTCCAGCACTTCACGGCAGCCCTCGTCTAAAATCCCCGACGCATAATTCATCTCCCGGATCTGCCGGAGGACCCTGTCACAGGCTGCCTCCATCTGGCTGAATTTCCGGACACGCTTCACTTCCACCACTACGGCCGGATCCTGGGGATTGTCCGGCTCCAGCAGCAGATCCGGCCTGTCCTCTCCCCTCTCCTTGTTGGAATGGATCCGATAGCCCGGGATGCCTCCCAGCAGACCCAGAAGATAGCCATGGTAAAAATCTTCCGCGCTGTCATAGCAACTGATGCTCCCTGACAGCTGGCCGTTTATAAAGTCCTCTACCTTTCGGCATTCTTCCCGGCGGATCCCGTCATACAAGCGTCTCATTTCTTCAAACCTGCCGCCGATCCCATAGGCCTCCGCCATCTCCTCCACCTCCGCGGGGGTAAAACCGAAATATTCCGCAGCTTCTTACGCAAATGAGCCAACCTCGCATAGACAGCCCCTGCCGTCACATGTACAAGCGGGGCTATTTCTTTTGTAGAGTAACCCTGCATTTTCAGCAGGACG
>CAJUQO010000060.1 GCA_910588295.1 uncultured Lachnospiraceae bacterium | reverse complement strand
AAAAATCGGGTACTACACAAATTCAAAATGTCCTTGACAAGGGGTACAATTTACAGGTCTTGTTTTCTAAAAAGGAATTTCTGCGTCAAATCTGATATTTTCCTGTCATTTTTTAATGATACAGGCAGAAATAGCGTTTGGCAGGGGGAATTTTCGTGTTGAATATCTCCCTGTACCCGTGGTATAATACCAAGAAACGTGTGAGCGTGTCAAGGACGGTAACAGATAATCGGTTGAGAAGGTAAGATTTTGGTTACAATTCGGCCCAGGGCTTTGCATATAATACAAAGTCCGTAAAAATGCCGGTATTTTGCCAAGAGTGAATCTCAGAGTGAGCAGTAACTTTTGGGACGTCCGGTTACGAGATGAACGGCCATGATTGGGGAGGTTTGGATATGAAAAGACATGCATTTGCCATGAAGATCAAAGACGGAATGCTGGGAGAATACCGGGCGAGGCTGGGAAAGATCTGGACAGAACTCACAGAAGTGCTGGACATGAGCGGCATATCGAATTTCAGCATCTGGAATGTGGAGGATATACTGTTCGGCTACTGTGAAAGCCCGTCTGATCATACGATTGATGAGGATGAGATGGAAAAGCTGCGGACATGGGACAAGTTCCTGGGAGTGACGTATGACTGGATTTCCGAACCGTATAAACCCATGCGTCTGATGTACCACAATTTTGGCTGGGTGAGGGAGAATAAGGAGATGATTCGTCACCGGGTGTTTATCACAAAGCTGGTGCCCGGCTCGGAGGAAGAGTATAAGCGCCGCCATGATGCTCTGGTGGAGGCGAGAAACGGCGAGGTCGATCCGGGTCCGGACAGTAATTTCTCCATCTGGAATGCAGGCGGTTATATTTTTGGTTATAATGAGATTGATACCAGCATGGAACACGCAATGACAGAGGAGGAACGGGAAAGTACCATTAAATGGGAAAAAAATATGCTGAATATCATGAGCTGGCTGACGGATGATGTGGATTGGATCACCGGTGAGCATCATCCCCATATTGTGCGTGTCTGTTATCATGAGTGATCCTGCATTGTGACTGCGGGGACACTGAACAATTACAAAATCTTTATCAGATAATTAAGTATGCGGAAAAGCCGCCACATCGAGGGAGATCCTGTTCAGTGGCGGACTTTCTGTGTGTTTGAGGGAGTGTATATATGCTGTCATCCGGCATGATATTAAAACAGAGATACGAAATATTGGACGATATAGGCACCGGGGGCATGGCCAGGGTGTACAAGATCATGGATCATGTCCTGCACAGGCCGGCCGCGATGAAGGTACTCAAGGATGAGCTGCAGCATGATGAGGCTTATTTGCGGAAATTTCATCGGGAGGCCCAGGCGGCTGCGGGGCTGACCCATGACCATATTGTAAATGTGTATGATGTGGATCATGACCAGGGTTACTGGTTTATTGTTATGGAGCTGGTGGAGGGCCTGACGCTGAAGCAGTATATCAAGAAACGGGGAAGGCTGCGGAATAATGAGTGCCTGAGTATTGCCATGCAGGCTGCGGACGGCCTGGCCGCCGCCCACAGGGCGGGGATTGTGCACCGGGACATCAAACCAGAGAATCTGATCCTGACTCTGGAGGGAAATGTCAAAATTTCGGATTTTGGTATTGCCCGGGTGCAGTCCGGGGAAACTATGACGGTGGATGTGTGCGGGTCGGTGTCCTATAGCTCACCGGAGCAGGTGAGAGGCGGTTATTCCGATCAGAGAACGGATATTTATTCTCTGGGAGTGACTATGTATGAGATGTGTACGGGAACATTGCCCTATTCCGGCCATTCTGTGGTGGAGGTGGCCATGCAGCATATGGACGGCAGGCTTACGATGCCCCGGGAGCTTTTTCCGGAGATTCCGGAGCGGTTCAACCAGATCATCGGGAAGTGCATGAGCAAGCGTATGGATGACCGGTATCAGAATATGGATGAACTGATACGGGATCTGATGCTGTGTATGAAAAATCCGGACAGTTCAATCCAGACATCATCCCCTAAGGACGCTATGCAGGGAGAAACACTTATTTTTTCGAAGGAGCAGGTGGACAGTATTAAAAAAGGCGCCGAGATGGAAAGACGGAAAAAGGTTAATCAGCTAAAGGAAAAGGTAAAGGGCAAAGCGTCCGAGGTATCCGCCGGAAAGAAATCCAAAAAATCAAAAAAGAAGCAGCCGGCGAAGAAGCAGTCCGGAAAAAAGAAGACGCGGGATGAAGAGTATGAGGCGTACGGGGAGGAGGACTATGATGAGATCAGCTCGGGGTTGCGGAAGGCCCTGAATATTGGCCTGATCGTTGTGGTTATTGTGGTTCTTCTGTGCATCGCCGAGTTTATTATGTCCTCTATGGGTATGTTTAAAGGGCTTACGTCCCATTTGTCTTCCCTGGAGAAGATATCAGAATTTTTCGACCAGATCCGTGAAAAATTGGGTAGTGCGGAGATGCGCCAGTCTGTAGGGCGTGGACTGGAGAAGCTGCTCGGGGCTTTGTCGGGCGGCTCATGAGAGAGGGGGCTATATGATGAAAACATGGATCAATAAAAAAATCATGCAGGGGCGGACAGTACGTATACGGTCGGCCCTTTTACTTTTTTGGCTGCTGGTGCTGGCCGGCTGCGGCGGAGCGCAGCCGCCGCAGGATGCCGTCAGCACGCAGGCAGGGGCAAAAGGCGTTTACAGTGAGTCGGCAGCCGGCGGTGATCTGGCCGGCGGCGGGCAGAGTGAAACCATGGCGGATGCTTCGGATATGTCCCTGGCCGGTGGATCCGGGGAGGCGGCCTCCCATGTTTCAGATGGGGAGAGGGCGCTTCCGGATCCGGAAAGCGGCCTGACCATGGAGTTTATGGATGTGGGGCAGGGGGATTCGACGCTGATTCTGTGCGAGGGGGAAGCCATGCTGATTGATGCCGGCGATGAGTCGGCGGGTACCAACGTCCAGAATGAGCTGCAAAAGCTCGGGGTGGAAGATCTCAAGTATTTTGTCTGCACCCATCCGGACGCGGATCATATTGGCGGCGCGGATGTTATCGCCTACAAATTTCCGGTGGGGGCTCTGCTGATGCCGGAGCTTGAGCGGGATACAAAAGCCTATGAACAGCTGGCGGACAGCATCGTCGAGAGGGATATTAAAGTGATTCATCCGGTAGTTGGGGAGGCTTATGATCTTGGCGGCGGCAGTTTTACGATTGTAGGCCCTGTGGAGCAGTATGACCGGGAGGATCCCAATGACTGGTCTGTCTGTCTGCGTTTTACCTACGGGGAATTGAGTTTTCTGTTTTGCGGTGACGCGGAGGAAAAGGCCGAGGAGGATATGCTGGCCGCAGGTGTCCCGCTGGAAGCGGATGTTTACCATGTGAGCCATCACGGAAGCTCCAGTTCTACCACGGAGGCGTTTCTCCAGGCGGTGGAACCTTCCTACGGGGTGGTCAGCTGCGGGCGGGATAACGATTACGGACATCCCCACAGGGAAACCAGAGAGGCCCTGGCGGCCCGGCAGGTGCAGCTTTACCGTACCGATGAGCTGGGGAACATATTCTGCTATAGCGACGGAAAGCTTCTAAACTGGGAGAGTGAATATGGTTTCGGCGGAGAGAATGGGGCCGCTGCGGAAAAAGCCGCAGAGGAAGATGCTTCCTGGACGGACGGTGCCGCTCCGGAGGAAGGCTCCGTTTCAGAAGAATCGGCCGCTTCGGAATCCCCCGGGCAGGATTATGTGCTGAATACGAATACAATGAAGATCCATTTGCCGGAATGCGAGAGCGTTACGCAGATGAAGGCGAAAAACCGGCAGAAGGTACATGCGGTGCTGGAGGATCTGATGGAAGAAGGATATGTTCCCTGTAAAAACTGCATGGGCTGACGGGCAGCCGTAAAGTTTTTTATCCCGTTCACAGAAGGAACATAGTTTGCTGTTATAGTGGTGGAAAAGTGATGATATATTTGGAGGCGGACGGATATGAGCAAATTAAAAATACTGGTGGTGGATGACGAGAGCCGTATGAGAAAGCTTGTCCGTGATTTTCTGGTGAAACAGGATTATGAGGTGCTGGAGGCCGGGGACGGCGAGGAAGCCATGGATGTATTCTATCACAATAAGGACATCGCTCTGCTGATTCTGGATGTGATGATGCCGCGGATGGACGGCTGGGAGGTCTGCCGGGAGATCCGGGCGGAGAGCAAAGTGCCGATCATCATGCTTACGGCAAAAGGCGACGAGCGGGACGAGCTTTTGGGCTTTGAGCTGGGGGTGGATGAATACATTTCCAAGCCTTTCAGCCCCAAGATCCTGGTGGCTCGGGTGGGCGCCATTCTCAGACGGAGCGGCCAGACGGACGCGGAACAGGTGCTTTCTGCCGGAGGAATCATGATCAATAAATCGGCCCATGAGGTTACGATAGACGGGCGGACCCTGGAACTGAGTTTCAAGGAGTTTGAACTTCTGACGTATTTCATCGAAAACCAGGGAATCGCTCTGTCAAGGGAAAAGATCCTGAATCATGTGTGGAATTACGACTATTTTGGCGATGCCAGGACTATTGATACCCATGTGAAAAAGCTCAGGAACAAGCTGGGGAGCAAAGGGGAGTTAATACGGACGATATGGGGAATGGGATACAAATTTGAAGTTGAAGAATAAAGACATACAGTTCAAATACTCTATTCGTGTCACACTGGCGCTGTACACGATTTTTTTCATCCTGTTGAGCCTGTTTTCCGTTGTGCTATTGAATTTTCTGTTTATGGAGCCGTTTTATGTAAGGGATAAGTCGAAAACGCTGGAGACGGGGATGCATCTTTTGGAGGCGACGAAAGATCTGAAAGACGTGGACACTTCGGATGCGTTGTTTTCCTATTGCTCGATCAATAACCTGGTATTTGTAGTGACCGACGGGGACAACAATTTCTATTGTAACGCCAGATCAGGCCAGGGGGAGCTTCTGGCCAGCCGTCTCTTTGGCTATGTCACGGGTATAGATGATTCGAGGCCGGATATTCTGGACAGTACGGACTCCTATACGATCCAGAAAAATAAGGATATTTTTACAGCGGAAAAGTATATTGAGATATGGGGCGCTCTGGCGGACGGACGGTCATTTCTGATCCGTTCCCCCATGGCCAGTATCCGGGAAAGTGTGGAGCAGGCTAATACATTTTTTGCCCGGGTGGGACTGATTATGGCGCTGGTAGCGGGGATCGTGGTGTGGATGTTCACCAAGAGAATCACCAGGCCGATCACGGAATTGACAGAGATTTCACAGAAAATGGCGGCGCTGGATTTTAATACGAAATATGTCAGCGGAGGAAGGGATGAGATCGGCGTGCTGGGGCGGAATTTCAACAGGATGTCGGAAGAGCTGGAGAGGACGATCTCGGAGCTCAAATCGGCGAATCTGGAGCTCCAGAAGGATATTGAGAAAAAGGAGCAGATTGATGAGATGCGGAAGGATTTCCTGTCCAACGTATCCCATGAGCTGAAGACCCCGATCGCTCTGATCCAGGGATACGCGGAGGGTCTGCAGGACAATATCAGCGATGATCCGGAGAGCCGGGATTTCTACTGCGAGGTGATCATTGACGAAGCGTCGAAGATGAATACGATGGTGAAAAAGCTGCTGACGCTGAACCAGCTGGAATTCGGCAACGAACAGGTGGCTCTGGAGTGTTTTGACTTGACGGCTCTTTTGCGGGGCGTACTGCAGTCGGCCCGGATCATGGTCGAGCAAAAGGGCGTACAGGTGCGTCTGCGTCAGGAGGAACCGCTCTATGTGTGGGGGGACGAGTTCAAGGTGGAGGAGGTTATCACCAATTATGTGTCCAATGCCCTGAACCATATAGACGGAGAGCGGATTCTGGATATCCGGTGTCGGTTGGAGAACGGCCGGGTGCGTACTTCCGTGTTTAACACGGGCGCGCAGATACCGGAGGAGGATATCGATAAGGTGTGGATCAAGTTTTTCAAAGTCGATAAGGCGCGAACCCGGGAGTACGGCGGCAGCGGCATCGGCCTATCTATTGTGAAGGCGATTATGGAGTCGCTGAAACAGGAGTGCGGAGTGGAAAACTATTCCAACGGCGTGGAGTTCTGGTTCACCTTGGAGGCGGCTGTGGACGGCAAGCAGATTAGACCCGCGGAAACGTCGCGGACGGCGGAGTAGCGGGTCTGCGGGGAGCGCCGCCTACTCTTCAAATACGGCGGTGGGAATCTGATCAAGAAAATCGGGCGTTTTATAACGGGACAGGGCTTCACGGATGTGAGTGAAATCCTGTCCCAGCTCTTTGTTTTTGTGGTGAACCAGCTTGAAAGTGCGGTTCCAGCTGTGGCCGGTGCTCCTAAAGACATGGATGGCCCGGCTGCGGATATCTTCTTCGAGAAGGCGCACCGACATCACGGTCATCATCCGGGAGGTCTTGACCATAGCACGGATAGTTTCCGGCGAGGTGGCTTCCAGGGAGATGCGCATGTCGATATGTCGGGATTTCAGATATTTTTCAAACAGGGCGCGGGTGCCGCTGCCCTCCTCCCGGATGGCGAAACTGGCGTCCGCCAGATCCCGGGGATAGAGGACGGGCCGGGAGGCCAGCGGATGGTCGTTGCTGCAGCACAGCACCAGAAAGTCATCGATAATCGGTATGCTGACCAGATCCGGGGCATGGACGATGCCTTCGACAATGCCGAAATCCAGTTCAGAGCGCAGCAGCTTGTCCTCAATGGTATGGGTGTTGCCGGAATAGAAGTACAGGATCCGGCCGGACAGGGAGGTGGCCAGATCCTGCTGCAGACGGGGCAGCACACAGGTGCCCACGGTCATGGATACGCCGATACGCAGCCGGTGATGCCCTTGCATACGGGTCATGTTGGTCTCCAGCATATCGAAGTTCTGGATGGTAGGGCGGGCCTCGTTCAGCAGACGGCGCCCCTCGTCCGTTATGTACAGCCTGTGGTTTAGCCGCTCAAACAGGCGGATCTGGTAATGGTCTTCCAGTTCCCGTACAGCCTGGCTCACCGAAGGCTGAGTGATGTAGAGCTTCTTGGCGGCGGCGCTCATGCTGCCGGATTCTGCTACAGCAAGAAAAATTTTCAGGTGTCGTATGGTCATGGGAGATCTCCTAAACATGCATGTAGTAATAAAGTGCTGAAATGCTTCAACTGGCTTTTGGCTAAATGATAAGTAATGCCTATAACAATAATAAAATAATACCATTTTCATTATGTATTCTCAAGTGCTATACTGATGAAAAATAAATCAGATAAAGGAGAAAAGCTGTGAAAGTATTGGTGATTGGCGGCGTGGCGGCCGGTACAAAGACGGCGGCCAAACTAAAGAGGGAAGACCGAAGCGCGGAGGTTACGATCCTGACCAAAGGGAAGGATATTTCTTATGCGGGATGCGGTCTTCCTTATTATGTGGGCGGTGTGATTGAGGATAAAGGTGCTCTGATCGTCAATACCCCCGAGAGTTTTTCGCGTCTGACAGGGGTGGAGGTACAGACCGGCATGGAGGTAGTCTCCGTGGACCGGGACGGCAAGACGGTGAAAGCCGTACAGACAGAAACCGGTGAGGAGAGCATACATAGCTATGACAAGCTGGTGGTTGCTTCTGGCGCGTCGCCTTTCGTGCCGCCCTGCAAAGGTACGGATCTGGAGGGTGTATATGTGATGCGCACGCCGGAGGATGCCATTTCTCTGCGCAAGGCGGTGGAGGAAGGCAAGATCCGCAGGGCTGTGGTGGTCGGCGGCGGTTTCATCGGCCTGGAGGTGGCGGAGAATCTGGCGCTTAAGGGAGTGAAGGTATCGGTCATCGATTTCGCAAAGACAATCCTGCCGGGATTCCTTGACGGGGAGCTGGCAGCCTACGCGGAGAATGTGATGCTGGACAACGGTATTAACGTGGCGGCGGGCGTGGCCCTGGAGGAGATCATCGGCGAGGGCCATGTGGAAAAGGTGAAGACCAGCAAAAGGGCTATGAAGGCGGATGCCTGTATCCTGGCCATGGGTATCCGCCCCAATACGGGGTATCTGGAGAATACCGGTATCGAGATGTTCAAGGGTACGGTGCTGGTGGATGAGCATATGCGCACCAACGATCCCGATATCTACGCGGTGGGGGACTGCGCCATGGTGAAAAACCGTGTGACCGGAAAGCCCCAATGGTCCCCGATGGGTTCTACGGCCAACATCGCGGGGCGTGCGGCGGCCATGAATATAGCGGGCCATGAAGTGAGCCATCCCGGCGTCCTCGGCACCGGCGTTGCCAAGCTCCCCGGCATCTGCATCGGCCGCACCGGTCTCGGTGAATCCCAGGCGGCGGATGCGGGTTATGACACAGTGACAGCGCTGACGGTAGTGGATGACAAGGCCCACTACTATCCGGACGCATCCTCCTTTATTATCAAGCTGATTGCAGATAAGAGTACGAGAAAAATACTCGGAGCCCAGGTGCTGGGCAAGGGCGCGGTGGACAAGGTGATGGATATCGCGGTCACGGGAATTTCCCTGGGGATGACCGTGGATCAGCTGTCTGCCATGGACTTTTCCTATGCGCCGCCCTTCTCCACGGCCATCCATCCGATCGCGCAGACAGCCAATGTGCTGTTGAACAAGATGGCCGGGGCGCTGGATTCCATCACACCCGCCGAGTATGCGGCCGGGGCGGCGGAGGGCTACACGATCCTGGATGCGGCTTCCGCGGCGACGATCCCCGGGGCGCGGCATATTGACCTGACCGCTGTGGAAGGGCCTCTGCCGGAGTACCCGCTAGACGCGAAGCTTCTGCTGGTCTGCACCAAGGGCAAGAGGGCTTATCTGCTGCAGAACCGCTTGAAATTCTACGGCTATACCAACACGAAAGTGCTGGAGGGCGGCACATTCTTTACCTCTTTTGAGGAGGATGAAGAATAGGGTAATTTAAAGATCTGTGAAAAAAGAACAGGAGGATATATGTTATGGCTACTTTGACGATCAGCCCGGAGGAGGAGAAGAGGGTTAAGGGACTCGGCTTTCTCAGCAACAAGGGGACGGATAATTTTAACTGCCGGATCATCACGGTCAATGGCAAGATGACCTCGGAGCAGCTGACGGCCGCTGCCGAGGCGGCGAAAAAGTTTGGCGACGGTAATATCGTATTCACCACCCGCCTGACGGTGGAGCTGCAAGGGGTTCCCTTTGATAAGATTGATGAACTGAGAGAATTTCTCGCCCAACACGGTATGACCACAGGCGGCACTGGCTCCAGGGTGCGCCCGGTGGTGGCCTGCAAGGGTACGACCTGCCAGTATGGACTGCTGGATTCCTACGGCCTCTCGGAGAAGATCCACGAGAGGTTCTATGTGGGATATCACGATGTGCTGCTTCCCCACAAGTTTAAAATCGCCGTGGGCGGATGTCCCAATAACTGTGTGAAGCCGAACCTCAATGACCTGGGCATCATCGGCCAGCGGATCCCGGAGTTTGACGAGGACGAGTGCAACGGATGTAAGAAATGTTCGGTGGTGGCCGCCTGTCCCATCAAAGCCTGCAAGGTGGAGGACGGCCTGCTGGAGATTAGTGATAAATGCAACCACTGTGGTCGCTGCATCGGCAAGTGCCGTTTTGATGCTATCACCGACGGCAAGTATGGCTACAAGATCTGCCTGGGCGGCCGCTGGGGCAAGGAAGTCAAGATCGGCCAGGCCATGAGCAGGATATTTACCAGCGAGGAAGAAGTGCTGGATGTTATTGAGAAGGCTATTCTTCTGTTCCGCGAGCAGGGCAAGACCGGGGAGCGTTTCGCGTCCACCATTGACCGTCTGGGATTTGACCGTGTGGAGGAGTTGCTGCTCTCCAATGAGCTTCTGGAGCGCAAACAGGAAATTCTGGATGCTAATCTTCATATGAAAGGCGGGGCTACCTGCTGATCAAGTGCATAGAATATTGTTTAAAGGCGTCTGCTATGCGGGCGCCTTTATTTGAGTGTGTGCCGTTTTATTCTTTTCTTTAGTGGTTTCCCCAGGGAATTGCAATCTTTTGTTTTTTTTGGAGAATGAGTGTGCTATACTGTTAAAAACATATGACAGCAGGAAACCGGGCTGTTATCACAAACTGGCGGAGGCCAGAGCACGGAGGTTTGGCCGATGATTGCCATTATAGATTATGATGCAGGGAATATCCGCAGCGTGGAGAAGGCCCTGGCGCACCTGGGTGAGAAGACGGTGCTTACGCGGGACGGGGAGGAGATCCTGTCCGCGGAAAAGATCATTCTGCCGGGGGTGGGAGCCTTTGGCAATGCCATGGAAAATCTGCACCGGTTTGGCCTGGTGGAGGTGATCCATGAGGCGGTGCGGCGGCAGATTCCTTTTCTTGGCATTTGTCTCGGCTTGCAGCTCTTGTTTGAGAAAAGTGAGGAGAGCCCCGGCGTGGATGGGCTCGGCGTACTGCGGGGCGAGATTTTGAAGATTCCCCACGGCGAAGGATTAAAAATCCCCCACATGGGCTGGAACTCGCTGCGTTTGCAGAATCATGGGCATCTGTTTCGGGATATTCCCGGGGATGCCTATGTGTATTTTGTTCATTCCTATTATCTGCGGGCGGCGGAGCCGTCCATTGTGAAGGCGGTGGCGTCCTACGGTGTTCCGATCCACGCCTCTGTGGAGCAGGGTTCTGTCTTCGCCTGTCAGTTCCACCCGGAGAAAAGCTCTCGGACGGGGCTTCAGATTTTGAAAAACTTTGCATCAATCGGCAGGAGGGCGGAATAATGTATACGAAAAGGATCATTCCCTGCCTGGATGTGAATGCCGGGCGGGTGGTCAAGGGTGTTAATTTTGTTGATCTCCGGGATGCCGGTGATCCGGTGGAGATTGCCAGGGCTTACGATCAGGCAGGGGCGGATGAGGTGGTGTTCCTCGATATTACGGCCTCCTCGGACAATCGGAATACGGTGGTGGACATGGTGCGGGCGGTGGCGTCCCAGGTGTTCATTCCTTTCACGGTGGGCGGTGGTATCCGCACGGTGGAGGATTTCCGTATGTTGCTGCGGGAGGGTGCCGACAAAATATCGGTGAATTCCGCGGCGATTGCCAACCCGGGGCTTGTACACGATGCGGCTATGAAATTCGGCAGCCAGTGCGTGGTGGTAGCTATCGACGCGAAACGCCGGGCAGACGGGAGTGGCTGGAATATTTATAAGAACGGCGGCAGAGTGGATATGGGCATCGACGCAGTAGAGTGGGCCGCGAAGGTGGAGAGTCTGGGCGCAGGTGAGATCCTGCTGACAAGCATGGACTGTGACGGCACCAAGGCGGGTTATGATATCAGACTTACCCGGGCGGTGGCCGACGCGGTGAAGATTCCGGTGATTGCCTCCGGCGGTGCGGGCACGAAGGAGCATTTCTATGAGGCGCTGACATCGGGCGGAGCCGATGCGGCGCTGGCGGCCTCCCTGTTTCATTATAAAGAACTGGAGATCGGGGAAGTGAAGCAGTACCTGGACGGCAGGGGTGTCTCTGTGCGTCTGTAGGAAAAGGGAAACCATATGACCGGAAATGCCGATGCCAGATATTTCTGTGAGTTTGTAAAAAACGGTTCTCTTGTCCGAAGAATGGAAATAATATAGTGTAACAGCCTGGATGTGCCGGGCTACTGCAGGGATACCGTGCATGGGAAAGCTTACGGCGGGATGGTTGCCGCACATGTTATAACGATACAAAGGAGAAAAGATATGCCACCAATCAGCGGAGAGTGGGCGAAAGCTTTAAGCGGAGAATTTAAGAAACCTTATTACCGGGAATTATTTCAGAAAGTGGGGGAGGAATACAATACTAGACGGGTGTTTCCGAACCCGGATGATATCTTTAGCGCGTTTCATTTTACACCTCTGGATCAGGTGAAGGTAGTAATCCTGGGGCAGGATCCCTACCATGGCGACGGCCAGGCTCATGGCCTGTGTTTTTCCGTTAAGCCGGAGGTGGATATTCCCCCGTCGCTGGTGAATATCTATAAAGAACTGGAGGATGATCTGGGCTGTTATATACCCAATAACGGTTATCTGGAAAAATGGGCCCGACAGGGCGTGATGCTGCTGAATACGGTTCTTACCGTGCGGGCCCACCAGGCCAACTCCCACAGAGGGATCGGCTGGGAACAGTTTACCGACGCGGCGATACAGATCCTTGCCGCCCAGGAGCGTCCCATGGTTTTTATTCTGTGGGGGCGGCCGGCCCAAACGAAGAAGATGTATCTGGATGGCGCGAGGCATCTGATCCTGGAGGCCCCCCATCCCAGCCCGCTCTCGGCCTACAAGGGGTTTTTCGGGAGCAGGCCCTTTAGCAAGACCAACCGGTATCTGGAGGAGCATGGGCTCACGCCGATCGACTGGCAGATAGAAAATGTGTAGGGGAAGGGTTTATGGGTAAGAAAAACAGAGACAGTTTCGTGAAGCAGGCTTCTATTCTGATGGCTGCGGGACTGATCGTGCGTATCATCGGTATGCTGTACAGAAGCCCTCTGTACGCGATCATCGGCGAGTTGGGCAATGGCTATTACGGTTATGCCTACACCGTGTACAGTATCCTGCTTCTGGTATCCTCTTACAGTATTCCCATGGCGGTATCTAAGCTGATGTCGGAGCGGATTGCGAAACGACAGTACCGTAATGCCAATAAATTGTTTCGCGGCGCTCTGCTCTACGCTTGTATAGTCGGCGGCCTGGCCGCATTGGCGGCCGGGTTCGGCGGGAGCTTTCTCCTTCCGGCGGGCGGTGACAATGCTGTGCTTGCTTTGCAGATGCTGGCGCCCACCATATTTTTCTCCGCGATCCTGGGCGTATTGCGGGGCTATTTCCAGGCCCACAATACCATGGTACCTACCTCTTTGTCTCAGATTCTGGAACAGCTCGTGAATGCGGTGGTCAGTGTGGTGGCGGCCTGGCTGCTGGTGGAGAATCTGGCTGTCAATGACACGGAGACCGCAATCTACGGTGCGGCGGGCGGAACCCTGGGAACGGGAGCCGGTGTGTTGGCAGGTATCGTGCTGATGCTGTTGTCTTTCAGCGCCAATCAGAAGAGCATACAGAAACGGATCCGTAACGATCATACCGGGGTGGAGGATTCTTACCCGGAAATCTTCCGCACGATTCTTCTGATGGTGACGCCGGTGATTTTCAGCACCTGTATCTACAATCTGAGCTCCTATATGGATCAGTCGATCTTCGCGCCGATCATGCTGAGCGAGGGCTGGGAGGAGGACGCCGTAACCAGCGCTTATGGCGTGTTTTCCGGGCAGTATATGGTGATGATCAATATCCCGATTGCTCTGGCCAATGCGGTTTCCACGGCTGTGCTGCCGTCGATTTCGGCCAGCTTTGCCATGCGGGATTACCGGGAGACCAGACATAAGATGGATGAAGCGATCCAGATGACCATGTTTTTATGCATTCCGGCGGCGGTTGGCATGGCGGTGCTGGCTTTCCCGATCATGCATTTGCTGTTTCCCAATACCGGAGATACGGCAGGTTATTTGTTGATCGCCGGGGCGGTGTCGGTGATTTTCTATTCTCTGTCTACAATCACCAATGGGGTGTTGCAGGGAATCGGGAAACCGGCGGTGCCGGTGGAGCATGCGGCGGTCTCTCTGGTGATCAATGTGGTGGTGCTGGCGGTACTGGCGAAATTCACGCCTCTCCATATATACAGCGTGCTGATCGCGACGATCGCTTACTCTTTCAGCATGTGCGTGCTCAATGGCCGGGCAGTGGCCGGGCTGCTGCGCTACCGAATGCGGATGAGGAAAATATTTCTGGTGCCTGTGATCGCGTCGGCGGTGATGGGAGTAGTGGCGTATATTTTGTATTATGGTTTATATACGATGATAGAATCCAATGTGCTGTGCCTGGGGGTAGCCATTCTTGGCGCCATAGCGACCTATGGTGTTTTGTATTTGCGTTTTGCCGGGATTCCCCGGGAGGTGCTGCGGCGTTTCCCCGGAGGCCGGGTGCTGGTACAGCTGGCGACAGTCATGGGGGTCTACGGAAGAAGATAGGGAAAAGAAAGGGGCGGGAGTATTCCCGCCTCTTTCATATCAGGAGGATCGGTTCTCAAGAACGTGTATTTGCCGATGATACATGGTCGGACGAGGTGGAGTCAGAAAACTACGCGATGGAGCAGGGCCTGACAAAGGACAAGAACTTTAAGGAGCTGTGTGATGAAAAATGCCTGTATCATACCACCGTGGACTTTTCGGAATAAACTTTCATGCGCCGTATTGCTGCATCACCACGCATGAAAGCCGGAACTCGTTTTCATAATAACTGCCGTATACAATCCCCCAGTCTGCGTATTCCCTCCTCAATGGTCTCACAGTCTGCGTTGGTATAATTGAGGCGCATAGTATTGACGTTTTTAACATCCGCATAGAAGGGGTCGCCCGGGACAAACGCCACCTTTTTCTCCAGGGCTTTTGGAAACAGGGACATTGCGCTTACACTTTCCGGGAGTGTCACCCACAAAAACATGCCGCCGTGGGGCTTTGTGTACTTTACCGTGGGTGGGAAATATTTTTTCATGGCATCCATCATGGCCCGGGCCTGTTTCCTATACAATGCTTTGATCTTTGCGATATGCGTATCCAGATCGTTGTTTTTCAGATAATCCCAGATCAGGTACTGGGCAAAGATATTGGTGTGCAGGTCGCTGGCTTCTTTGGCGACGGATAGATGTTTTATTAGTTCCCTGTTTTTGGAAATGATAAAGCCAATACGCATTCCCGGAGTGACCGTCTTTGAAAAGGTGCCAAGGAGTATACTGTCCGGCAGTTTCCCGGCGCCGATGTAGGGCAGGCGTTCGCCGTCAAAACGCAGCTCACCGTAAGGGTCATCTTCGATCAAAACCACGCCGCGGTCTTTCAGAATCTCATAAATGCGTTCCCTGTTCCCGGCGGAATAGGTGAGCCCGGTGGGGTTCTGATAATCAGGGATAGCGTAGACAAATTTGACAGGATTCCGCAGCGCTTCCGCAAGTTTTTCCGGATCCATGCCCTCCTCCGTCAGTTCCACCGGATAAAATACCGGCTGCCGCATGGAAAAGGCCTGTATCGCGGCAAGATAGGTGGGTCTCTCAACAATGATCCCGTCGCCCTTGTCGAGCAAAACCTTCCCTATGAGGTCGAGGGCCTGCTGGGAGCCGGTGGTAATGATGATATTGTCAAGGCTCAGGTCCAGGCCGAAAGAACGGTTGTATCTGTCCGCGATATACTGCCTGAGCTCCGGCAGACCGGCTGTGACCGAATACTGGAATACGTTGCTCCCGTAAGTTTGTACAACGCGTTCCATGGAGGCCAGAAGCTCTTCTTGGGGAAAGGAGACCGGGTTGGGAAGGCCGCCCGCAAAGGAGATCACGCCGGGGTCGGAGGCGGCTTTTAAAATTGCCCTGACAAAGGAGGGGGGCGTTGCTTTTATACCTTCGGATAACAGATTTTCTACACTCATAGTCGTTTACCTCGCTTTATCTGAAATTCTGTTACTGACATTGGACATTGAGAGTGAACAGTAACCTTGCGTTTCCCACAGGGAAAGATGTGTTTTATTGTAAGTTTGTGCCCAAAGGAAAACAATGTTAAAATTGTATGGCAGACAATTATAATTATTGCGGGAATCAATACAGACAAAAAAGAGAGGGGACGCTATGCCGGTAAATTCCTTTGACAACTATCCTATGAGCTGGAAACCGGATCTGAGCAGGGTCACGGGGCCTAAATATATAGCGCTGGCGAAATTGCTGGAGGAGGATATTCAAAACGGAAAACTGAAAGCGGGGACCAAGCTGCCGCCCCAGCGGGAACTGGCGGATTTTCTGGATCTGAATCTGAGCACGATATCCAAGGTTTATAAACTGTGCGAACAAAAGGGGCTGCTCTCGGCATCCGTCGGCAACGGCACCTATGTTTCCTCTGACGCCGCCGCGGAGCCGTTGCTTCTCTGCGGAAGAGGGGATTCACATATTATTGAGATGGGGGCTATTGTTCCCCCGGCAGCAAGCAATCTGAACGTAAAGCGGTACGCGGAAAGTTTGATGAAAAGGCCGGATGCGCTGAATCTGTTTTCCTACGGGACGCCTGAGGGCACGAAAAGACAGCGCAGGGCAGGCGTGATGTGGATGAAAAAATCAGGATTGCATACAGATATGGAACATATAGTGCTGGCCGCCGGGGGGCAAAACGCCCTCATGGCGGCTTTGGGAGCGTTTTTTGGGAATGATGATAAGATAGGCACGGATCCGCTTACGTATCCCGGTGTGAAAACAGCGGCGAAGCTGTTCGGTATCCAGCTGCTGCCTGTCGGGAGTCATGGCCCGGAGATGACAGAGGAGGACATCCGCTATGCGGTGCAGAACAAGAATATCAAAGGCCTCTATGTCATACCGGACTACCAGAATCCTACCGCCCATATCATGTCCCTGGAGACAAGAAAAATGATTGCCGAAGTGGCCAGGGAGGAGCGGCTGCTCGTCCTGGAGGACGGAATCAATAACCTTCTGGAGGAGGATCCAATGCCGCCCATCGCTTCTTTTGCGCCGGAACAGGTGGTTTACATGGCAAGTCTTTCAAAGGCCATTTCACCGGGGCTGAGGACAGCGTTTATCCATGTCCCCGAAAGGCTTCATGAAAAGCTGGTGACGGCCTTATATGCCATGAATATCTCTGTCTCGCCGCTGCTGGCCACAGTATCCGCCGCCCTGATCGAGGACGGCGCCGCTGACGAGATCATAGCCGAACGGCAGAAAGATATCAGGGAGCGGAACCGCATTGTCGATCTGATTCTGGACGGTTTTGTCACACCGGGCGGGCCCACGGCGCCGCTGCGCTGCGTACGGCTGCCTCCCCATTTTACGGGGAAGAGTTTTGAGATCTGCGCGAGACAGGCAGGGGTGGAAGTATGCGGCGCGGAGCGTTTTTCCGTGGGAAATAAAGAGCCGGAAAAAGCAGTACGTATTTCCGTGGTCACGCCTCCTACGTTGGAAATACTGGCAGAGGGGCTGAAACGGCTTCGGGTGTTGCTGCGGCAATAGTTCAGTGCCGCAGCAACACCCGGAGCCGTTTTCAATCCGCGCTGTTTTCTTTCAGCCGATTTTCAGACAAGTACTCCTCCGGCGAAGAACACAAACTAGTATTTCCGCACCTGCAGCGTCACACACTGTTCTTCACATCCCTCTGCCGTGACGGCAATCCGGATGATACCTTCCTCTTCTCCGGCCCGTACAACGGCCATCATATAGCCGTCATAGGTTTCCCATTCCGTGTCGTCATAGCTGCCAAGGGACTGGGGATCGGCGCTTCCCAAGCCTTCCAGCCGTCCGGCTCCCTTCACGCAGAGATGTAGCTCTTCTTCCGCCGTCAGGAGGGAAAAACGCCCCGTTTCTTTTCCGCCGTTATAGCTGACCGCTGTCAGTTCTCCCGGTTCATAGGCCGGCTCGTAGGTCGCCGTGAAGTCGTGATTTTCCCTGGCCGGTTTTCTTCCCAGGGAACGGCCGTTTAGGAACAGCTCCACTGCCTCCGCGTCCACGTAGATATCGGCCCGCGCCGGTTTTCCCTCGTATCCCGGCCATGTTCCGGAAAAATGTGGCGAACAGCATAACAGGGAGATTTCTGTTCATGGCGCAAACAGGAATATAGCGCCCATCAAAAGCGTGATAATCCGGGCATACAGATTCATTTTCCACATGCTTCCGAATTTTTTCACAAGCATCGGAGTGACCATAAGGATGAGTATAACCAGAACCAGCTGGAACAGGGAAAAAGTGCCCAGAAGAGCCGGATTGCCCATGTAATAAGTCACGGCAGGATATGATTTGTATGTGCAATTCTCATAAAATCAATGCTTTCGAAGAATTTGAGGACTTGGTTTACCACGTATTTACCTCAAAAGCTATACTAGGAGGTGGACATTCTTTGTCCTATCCTAAGAGAGATAATACCTTATGTTTTTATCTGGTGTCTATCAGGAGCCGTCAGACATGATAATTTATATGGACAACATCTGATGAAGGAAGAACGCCTTCTTCTGTTATCTAATTTTAGAAATTTATTAACCAAGTAGTCTTGATTGACTACACCATTATTATACTAGCGAGGTGGGAAAAAGGAGCGGCAGACGGAAGTGGAAAAGGGTGTGGAGCGGGAGCGGAAATAGGAAGCAGGGGAGTGTCTGGCATGGGATGCCGGATGCTCCCCTGCTTTTCTATGGTCAGGTTTGGTTTCCTGTAAAATATTAATGCGATGTTCCGTTAGTTATCCCTTTGGATATATGGCGGATATAAAAGTATCATTTTTTGCAGATATAGTTTTTGGAAGTTTTTGAATGACCGATCTAATAAATGCTTAAAAATTTGTAGATTTGTTGTATAATGTCATAGGGAGGGAAGGATATGGGAAAAGGCAGAAAGAACATTCCCCTGTTGGAAAAATTTATGCTGCCGCCAGATGATTATGAAATATTTAAATTTGGTGGAAGTTCCTTAAAAGATGAAGAACGTGGGATTCAGACATTGTTAAAATATTTTTCTTCTTATTTTGCGGAAGAACAGTTAAAAGAGAATATGGCGAAGCATAATCTGCAGATGATGTTCGATATTGTTAAAAAATATTTTGCAAAGGAATATGGGTATACCGGGACAGGGATTGAATTGAGCAATATTTACCAGAATACTATCAACAGTTATATTTACAATGACGAGATAAATCCGGCATTCATACATATTGATGAGTTGTTTGAATCAACGGTCATGGGATTCCTGCTGGCAATGTTTAAGTGGTCTAAGGATTTTGGTGATCTGGAGATATATGGGAAGTGTTTTAAATATGTATTGTTCCTGATGAATGATGTGTGTATATTTGGGGAAATGCAGGGTATGGACGCAAACCATGCGTTAATGGATACAGTAAACGGAGATATTCAGATACTCCAGCTTGCTGAAGACTGCTATTGGACAATCGTGGCATTCAGCCTGGCACATGAGATTGCACATGCTTATCTGGCAGGCACCGGAAAGAAATATACGGAAAAACACCCTGAAAAAGAAGAATATGATGCCGATATGATAGCTTACCATATCGTGTTGAAAATTATCATGGAAGAGAAGGGTACAGATGCGGTTCTTGAAGAATATACCTATCTGGCACCGATGATTTATATGGATTTTTTTGACTTGTATTATTATACCGACAGGGTACTGTATAAAACGGTTTTTCATGACTGGCAGCATCCCTCACCGGTTAAGCGTAAGAACAGGCTGTTCGCGGTTGCCGACAAAGATGAGTATGATTTTGATACTGTAGATGGCAATCATTTATACAGCGGCTTTCTGGATGTGTATGATGAATTTAAGGATCAGCTTCTTTTGAAAATGGAAAGAGGGAAATTGGATAAGATTGTGTGGACGGAAAAAAGGGAGTTTATGAGAGGGAGAAATGACGATGAACAGAAAAGAAGCGATGGAATATAACGCCAGACTGAAAAAGGAATTGGAACAGGCTGCATTACAGTATGGGTTGGAGGAGTCAGCAGGCACTTATATAGTGGATAATTATATTACTGTGCTGCCGGAAGATGCAAGGAAGGGCATGATATTTTTAGGAAAAGACCCTGCATCTTATAAGTCGGGTAATGTAATGATTGACTTTAAGAAAGCACTCGTATCAGGCTTTGAATTTGCAGCATCCATCAGCAGGCCTGAGAGCATATTTAACTATATCCAGCTGATAATTGCCTCTGCCTTTTTCATTGAAAAATCTGTCAAACAGGAACTAAGCAAGCTGGAGGCTTATGCTGTTTATCTGTTGTATAAAAAGGGGGCATATGATACTGCCGGAATTGAAGAAGAGCGGTTTATCAGTGAACTGCAGGAATGGTACCAGCAGAAAGAAGGAACAACTGTCGGAAAGGAAGATGTTGTAGGGGCGATTAACAATTTGTATAAGATAAAAGCGGTAGACTTTAATAATGGGAACATTTACCTGAAAGAGCATATGTGGGGAACGGTGGTATAAGATAAACCTTTGTATTATGTGGGTAAGGTGATCCATGAATATTCAACAGTGGAAAGAGAGGTATTTGCAAATGAAATATGATTCTTTTCCTGTTGATCCTGATATGGATACGGTAAATAATTGCCTTAGAGCAGTGGAAGAACGGGCAGATATGTTGGTTCTGGTTGTAGGCGGTTTTGTAAAGGACTTTTTAATCATATTCACAAAAAATTTACATTTCAGGGCAAA
>CAJUQO010000059.1 GCA_910588295.1 uncultured Lachnospiraceae bacterium | reverse complement strand
TTAAAATCCCGCCTATATCGCCTTCGAGGTTTGTAATGACAGCATAAAAGCCGTCGTATTTTTCCTCATCCCTGATTTTGTCTGAATCAAGTTCACAGACTTTCTTTTCTGCGATCTCTCCATCATTTGTCACATTTGTGGTTTTTATAAAACGGGCAGGATCGTTTTGATTTTTGCTTTTGCGTTTTCTTCCGGGCTGTTCGATCATCTTCATGGCGCGTGATATCTGCTGCTCACGGATCCGTTTCTGGTATGCCTTGTATTTGGGGGAGTAGGTAACTATAACTGTTTCATCCATGTTTCCATTTACAACAGGGATCTCCTTGTAATAAATGGTTTCGTAAACTTCCGGGGCAGATTCATCCAGTGTGGAGATGTCGATCCATTTATCAAAGCCGGGTTTTTTAAACTGTGTAGGTTTCAGGGCAATTTCCCGGTCTTCCTTCCGCATCTTTTTTAAAGACTGGGTGATAACGTAGGAACGGTTTGCAAGGCTGTTAAATCTGCGGTTTGCTCTGCTTCCAAGCCCCGCATCAGAGCAGAAGATAAATTCACTGCAGCCAAAATCTTTTATTACCTTTGATTCAAGAGGTTTTAAGGTTGTCTGTTCATTCTGGTTTCCGGGGAAGATGTCAAAAGCCAGAGGAATTCCATCAGCATCCATAAACAATCCCATTGTAACGATGGGATTAGGTCGGTGTTCCTTACTCTTTCCATAGCGCCTGAGTTCATCTTCCTGTTCAATCTCGAAGTAGTAGTTTGTGCAGTCGTAGTAGAGCACTTTTTTGTTTCTGGGATGAACAAAGTTTGAGTTTTTGTAGAGTTCCTCCTGAATAAGATCAGATTCCTCAGCCATAACCGAGAGTGCACGGTATACATTTGGCAGTTCATACTTTGGCGGTTCAAGCAGTGTTTTACAGTAAGAGAAACTGCTGAGCCTGCTGGAAGGGGAAAGGATCCTTGCATAGATCAGGTCAGTTAAGATGGCTCCCAGGTCATAAGTGTATTTGTGGCGTTTAGAGATTTTTCGACAGATGGCATCGATTTTTAATTCCGTGCACAGTTTTTGGAGGAACAAATATCCGATCTGAAAACAGCGTTCTTCATTCTTAGGTATGTAAGCTTTTCTAGAAAGAGAAACCGACACATCGCAGGTTTTGGCATTGTATTCGGCTGTGTCTTTTTCGGCTTCAGATTTTGCCCAGACCATCATGGCATCAAAGTCACCATCAAACTGTCGGAGCAACTCATTGAGTTTTCCGAGTTTTCGGTAGATCCGGGAAGAAGTCTTACCGTTTTCTTTCCGGTAGGACTGGTTGATATAAACGTCTTTGTTATTCTCTACACCAGTAATGGAAACATACATAAAAATCACCTCATAAGTATTATAACACAACTAGCGTAAACTAGCACGCATTATTTTTACGAATTTGACAAAAAAATAAGCCAAAAGCAGGCTTAAATACAAGGTTTATGTGTTATGATGTTTAAACGGAAGTGTCAAACTCCCGATTATATTTTGTAAAGTATTATTTTGGTTGTCCTAGCCGGTTATTTCGGCTGCAACATAGCACAGGGGAAGCGGATACCGCTTCTCTAAAGAAAAAGAAGTGAGAGGGGAATAACAAATGAAAGAGAACAGAAAACAGGAAGAATGGCAGGAGACAATCTGCCTGTCAGGCAGGATGCACGTAAACATTCCGGAAGACTACAGGAAGCCGTCAGAAGAGGTGATGGCAGCGAAGTTTTCTACAGGTATCAGCCCACAGGAGGTATATAGCAATCCGGAAGGAAACAGGGTCCTCACGTTTCATTTGTGGGACAAGCCGTTACAGGAACAGCAGGAATATCCGAAAATTGAGACAGTACATAAACTTTTCGGTCATATGTACCCGGAAGGCACAAGGGTAAAGCCGGAGGAGATTAAGACAGAGGCGGGAAACATCGAATGGTTTGCCTTTGCGGAGGGAACTAGTATGCACTGTATGTTTACGCTGCCGATAGAGGAAAACATGTTGTTTGGGAGCTATCATTTCCCGGCGGAGGGGATGGAAACGGATAAAACTTTATTTGTGGAGATATTAAAGAGTATACGGATAAAATAAATATTGGAGACCGGCTTTGTAGGCAGAGACAGACGGATTTTGAATGGGGGATGAAAAATGGCAGACCGTTTATCTGATTTACATGAAGTATCGGCTATACGGATTGATTCAAAAGCCTGGGGAGGCGTCGGTCTGGTCACCGCTACGTCAAATGACAAGCGTTCTGTTCCGTGGATTCTTATTCTGGATGATGCCGGAGAAATTTTATATCATACGACCTTTCCCAATGACATGTATTATTGGGACGTTTTTGTTGATGATCTCGATCAGGACGGATGGCCGGATGTATGGACAGTGCTTTGCCTTCGCGGCGTCAGCCCGGAAAGAGGATATCTTGTCAACATATTTTATCAGACAGACGGCGGAATTAGGGAAAGTGAACGGGAAGAACAGTGGGGCAGGAAATACAACCACCTGTTGAAAGAATACTTTGGGGAATATCAGGTTACACGGTTTTGCCCGACAGAAGGGTATGATGATATAAGCGAGTCGGTAATGACGAAACAGGAAGCGGAAGAAATGCTGGAAAAGCGGTTTGTCATTAAAGACGATCTCTTTGTAGCCTATGATTCACAGAGAAGGATGGGTACGAGGCAGGACCGGGAACCGCCCGTAAAGGACAATATGATAACAGAGTATCATGATACCGGGGCATGGTATGTCTGGCAGCCGGCTTTGCCGGAGACGCTGATTCATAAAACCTGTCCGGACGAGAAACTTCGCAGGGCGGTCGGCGAAGAAAACTATGGGAAAATTAACGGTGTCTTTTACGACGCTTATGCCGGGTGGCAGCAGTTTTATATGCTGGAAGGGGAAGAAAAGTTAATCATGCACTCCATGCTGACGGGACAGAATTTTATTCTGGAAAAGACGGCGGATGGTTTCGGCAGGGAAGAAGCATAGGGATGAAATGGCAGGGCAATCCGCAAACGAAGCGGACTGCCCTGAAACTTATATGTGAAAATTTTTCCGGGGATGCTTTGTGGCAAGAATATTTCTTTGCTTCGCCACTGCCACGTGGGTATATATTTCCGTAATATTGATGGAACTGTGTCCAAGCATTTCCTGAATGAAGCGAATATCCACGTCTGCCTCCAGCAGGCTTGTGGCAAAGGTGTGACGGAACATATGCGGCGTTATGTGTTGTTCTATGGAAGCCAGAGCGGTATATTTATTAATCATTCTGCGCACTGCCTGATCGGATAGGGGATTGCCGGACTGATTTACAAAAAAGTTGGAACAGGCTGGCCTGCCTGTGAAAAAGTTATTTTTGTATTCGTTCAGAATACGGATAACGTCTTCGCTGCCGATCTGTATGCGGCGTTCCTTATTTCCTTTTCCGTAAATGAGAATCGTTCCGTCAGATAAATTCACATCGTATGCTTTTAAGGTGCAGAGCTCGGATATGCGCATGCCGGTTGCAAATAATAGCTCAGCCACAGCGGCGTCCCGCAAGGCGTTTCGTTTCTGATAGGGTGTTCGGGCATTTTCCCGCTGGCTGTATATGGTGGATAAAAATGCTTCGACAGTATGCAGAGGAATGGTTTTTGGCAGAATGACCGGCTCGCGGAAACGGATCATGATTTTGCTGAAAGGATTTTGAGCAATGATCTCCCGGTATTCCAGATAATGAAAGAAAGCTTTTGCCGACGCGATTTTTCGCTTTACGGTTTTTGGCCTGTACTGGGTATGTAACCGGGCAATATATTGTTCCAAAGATTTGGAAGTTATTTCGTGGATGCAGGGAGCAGGGATTTGCTCACAAAATTGCCGCAGATCAATTTGATAGGCTTTCAGCGTTTTCTCATCAAGACATTTTTGGGAACTGCAATATTCCAGATAGTTTTCAATGCAAGCTTTTACAGTGTCCATAGTTTGATTCTCCTTTGTGTTTTTATATTATAGTTTAGTTCTTACTATAACATTGAATGAAGAATCTCTGGCCACTATAATGGAGAGTGGCAATAGTACGCACATAATGGTTTTCTGAAATCGGTGAGGGCGATTCATGACAAAAGAAAAAGTGGTCAAGAAACTGGAAACGATATTCATAAAATTGAAAAAAGCGGTGGATTTTACGGCGGTTACCGGTGTTTTCTATATCCTGTTATACCAGGTCAAAGGGCTGCGGACGTTTTGCAGGGAGGTCTGCAAATATCTCATTAATTGGGGCGTAAACATTGAGTTGGTTTCTTTTAAAAATCTGTATTTTTCATGGGAAAAGTTTTTCCGGCTGGCAATTGTGAGTTGGATTGTGTTGTCCGTAATTTTGCTTATTGTGCGGATTATCTGTGATCTCAGGCTGAAAAAGAAAACGGGAAATACCAGATTTGAAGAAATCCTGTTTCGCTATTTGCAGGATACTGCCGTATCGCGCTGCTTTCTGGTAACAGGGAAATGGGGATCAGGCAAGACCTATGAGGTAAACAGGTTTTTTGAACGATATTATCGGTATTCCAACACAAAAGTTTATCGAATTTCCTGTTTTGGGCTGAGCACCCGCAAAGAGCTGGTGGAAGAAATCAATGGTATCATAGAGCAGGGGGATGAATCCGTCTATGCGCTGCTCATTAAAATGCTGCAGTATTTGCCGGTAATCGGCGATGCAGCCAATAAGTTTTTAAAGAAATCCTATACCTATGCTTCCGCAAAAAAGGGCTCTGTTTTTATATTTGATGATTTTGAGCGAATTACGTCCCGGCCATTAATCGGGGGTTATGAGAAAAAGATTTACCATCAATCACCCGGCCTGCTGAGCGGATCATCAGAAATGAAAGAGTTTGATCAGATCAAAAGGGAATTTCAGTCGGTGGAATGGGCTTTTTCAAAGGTTGAGGATTTTTACAGTAATAATGCCACGCGGGAGGATTTTGATAAATATATTGCCTTAATCGGTCTGATCAACGAGCTGACAGAGTCCTGCGGCATGAAAGTAATTATTGTCTGCAATTCGGATATGCTGGGAGAAAAATTTGTCCATGATGTATTGCGGAGCAAGCTAAACTGCGTGGAATATAAAAAGGTAATTACCCCTGCGGTACAGGCGTCTGTTCTGGACCAAATGCTGGAGGAGAAAATACTGGAGGATAAGGAAAAACAGGAGTGTATCGGAGGGTATCTCAAGGCCGTCAGGGAGCAGCTGGATGCTATCAAGTTAAATGCCAGGTTTATGGATATGCGGTTGTTCCGAAGCCTGTTGGAGGCGTTTACGGATACGGCCGCGCGGCTGCCAAAAGAGACGCTTACCATGGAGTTTTTGAACGCGCTTTTCAACAGTATTATGATTACGCATTTATTTTACTATCGCAATGCGGTTGCAGAGCTTGACTGGTTTGTCAACGGGGCCAATCTTGCGTTTTTACTTCGGCTGTTTTCTTTTTCAGAGGCGGTTCCTTCGTTTGTTCGGGTAAACGGCAGTGCGGAAGCGATAAAGTGGGTGGATGTGAGAATTTCGGGATACTGGATTTTGAATTTGTCCATGCCTGAGGAGGAGGCGGCAATTTGTGAAGAATGGAAGCGGTACCGATATACGCAGCTGGAATCAAAGATAGTGCAAAATCCCAGGCTGCTGGAGCCGGAAGAGGATTGCGGACTGATACATGTTTTGTACTGCGAAAGGGAAGTGGAAGATATGAATCTTGAGACATCTGTAGAGGAATTTCATATCAGGGGCGCCTTACGGGAATATGATTTAAGTAGCACTGAAGCGGTGCAGGGGGCGCTGGATATGGTGAACAGGATTTTTAATAAACATAAATTTAGCTATATTTATCAGTCGTTTCGGGACGTCTTGTTTGAAGTCCTTTCAGAGGGAAAGGCAGGCGGAACCGTGGCAGGAGAGGGGTATTTCTATGAAGCATATAATGAGTTTATAAAGAAAAAGCAGCTGACGGGGAAAGGATAGAATGAAAAGACGCGGGAAATACCGGGGAACGAGAATAGAGCTTCTCATCATTTTTGCAGCGTGTATGTTCAGAATCGGATGGGAATACAAGTTTACGTCGGATTACCAGAGACAGCAGGAGGCGTTACGCGCCGTTGTGGAAGACGCCGCCGTTAAAGCGCCACAAAAGCAGGGAGAAGCGGCAGGGGACATGCAGGCGGACATGGAGCGGGAAATGCCGGTGATCCTGCGTAAATATGAAAAGCTTCATGAGGAGAATGGGGATCTGGTGGGATGGCTTACGATTCCGGGAACGGCAATTGATTATCCGGTCATGCAGAAGGCGGGAAACGAGTATTATCTTCACCATGATTTTTATGGGGAGGAGGACAAACACGGGTGCCTCTTTGTAAAGGATATAGCGGATGTGGACACGCCCGGCGACTGCTTTATCATATACGGGCACAACATGAAGGACGGCACCATGTTCGGCGATCTGGATGAATACAGGAGCGAGGCGTATTACAGGGAACATCCGCGGCTGCGGTTTGATTCCCTTTATGAGGAGCGCGAATATGAGATAATGGCAGTGTTTCTCTCCCGTGTCTATAAGGAGGGAGAAGAGGGATTTCGATATTATGATTTTTATACGGCGGATACGGAGGAGGCGTTTCGGGATTTCTACGGGAATGTAACGGAAAATTCTCTTTACGATACGGGTGTTTTCGCATCTTATGGCGACACCTTCCTGATGCTGTCTACCTGCGCTTATCACGAGGAGGACGGCAGGCTTGTGGTGGTGGCCAGACGGACAGACTGACGGAGCGAAAGCCGGTTATTCCACCTGCAGGATATCCTCAAAGCGAATCTTCGTATTTACGATTTGCAGTATGCGGCTGGTTTCGTCGATGCGGGCGGCCAGACCGGTGATTTTGATGTATTCGCCGTTGTTAAAATAAACCACCGTGGTCATTTTCCCCTTGGTGATCAGGTGCATTCGCCGGTCAAGCTCTTCGGCCATCTCCGGGGAAAGCTCGATTCTGGGGACAAGAACTTTTTCTTTTGCAGCCAGTGCGTCGGGCAGGCCGCGTAGCGCCGCGAATGGCATAAACTGCTTGGCCCGTTCTTCAATGGGCATTTTATTTTTTGGTTTACTCGCCACTTCTGTGACCTCCGATCTGATGATTTCGTTCTCTTGTGGTTGCGCCTTCTTCCAGATTCATTCCTTTTAAAATGGCGTCCTTTCCGAATTTGTTTTTGATACTGATTACGGCTTTCTGTACTTCACGGTTCTTTTCAAGCTCCTGCGCGTCTACAAAAATGTTATATTGATGACACAGCTCCGGTGTCACATGATTACAGGTGATGTTGACACGGTGGATGGACCATTCCGGATTTACGATTTTTTCATAGAGAGCTGCCACTGCGGGAAGAATGATGCGGTCCGAGTTGGTGTCCGTATCCAGATTGGCAGTTCCGTGGGCGGAAGGCGCGTTTAACCGGCCGGAATAGCCGATATGGAGCGTGATGGAGCGTGTAACCAGCTCCTGCGCTACCAGATCGAGGCAGAGCAGATCCGCCATCTCCTTGACGATCAGCAGTCCCTTGTCATAGGGATAGTCGCAGCCAAGAACCTGACCGCTGGTGAGGCAGCTGGTGCGTGGCCTGTAGGTTTTGATATCATGGAGGGTGACAGGCTCCCTGCCCCAGGCGTGATCAATCAGAAGCTCCGCGTCCACGCCGAAAAGATGGTACAGCAGATTTTCATCGGCGTCTGCGATATCGCCCATGGTACGGATGCCGAAGGCGTCAAGACGTCTGGCGGTGCCTGCGCCCACACGCCAGAAATCCGTGAGGGGTTTGTGGTTCCAGAGAGTTTTTCGATAGCTGTCCTCTGTGAGCTCGCCGATAAAATCATCGGCGTGTTTGGCGGTGATGTCCAGCGCGACTTTTGCCAGATAGAGGTTGGAGCCGACACCGCAGGAGGAACGTATGCCGGTCTGCTCATAGATATCCTGCATGATCCGAAAGCCAAGCTCTCTGGCGGACAGCCGGTAAAGCGAAAGATAGTCGGTCACGTCCATGAAAGCCTCGTCGATGGAATAGACATGGATATCTTCTTTGGAGATATATTTCAGGTAAATAGCGTAGATATCCGCGGAAATGTCCACATATTTCTGCATACGGGGCGGCGCTACGATATAATCCACCGATTTCGGAATTTCAAAGATGCGGCAGCGGTTTTTGATGCCAAGCCCTTTCATGGCGGGGGTGATGGCCAGACAGATGGTTTTTTCTGTCCGTGTGGGATCGGCTACGACCAGATTCGTGGTCATGGGGTCAAGTCCTCTGGCGACACACTCAACCGAGGCGTAAAATGATTTCAGGTCAATGCAGAGATAAGTGCGGTTCATGGCGGCCTCCTTTCTGAAATAAGCATACTACAGGAACGTATGTTTGGCAATACGCAGAAAATGGAAATTCTTTCCGAAATCGTAACCATTGTTGTTATAGCTGTGGTGGCGCTTTTCAGGCATGCGCAGAGGACAAATTAAGAAAGATTTTTATGAAGAAAGTGAGGACAAAATCGTAAATTAATGTTAGAATACCCATATACATACGAAGGGGTAGGGAAAGATGAGCGTTATCAGCAGTAAGGACGTTAACGAAATTATCAGAAAAACACTTGGTATTATCAATAATAAAATTATGCACCATGGGGAAATCACGGGCTATATCTTATATAAAATGATGGAGTACGAAAATACCTACATGGAGCAGAATTATACGGAGCAGGAGCTGGTGGACTATACCATGCTCGGCATCCTGCATGATATCGGTTTGTACAAAGAGGATAATGTCAAGAACGTGTCGGACTTTGAAACGAAAAATCTGTGGCCCCACTCGATCTACGGTTTTCTTTTTTTAAAATATCTTTCACCCATCGGCGACAGGGCGGAGATCGTGCTGTATCATCATCTGGATTACAGCCTTTATGGTATGATACAGAGCCGCTATCTGCATGTCATCGAGCTTTTAAATCTGGCGGATAAGATGGATACCGTTCTGCACTTGAAGGATGAAAAGCTGGAGCCGGACTATTTTGCAAAGTATCGGGATATCAAATTTTCCGGCGCGGCTCTTGATCTTTTTCAGAAGGCGGAAAAATGCTACGGTATTACGGAAAATCTGGTGAACGGCAAATACCGGGAGGAGCTGGATGTGCTGTTGGCAAAACGGGCGTTTTCCGAGCAGTATAAGAGGGGCTTTCTGGAGATGCTGGTTTATACCATTGATTTTAGAAGTGAGCATACGGTGATCCATACACTGGCTACGGTAGACTTTGCGGAGAAGCTGGGCAGGCTTGCTAGGGTTTCCGGGAAGGATCTGCGGGATCTGCATTACGGCGCGCTGCTCCACGATCTTGGCAAGATAGCGATTCCCCTGCATATTCTGGAATCAACGGGGCGGCTCAGCGACGACGAGATGAAGGTCATGAAGGCCCATGTGCGGATCACGGAAATGATTCTGGAAGGGGTTGTGGACGACGCTGTTTTGCAAATTGCGGTGCGGCATCATGAGAAGCTGGACGGGACGGGCTATCACAAAGGGCTTTCGGCAGCGGATCTGAGTCTGCCCCAGCAGATCATTGCGGTGGCGGATATTCTGAGCGCCCTTTACGGAAAGCGAAGCTATAAGGAGGCTTTCAGCAAGGAAAAGATACTGGATATCATGAATTCCGATGCGGACAAGGGAAAGATCAACCGCAATGTAGTGACAACTCTGGAAAAGAATTATGACAGTATCATTGCGGAGTTCGAGAAGGAAAAGGAGAACACCATCGGACTCTATCTGAAAATTAAGGAACAGTATGCGATCATGATTGAACGGTTTAAGCAATTTGACTAGCTTGCAGAGAAAGGAAGGACATGAATATAGAACAGGCAAAGGTATATTTTACCTCATTTAAAGCGACAGAGCATGAAAACTTATTACAGAAGCTGCATCGTCTGATGAAGACGGCGGGGTTTGAGAACATTGACTTTCAGGATAAGTATACGGCTATCAAAATTCACTTCGGTGAGTACGGGAATCTGGCCTTTCTTCGGCCCAATTATGCAAGAGTGGTGGCGGATTATGTGAAGGAGCTGGGTGGCAGGCCTTATCTGACGGATTGCAATACCCTTTACGTGGGAAGCCGCAAGAATGCTCTGGATCATTTGGAGACGGCTTATGTGAATGGATTTTCACCCTATCAGACAGGGTGCCATGTGATTATCGGAGACGGCCTGAAAGGGACGGATGAAACGCTGGTGCCCATTGACGGCGAGTATGTGAAGGAGGCAAAGATCGGCCATGCGATTATGGATGCGGATGTGTTTATTTCCCTGACCCATTTTAAGGGACATGAGATGGCGGGCTTTGGCGGCGCCCTGAAAAATATCGGCATGGGCTGCGGCTCCAGAGCCGGTAAGATGGAACAGCACTGCGACGGAAAGCCGGAGGTGGATCAGTCTCTCTGCGTGGGCTGCGGCGCCTGCGACAGAATCTGTGCCCACGGCGCGCCGGTCATTGAGAACGGTAAGGCGCAGATTGACCATGAGAAATGCGTGGGCTGCGGACGTTGTCTTGCGGTGTGCCCGAGGGATGCGATTTCTGCCAGCTTTGAGGATTCCATCGCCATGCTTAACTATAAAATGGCGGAATATGCGTGGGCTGTCTGCAAAGACAAACCCTGCTTCCATGTGTCCCTGATCTGCGACGTGTCGCCCAACTGTGACTGTCACGCGGAGAACGATATTCCCATCATTCCTAATGTGGGTATGCTGGCTTCCTTCGATCCGGTGGCGCTGGATCAGGCATGCGCCGATCTTTGCAATAAGATGACGCCTGTGGAGGAGAGTGTGCTTGGCGAGAATCTGCACAGGCACGGAAACGAATCGGGACACGACCACTTTTACATGACGCATCCCGACACGGAATGGAAGTCCTGTATCGCCCATGCGGTAAAGCTGGGGCTTGGGACAGACCAGTATGAACTTGTGACGATTTAATTTAAGCGTGAACGATATTGGTATATTCGGATATCTCCCGGCTTATCGTGCAAAGATCATTGACGGATAAGCCGTGGATATCCGTATTCCCGGTGATACGGGCAAAAGTCTTTAACTCCTCTGCGGAGCATCTCAGATAGTTTTCCACCCGCTTTGCGGCGGTGTCGATCTTTAATCTTTCCCGAAGCTTTTCATCCTGTGTAGCCACGCCTACGGGGCACATACCGCTGCCGCAGATTCGGTACTGCTGGCAGGCGGCCGCTACCATGGCAGCCGAGGCAACGGCAACGGCGTCCGCACCCATGGCGATTGCCTTTGCAAAATCGGAGGACACCCGAAGGCCGCCTGTGATGACAAGGTCAATGTCCGCGCCGACAGAATCCAGATATTTTCTTGCACGGTAGAGGGCATAGATGGTGGGTACGCTTGTGGAATCCCGGATGATGGAAGGAGACGCGCCTGTTGCGCCGCCCCGGCCGTCTATGGTAATAAAATCAGGTTCTGCATGGACGCAAAATTCCAGATCTTTTTCAATACGTCCTGCGGCGATTTTAATGCCGATGGGCCTGCCGTCGCTTAACATACGCAGATCGGCTACCACGCCTTTTAAATCCTCTGCACTGTTGATCAGGGGAAATTTTGATGGGCTGATCACATCCTCGCCAAGCGGTTTGTTGCGGATTCTGGCTATTTCAGGCGTAACCTTACTGCCCGGCAGATGGCCGCCCATGCCGGGCTTCGTTCCCTGCCCGATTTTAATCTCAATGGCGTCGGAGGTTTTCAGATTTTCTTCCGTAACGCTGTACAGATTGGGTACATACTCAAATATATACTTACAGGCGGCAGCTTTTTCCTCCGGAAGAACGCCGCCTTCCCCGCTGCACATGGCCGTTCCCACGGCGGCGCTGCCTTTGGCCATGGCGATTTTCGTTTCTTTGGAAAGCGCGCCGAAGGACATATGGGAAATATATACCGGCATGGAAAGCGTCATGGGCTTTTTGGCGTGCCTGCCGATTACGGTCTTTAAGGATACGTCGGCGTGCTCGTCCAGAGGCATGGGATTTAACTGGGCGCCCAGAATGAGCACATCGTCCCAGTTCGGCATGGACATCCGGGTTCCCATTGCGGCGATGGCTGATTTGCCGGAGACAGCCATTTCATGAATTTCATTCATATAGCGGTAATCGCTGTCCGTCTTTCGGGTTTCTTTCGGATAGTTCAAATCTGATCCGCCGGTGCTCTCAGAAGAGCAAGAACCTTCCTGCATGGCGCAGGCGGTGGCCTTTTCGGTTTCCAACGGTTTGAATTTTCCCGGCGGCTGTTTGCAGACGGGACATTCTGTCAGCTCCAGAAAGGGCTTCCCCTCTTTTTCCTCGTCATACTCATATCCGCAGACACTGCATTTGTATATCATCATATCTACCTCCTTTTAACGATCCCTTTTCTTAAAATAATAACAGATAAAGGAGGCGGCCGCCAGTATTAACAGAATAAAAACGGTAAGCGGATTCCATAGGTCAAAAGAGGTTTTGCTGTCCGCGTTTGCATATGACGGCGATAATCCACAAAAAGAGAACGGATATCACGGCCATTGCCGCTCCCACGGAGAAGACGCGCTTTACTCCGGACGGTGTCAATTTCCATTCATGACATAAAAGAGGCTGTTGGTGACAAAAAAGCTTTAGAAAAAACAGCTGCCTACCGAAATAAATAATAACACAAAACAGGATAATCCGGGACAGAGAGAACAGATTTCACAGACGGAAAGGCGGTTATCATTTATGAATATATCATGGGATCAGACCAGCAGCATTTTACGAAGAATGAATTCGGGCGGAATGTTAAAGAGCACGCAGGACAGACTGGAGAGGCAGGAAGAGACACAGCGGCAGGTGGAATTTTTTGAAAAGCAGAAGGAAAATCTGAAAAACGTTGCCTGTGGAAGCGTAGAGGAGATTGCCGAAAAGCTGAAATCTTTTCATTCTTATGAGGATCAGATTGCGACGGTGAAGGCCGCCTATAATCAGGAGCAGATGTTCCATATTCTGGACGAATCCACGGAACGGGGAGAGAAGATTGCGGAAGCGGTCGAAAAGATGGAGCCCAAGACCCCGGAGGAGAGACTGGAAGAGATGGCCGAGGAAGCGCTGGGCGTCGAGGACGGCGGCGAACTCGAGGAGGCTATGGAAGAGCTCGAGGAAGTTGTAGAGGAACTGACGGAGGAGACTGTCGAGAAACTGGAAGAGGCGCTGCCTGAGGATGCAGAGCTGTCAGGGAATGCGGATTTGTCTGTGGATGAGGCCGCAAAGGCGGCTGCAGCGGCAGAAGCCGCAGGGAAGGAAGCAACGGCCGCTGAGGAGTTTCCCGAGGGATATATACCCTTCGATATAAGATTGTAGATTGCGCACTACAGGTTCACAACCGCCGTAGCGATCTTCTCCCGAAACCGTACGTCATGCTCTACAAAGAGAAGCGTGGGACGGTATTCCATAATCAGCTTTTCAATCTGCATCCGGGAAAATACGTCGATATAGTTGAGCGGTTCATCCCAGATATAGAGATGGGCGGGCGTGAGCAGACTTGCCGCAATCAGCGTTTTTTTCTTCTGGCCCTCCGAATAATCTTCCATGTTTTTGCAAAACTGTGCCCGTTCGAAATCCAATTGTCTTAGAATGGAGCAAAGCAGCGTGTAATCCAGATTTCGTTCGGTACAGAAGGCGGAAAGGGAGCCTTTTAACCAGGAGGTATCCTGACTGATACAGGAAACGATCAACCCGGAAGCGGTCTGGCAGACGCCGGTTTCCAGAAGGAGAAGCGTATCTTTGCAGGCGCCTGCTTTTTGGAGTATCGCTTTAATCAATGTGGATTTCCCGCATCCGTTTTTTCCGTGCAGGGCAATTCGGTCTCCTCGATGAACGCTGCATGTCAAGCCGGTAAACACAGGATGGGCCGAGCCTGTATACTGGACGGTATAATCCCTGATCGTGACAAGGATATCCCTGTGGTGGGAGAGGGGTGTAAGCTTTAGGTCTGCGGGTTTTTCCAGATCCTGCAAAAGGCCTTCCTTCTCTGCGATTTCCCGGTCGATTCTCTTTGCCATCTGCGTGACGCGGCTTTGCATTTTTTTAGTCTTTGCGCCGATGTAGGCTCTTGTGGCAATACTGCGGTCATGCTCTTTTACGGGGTTAAAGCCAATTTTTGTGCTTTCATTTTTGTCGGCCCAGTCAGCGGTGCGTTTTGCCGCCTTTTTCAGCCTCTGTATTTCTTTCAGATGTTTTTCGTTCTCTGCCAGATCAAACTGATCTTTTTTTCGTTTATTTTCCCACCAGCTTGAAAAATTGCCGCTTTGCACTTCGATGGTCTGCCTGTTCAGCACCAGCACATGATTGACGCAGGCGTCTAACAGATCTCTGTCGTGAGAAACCAGAATAAATCCCTTTTTGGTAGAAAGATAGGATTTAACGGTTTCTCTGGCCTCAAAGTCCAGATGGTTTGTGGGTTCGTCAACAAGCAGAAAATCATTCTCTCCGGAAAACAGAAGAGCCAGTAAAAGTCTGGTCTGTTCTCCGAAGCTTAGGGTTTCAAAAGGGCGGTAAAGCAGTTCGGCGCTTTCGCCCAGCTGGGAAAGCTCGCAGATTACCCGCCATTCCTCGCAGTTTCCCTTCAGTTCGCCGATAAAGGCGGCGGCAGGGAGCTGCTTTTGCGTTTCCGTGACAGAATAGGGAAAATAGTCAAAGGCGGTGTCGGCGGCAATAGAGCCCTGATAGGAATATTTTCCCAGCAGCAGATTCAGGAAAGTGGTTTTCCCTTTGCCGTTTCGCCCGATGAATCCAAGTTTCCAGTCGGTATCAATGGAAAAAGACACGTTCTCAAAGACGGCGTCAAAGCTACCATCGTAGGAGAAGGTCAGATCGGTTACATTTATGCGTGACATATACATGCCTCCCTTCTGTGGTTCGCCAAACAGCTCCGTTACATGCTCTAACCTCAAAGGGGCGGTATCGCCGCAGATACGGGACGGCAGAATTTTGCACACAAAAAGAGAGGTTATGAGAACATAATCCACTTTTGGCGACATGAAAACAGTATGGAAATCATTTTCCATACGCTGAAAACCTTCATGCAATCAAAAGCAGATTATCTCTTCATCTTTTCACCTCTCTTTGCAAGATAGCATTATTTTAGCACTGACCGCTTTTTTTGTCAAACGCTAAATTGGCAGTCGTTTGATTTTGATTGATTTGTCTTTTCTATTAAGCCCAAAGTTCCAGACAGGGGGGATCGGAAATGAAGCTTTGTCCTGCTCTTTACGATTACCGGCATCAGGAATGGGAAGGCGGAAGAATCGTTTTTTGTTGCAGGACGGGCTTGCGTTTCAAACCAGGGAATAGTATAGTATATAGTAATTAGAAGATGCGAAAATGCGTGAGGAGAGACGGTATGATTTTGAATTTTAATGAGATCGAGGAACAGGTAATTCCCAACTTTAAAGGCGGAGAGAAGCAGTTTCGGACCCGTATGTATACGGATGCGTCCTGTAAAATCATGCGGGGATCGCTGGAGCCGGGGGCAGCCATCGGCGTACATACGCATGAAACGAACAGCGAGATTATTTTTATGGTAAAGGGGACGGGCATGGTGCTTTATGACGACGGCATGGAAGCGCTGCCTGCGGGAAGCTGTCATTACTGCCCGAAGGGCCACAGCCACAGCCTGCGCAACGAGAGCGATGAGACAATTACTTTTTATGCGGTCGTGCCGGAACAATAGAAATAGAAGGAAATACGGCGGATGAAAACCATGACAGAGAAAAAATTTGAGGTGGATCTGCTTCGCGGGCCGATTTTAAAGGCTATGCTTGTCTTTGCGGTTCCGCTTTTCTTTTCCGGGGTGTTTCAGCAGCTTTATAATACCATGGATACCGTGATTATCGGCCATACGCTGGGAGGCGCCCTTATCCTTCGTCCTTTTCTGGAGCTGTTACATACGCCTGTACAAATTATGGAACAGGCTTATGCCTACATTTCCACCATTACCGTGTTTATTGGCGTCATGTTTGCCTATAATCTGTGCGCAGGCCTTTTGCGCGCTATCGGAAACAGCGTGATGCCGCTTGTTTTTTTGATACTATCTTCCCTGCTAAATATCGTGCTGGATTTTTTCTTTATCACGAAGCTTTCCATGGGCGTGCAGGGCGCGGCGGTGGCCACGGTGATTGCTCAGGGTGTATCTGTGCTTGCCTGTCTGGTTTATATTGGAAAAAAGGCGGACATACTGATTCCCAAAAGGACGCATTTTATATGGGACAGGGAGCTGTATCAGGAGATGCTGGCACAGGGCTTTTCCATGGCGGTTATGAGCAGTATTGTCCATGCCGGATCGGCGGTTTTACAGTCTGGCATTAACAGTCTGGGCTATCTGGTGATTGCCGGGCATGTGGCGGCCAGAAAGCTCTTTATGTTTTTGATGATGCCTTATATGGCGGTCAGCCAGACTGTCAGTACCTTTGTGGCGCAAAACTACGGCGCGGGGCAGATGGGGCGTATCCGCAGGGCGGTCAGGTATTCCTATCTGTGCGGGGCCGTACTGACGGCGCTGATCTCGCTTGTTACGATTCCCCTTGCGCCGGTGATGGTGCGGCTGCTGTCCGGGTCTTCGGAGGCTGTGGTGATAGAAAACGGCGCGCTGTATTTGCAGGTGGTTGCGCCATGTCTGATGATTCTGGCGCTGCTAAATCCCACCCGGTTTGCCCTGCAGAGCATCGGCAACAAGATCCTGCCCGTTATTTCCAGCGTAATAGAACTGATCGGGAAATATCTGTTTGTGGCTTTTCTGATACCGAATTTTCAATATATGGCGGTAATCTTCTGCGAGCCGGTGATCTGGGCTTTTATGGATCTGGAACTTTTGTGGGCGTTTTGGGCAAATCCGAAGGTGTGTGCGGGAAAGAGTGAAGAGTGATATGGAGAAAGAGAAAACTGTTACACAGAGACTGGAGGCGCTTAGGGGAGAGCTGCGCCGCCGTAATATTGCGGCTTATATCGTTCCTACGGAGGACTTTCACAGCTCCGAGTATGTGGGAGAGTATTTCAAGGCAAGGGAATATCTTTCTGGCTTTACGGGATCTGCGGGCACGCTTCTGGTGGAAGGGGACGGGGCGGCCCTGTGGACGGACGGCCGATATTTTCTACAGGCCAGGGAGCAGCTTAAGGGCAGCGGCATTACCCTGATGAAAAGCGGGCAGCCGGATGTGCCGACATTGCCGGATTATCTGGCAGAAAAGCTTGGCGAGGGAGATGTGATCGGTTTCGACGGACGCTGCGTGACAGGCGCCTTTGTGAAACGGTTACAGGAAAAAACGAGGCACAAGCAGATTACCTTTTACGGTGGGGAAGATCTGGCGGGGCTGGTGTGGCCGGAAAGGCCGTCCCTTCCGGCACGGCCGGTTTGGGAGCTTTCCGTCGAATACGCAGGACTTACCAGAGAGGAAAAGCTTGCGAAAGTGAGGGAACAACTGGAGAAAAAGGGGGCGGACGCCTTTTTGACGACGGCTCTTGACGAAATTGCATGGCTTCTCAATCTGCGGGGAGACGACGTGAAGAATACCCCGGTTTTTCTTTCCTATTTGCTGCTCTCCCAAAACAGCGCGGCGCTGTGCGCGCAGGGAAGCGCTGTTTCAGAGGACATTCGGTTAAAGCTGGAACAGGCCGGAGTAATCCTGTATCCCTATGAGGATATAGAGGAGCGGCTTGCCTTACTGCCTGCGAAAACCAGACTACTTGCGGACCACAGGAGAGTCAGTTACAGGCTGTTACAGGCTATTCCCGAGGGCGTGGAGCGTTTAAGCGAAGAAAGTCCGATTGAAAGATTAAAGGCGGTTAAAACGCCGCAGGAGAGGGCGGGAATCCAGTCGGCTCATGTGAAGGACGGAGTGGCGGTAACAAGGTTTATGCACTGGCTGAAAACCCATGTGGGAAAAGAAACGATTACGGAAATGAGCGCGGCCCAAAAGTTGGAGGAGTTTCGGGCGGAAATGGAAGGATATCTGGGGCCAAGCTTTGATCCGATTGTGGCGTATGGCCCCCACGGGGCTGTTGTGCACTATGAGGCCACGCCGGAGACGGATGCGGTTATGCGAGCCGAGGGGCTTTGTCTGGCGGACACGGGCGGCCATTACAAAGAAGGCACCACGGACGTTACCAGAACCATTGCCCTTGGCAGGGTCACGGAGGAGGAGAAAAGGGCTTATACACTGGTGTTAAAAGGGCATCTGCGGCTGGGAGCCGCGAGATTCCCGGAAGGCGTCTGCGGACAGAATCTGGATGTGCTGGCCAGAGAGCCCCTTTGGCAGGAGGGATTGGATTACAACCACGGTACGGGTCATGGCGTTGGCTGTCTGTTAAGCGTTCATGAGGGACCCCAGAGCTTCCGCTGGCGGATTACAAAGGACGCTTCCTGCGTGCCTCTGGAGGAGGGAATGATTCTTTCCAATGAACCGGGATTCTATCTGGACGGGCAGTTCGGCGTCCGGCATGAAAATCTGGAGCTTGTCAGAAAGGGAGAACAGACGGCGTGGGGTCAGTTTCTGTATCTGGAACCGCTTACCATGGCGCCCTTTGACCGGGATGCCATCGAAACTGCCCTGCTTACGGAGGAGGAGCGGAAATGGCTGAACGATTATCACCGGGAAGTTTATCGGACGCTGGCTCCTCATTTGGCGCAGGAAGAGCAAAACTGGCTGCGGGAAGCCACGGCGGCGGAAAAAGTATGATATGAGGGAGGAACATATGCAGGAGGAACAGGCGATTCGGGAAGAAATCTGCGAGATCGGCAGACGGATGTACGGGCGGCGCATGGTGGCGGCCAACGACGGAAATATTTCCGTGAGACTTTCGGACGGTACGATTGTATGTACGCCAACAGGGGTTTCCAAAGGCTTTATGAAGCCGGAGCAGCTTTGCAAAACCGATATTTCAGGCAACGTGCTGGAGGCGGCAGCCGGCTTTGGGCCGTCTTCCGAAGTGAAGATGCACCTTCGGGTATATCAGAAACGCCCCGATATCTTTGCGGTGGTGCATGCCCATCCGATTTTTGCCACCAGCTTTGCGGTGATGGGCAGGGCATTGGAAATACCCATTATGCCGGAGGTGATCGTGAATTTTGGGAAAGTGCCGCTGGCGGCCTACGGCACGCCTTCCACGGCGGAGATTCCGGACGCTGTCGAACCGTTCTTAAAAGACTATCAGGCGATTCTTCTGGAACACCACGGCGCCCTCACCTGGGCGGGGGATTTGCTTTCGGCTTATATGAAAATGGAATCTGTAGAGTTCTATGCGGAGCTTCTGTACCGAACGACGCAGCTTGGCGGGCCAAGAGAGCTTACTAGAGAACAGCTTGAAAGACTGTACCAGGTGATTGGAATGTGAAAGCGGTAATGAAAATAGCCCTGAGATCATAATGAAAAGGACACTGAAAAAGACAGTGGGAAAGCGGTTATGCACGTCTCACTGTCTTTCGTATGTTTGTGTTATATTTATAGCCGCGAAGCGATATTCGTCAGGCTGATTTCGAAGAAATCAACTTTATTTCACAGTCACGGAGGTAATATGCGGATTTACCCCTTCGTACCAGTACAGGTATCCTTCCATATCAACCGTATCGCCCACTTTCAGGTTCTCTACAGCCTTGTAAACGTCGGTACTGCTGTCACACAGATAGGACTCCACGCAGAAGGTATAGGTCTGTCCGTCCTTGGATACGTTGAAGTACAAATCACTGTTGGAGTCAGCGGAACCGGAGTTGTCGTCATTGTAAACAAAAGCACAGTCGTAGGACTGGCCGTCCTTTTCATAGGTCTCTACGGTCATGCCTTTGAAGGACACAAACTGGTTCTGATGCTTGATCAGTTCTTCTTCCTTGCCAAGCAGATCGGTTACATCCGTGGCGGAGGCAGTAAAGCTGCCGTCTTCAATCTCGATGGTTGCGCCCTCCGCAACTTCCACCTCACCGGCCCACTCGGTCTTGTAGCCGGTTACTTTGATCTTGGTGCCGGGAGTCAGTTTCGCATAGTCGGTCTCAGAGCAGACTGCGTTGTAAATAAAGTACGCGCCGTCCTGATCCTGGGTGTAGAGAGTCGCTTTGTCCTCCCACCAGGACTGCTTTGCCTGTACATAGGTCTCGATCACAACTTCGCTGTCAAGAGCGGCATCCATGTACTCTGCGTAGGTCATAACGCCCTCTGACTTCTCATCAGCGCCGGCGTTTCCGCCCTTACCGCAGGCAGCGAGAGACAGCGTAAGAGCCAGTGCCATGGTTAATACGAG
>CAJUQO010000058.1 GCA_910588295.1 uncultured Lachnospiraceae bacterium | reverse complement strand
ATCACCAGGTCGATCCCCATCTCCAGAGGCTTCTGGAAAATCGGCGTCAGACAGGAATTATCTATGTAAGTCTTAAATCCTCTCCGTTCCGCGATTTCCGCGATGGCCTTAAGATCCACCACCCGGAACACAAAAGTAGCCGGACTCTCCAGGATCATCAGATCCGTGTTCTCCCGCACCGCATCCTCAATCTCCTGCAGGTCATTACCGGAAACAAAGGTAACCGTCATCCCGAACCGGGGGCCGAACACCGTATCAATCATGCGTTTCACCGGCATGTACACATCCCGCATACAGAGAATATGGCTGCCCGCCTTGCAGGTCGCGAACACCGCCGCCGTAAAGGCCGCCATGCCTGAGGCAAAGACTACAGCCCGGGTACCGCGCTCCAGCGCGGCGATCTTCCGTTCCAGAATCCGCACCGTGGGATTACCGTCGCGGGCGTAAATAAAGCTGTCATCTGAGAAAATATCTACGCTGTTGTAATCCTCCACGCTGTCATACACATGGAGAGAATTTAAAAACACCGGGGGAACCACTGCATGAAGATATTTATCATACTCATCCCCCACATGGGTCAGCGCCAGGAGATCTTCTTCCCCGTCCTTCCCGATACCCATATATCCACCTCCCAAAATTCGGCCTGAACAGCCAGCCACCAGGCGGCCTTGCGGCCGGAAATCTTCCAGTGGTCTGACCACTGAGCTTATAAAAAAACGTAAACACCATATATTGGTTTTTTACACTCCTATGTGGGTCTACGTGTTTCTGCGAATTCCCTTTATGCAATTCGCTTATTTTTCTTCTATTTTTCAGGCTTCTAATTATACATTTAAGATAACGCAACTTCCTATATCTTGTCAACCCCTTAAGATATTTTTCGTTTATATTCATTAAATTTTTCTTAATTCTCTGTGGATTTTCCCAAGAAATCCGTGCAATCTATTGTTGAATATTACCAATATCAATGCTATAATATCGTAACAGTTCCGGCAGTTCAGTCCGCTGGAACCATTGCAGAACAATTATATTACTACGGGAATCCAAAAGAAAGGAACAAATGATGAGCGACAAATTTAAATCCACAAAACGCTGCTATCTGATTGACCATCATTCCCCGCAGCCCCCCACCGTTCCCCTGAACCGTCTGGATATTGCGGAATATGACCGTTTCTTTGAGACTGCGGATATCGATTCGCTTATGTACTACTGCAAGGATCACTGGGGAGTGACCTATTACGACTCCCGGGTTCCCGGCGCGTGCAAACACGCGGGCGTGCAGGGAGACTGGCTGGGTGCTGCCCGACAGTGCGCAGCCAAAAAGGGCATTGAATTTGTCGCGTATTATTGCATCGAATATGACGAGGGAGCTGCGCGCCGTTTTCCCGAATGGCGGGTACGAAAAGCCGACGGCACTCCGCTCATCCGCGACGATCTCTATGCCAAATGGAGTCTGGTCTGCTACCAGACCGGATACCGGGCCTACGCCCTGGCCCAGCTTAAAGAGATCGTGGAAAATTACCGGCCCGATGCCCTGTTTCTGGACATCTTCGGCGCTTCCCTGTGTTATTGCGAACACTGCAGGGCCAAATTCCGCTCCCGGTTCGGTTATGATCTGCCTAAGACCCAGGAGAGCCTGCAGGCCCGCAGGGGGGATGTGACCGCTTTTCTCGACCGCAACGCGGAAGAATTTCTGGAAGAGATCCGAACCGGCCTGAAAGCCATAGACCCAAAACTGGCTATCACCATCAATTTCGCCTGCCATTATCCGGATCACATCCGCCGTATGCTGGATTACCAGTACAGCGAACCCCTTCTGAAAGACAACTGGTTCTCCTCCGCCTACGCCAGGGATACGGCTGAGGGCCAGTATCCGATGCTGGCGCCGGGAGAAGCCAGCGCCGTGTACAACTATGATAAACCGGCCCGCTATATCTGCGACCTGTCTGCCATCGCGGCCCAGGGCTGCCGGGTGGGCATGTACTCCGGCTCCCAGCACATCGACGGCACACTGGAGCATGAGGAAGCCCGGAGGCTGGGCAGCGCCTACGCCGAGCTGGCCAAAATGGAGCCCTGGTTCACTGAAACACGCCGGCCCGTCCGCTGCGCGGGCATCATCCAGAGCGACGTTTCTAAATCCGCCGGCCCGGATGCTTTCGTGGCCGATGCCATTCAGCGCATGAAACGCCACAGTCCCCACACGGATGCCGTTCTCGGCGCCATGATCGCCTGTGAACAGGCCAAGATTCCCTACACCGTCCTTCCGGAAAACCAAGCGGCGGAAGGCTCCCTGGCCGATTACGATCTGATCCTGATGCCCGAAGTCTATGTGGTGAGGCCGGCTCTGGCCGACGCACTGGAATCTTATGTCCGTTCCGGCGGAAAACTGATCATCAGCGGACGCACCGGCACCCGGGACGAAACCCTGGCGCCTCTCTCCCCCTGTGCCGTGGAGCGGCTCACCGGCTGCCGTTACATAGCCGAACATGAAGAATACTGTCAGAATGACTGGAGCGCATACATAAAAGCCCGCGATCCCGGGAATTTCCGGGGGCTGCTTTCCGTGACCACCCCTCCGGTCAGCGAGTTCTTCATCGAAGCAGAACCGACGACGGCCGGGACGCTGGCAGACTTCGTCCTTCCCTGTGTGGCCTGTTCACCCACCGAATGGATCAACTGGTGGAGCCCGCCGCCGGGAGCAACGACCTCCATCCCCGCCGTGACAGAAAACCGCATGGGAGACGGTACCGTCATCTATCTGGCTTTCGACTACTTCACCATGTCAGCCAGGGAAACCTACCGGGACAGCGGCGACTTTTTCCGGGATCTGCTGCGTCATCTGGATATTCGTCCTCGCGTATGCAACCGGACCGATACCCCGAATATTCTGCGAACGGCCTTTTTCGAGGAGGAGGACTGCTATCAGATCCACCAGCTCTCCACCCTGCCGAACCGCTATCAGGGGGAAACTGTTCCCATAAGCGGCGGAAAGCTGGTTTTTACTGTGCCTGTAGGTAAAACCTGTACCGTATATCCAGAACACCGGACACTTACTGTAACCGAAAAAGAGGGGCTCTGGGAAATAGAGCTGCCCTCATTCACGCAACAGCAAATGATTATCTGCCAGAAGAAATAAAATATCCATAGCAATCCTCATATATTCCGCCGGCCCATGAGCTTTTCGATGCCCTCCAGAAGCGCGTCGTACTCCATGGGCTTGGTGAGACAAAGGTTGATACCGCTCTCCACCGCCTTGCGCTGATCACTGATCAGAATATTGGCAGACAGAGATATGATGGGAATATGCGCCAGCGTCGGATCCGGCAGCTTCCGGATCGCCGCGGACGCTTCCCATCCATCCATCACCGGCATCTGCAGATCCATGATAATCAGGTCATAATCGCCGGGAGCCGCCTGCTCCATCCTCTCCAGGGCGACTCTGCCGTTTTCCACCGGATCAATGATAAAGCCGATTCTTTCGAGAAGCTCCGTCTCAATCTCCCGGTTGATATCATTATCCTCCACCAGCAGGATCCTGAGCCCCGCCTGGAGCGCGCCCGCCTCTTCCCCGGCGGAAGCATCTGCCATAGGCTGTACATGAAAAGCCAGGCTGACGGTAAAGATACTGCCCTCATTCACCTTACTCTTCACGTCAATCTTGCCATGCATCATATCTACAATACTTTTGGCAATAGTCAATCCCAGGCCAATGCCATGTACGCCGCTGAGAGTGGAATTTTTCTCCCGGCCAAAGGGCTCAAACACGCTCTCCAGATATTCCTTCCCAATGCCGATCCCATTGTCCGACACTTTCAGATGATAAACCATATAGTTGTCAGGCAGCGCCTCCTCCTCGGTGAGGGTGATGGATACACGGCCGCCGGGCTTTGTATAGGTTACGGCATTGTTGGCCAGGCTCAGTACCAGCTGCTTCAATTTTTCCTGATCCGCGTAAATACCGCTGTGCACGACACCGCTGCAGTCCAGTGTAAAAGAGATCGATTTCTCCCTGGCCTGGGGCCGCAGGAAATCATATGCCTCCCGCACCACATGGCACAAATCGCATTCCACCTCCGTGGGGCCGCCTGCGCTGCCCAGGGCGGAGACATCCAGCACCTTTGTGATCATATCCAAAAGCTGGCGGCTGGCCTTCTCGATCTGCTGCAAATTATCCAGGGCCGTTTCCGTCTCCCGGATATTACTCCTTGCCAGAGATGTAAAACCGAAAATCGCATTCAGGGGCGTCCGCATATCATGGGAAATATTGGACAAAAATGTATTTTTAGCCTTGACAGCCATATTGGCTTTCTCCAGGGCCTCCGCCAACACCCGCCTCTGCTCCGTCTGCTGTCGGGTTCTCTCTTCCGAGGAATCCCCCAAAAACACATAAAAAACATCACCGACTGTCTTTTCACGGACAAAGTGGCCGTAATCCTCCACCCAGCGCTCACTGCCGTCCTTACAGCGGATGCGGTACTCCACATAATCCAATTCCTGCCGGTTCTCAAAAATCTGCCTTTCGATACTGCGCTCCACATCGTCCAGCTCATCCGGATGGACGATACCCCGAAAGGAATTTCCGGTAAATTCCCTGAATTCCTCCATGGTATCGCACTGGAGCATACGGAGCAGGCCCCGGTTTGCGTAGAGTATCTGCTCATCTCCTCCGGCACGGTAAATAAAAAAACCTCCGGGGATCTCATCTATAAATTTAACAATATCGCGGGCTTTCTGAAAATCTTTCTCGTCTTCCGGGGGAAACGGCGATGCCAGGCTGCCCTCCGCATATACCTGGTCAAGCGCCACTCCCTCTTCCTCCAGCCAGTGCAGGAATTTTAATATGTGCTCCATGATGTGGCTTTGATATTCTCTCATATCGATTCCCCCTTCGCAAAAATTGCGGTACGGCTTTTCAAATGCCGTACCGCAATTTCCGCACATTTCAAAATCCTGCCTGTCAATCCATCTCCAGTTTCTGAAAATACGCCACTCCATGGTCACACAGCGGGCAGATATAATCTTCTGGCAGTTCATCCCCTTCATACACGTAACCGCATACTGTACACACCCATTCCGTTACCTCGGGTTCCGTCACCGTCTGCTCGATCTTTTCAAAATAGGACGCCCCATGATCGCACAGCGGACAGATATAGTCCTCAGGCAGTTCCTCTCCCTCGTAAACGTAGCCGCACACTGTACACACCCAGGATGTTTTCTTTTCTTTGGGCATCTCTACAACCTTGTCAAAAAATGCCGCGCCATGGTCGCACAGCGGACAGATGTAATCCTCGGGCAGCGCCTCCCCTTCATAAACATAGCCGCACACATTACATACCCAGGAAACTTTACCGGCCGCCGGTGCCTTCGGCGCCGGCTTGATGTGAGACTGATAGTAGGCGTAAGTAGTGGAGGGCTCTTCCGACAGCGTCACGGCATCGGTCACATCCGCCAGAAACATCGTATGCGTACCCAGATCCGTTTCGGAGATCACCTTCCCGGAGATACACGCATTGGAGTCCTTCGTCAGATAGGGCACACCGTTCTCTGCCCGTTCAAAAGCCGTTCCTTCCATCTTATCGGCATCGCGGCCGCTCTGGAAACCAAACTTCTGGAACAGGGAAAAAGGCGTCTTCTCCGTGAGGATCGACACATTAAAGACACCCGTATTGTGGATCATGTCATGGGTCAGGTTATTCTTGATCACGGTCACGGCGATCCGCAGGGGCGAATCCGTCACCTGGGTGGCCGTGTTGATGATGCAGCCGTTATCCTTCTCCCCCTCCCGGGCAAAAAGAACGAACAGGCCGTAGCTCAACTTGTACATTGCTTTATTATCCATAGGAAAATTCTCCCTTCCATTAATTGTTTTCCGATGCTCATTGTCGTAAATATACCGTTTTTTTTTGAAACTGTCAACAGAATCCGTGGATTTGCACCTATCTTTTTTCCGTAAAACGGGTTAAAATAAAATATATCTGATAATGGAGTATGGATGGTTTTCCATTTCAGAGCAAACAGCGCCTGCATACGGGAACGCTGCGCACAGACTACATTTTATGTAAAGGAGCAAATCTACCATGACAACAATCACCAAGGATATTATCATCGGCGATCTGCTGAGAGAAGACCAGGAAATGGCCGGCGTACTGATGGGTATGGGGATGCACTGTATCGGCTGCCCCGCTTCCCAGATGGAGTCCATCGAGGAAGCCGCCATCGTGCACGGCTTTGATCCGGACGAATTCGTAGCTACAGTTAACGACTATGTGGCCAAAAAGCAGATGGTGGCCGAAGCCAACGCCTGACCTGCCGGCTGATCTATGGCCGCCGGCATACCGGACAAATGCACAAACGCCGCGGTGTCTTATTGCTGATCCCACAAAAAGAGATTACGCTAAGATACAGCGGCTGTTTACAAGGCACTAATTTTCCAGCCGCCTCGCCGCGTCCAGGATCATTTCCCTGGTCAGCTTGTATGGATAGTGTTCCACATCCTCATCCGCGATGATCCGGTCGGCTACCTTCGCCACGTCTTCCACCGTCACGCCGATCTCACCCAGACTGACGGGCAGGTTTACCTTCTTATTAAAATCCCGCAGCATTTCGCACTCTTTCTCCTGACCGTCGATCATGAGCAGCATCAGCACGCCGAAACCGACCACCACGCCGTGAAGATGAGTCTCCTCGAATCCCGGCAGGCCGCACAGGGCATAGAAAAACGCATGGGCCACGCCGCCATTGTAATCCATGGTGTGATCCCGGGCCACCAGCATGGATACCCACCCGGTGGTCACGATGATAGTCAGAGCCGCCTGTTCCAGATCCCAGGAGGATAGCCCTGCCCTGTTATCCTTAAGGGCCTGTTCGCCGTGCTCCAGCATGGTATCGAGGCACATCCGGGACAGATTTACCCCCACCGCCTTAAAATGCTCCAGACGCTCGCCCCGGGCGGACAGGCTGACCTCATAATATTTCGCATAAGTATCACCGATGCCCGCCCACAGATACTGATCCGGGGCCTTCGCAATAATCTCCGTATCTATGAAAATATGGCGCGCGCCCTCCAGGAAATGGACAAAATCACTGAAACTGCCGTCCTCTTTATAGACAATGGACAGGGATGAGGAAGCCGCGCAGTTTGAGGCAATCGTGGGGAAAGAAAAATATGGTTTCTTAAGATGCAAAGCCACCAGTTTTGCCGTGTCTACAGCCTTTCCGCCGCCCACAGCGAAAATCATGTCGGCGGTACGCACGCTCTCCTGCTCCTCCAGAGCCTTTGCCGCCTCAAAGGTACAGTCCCTGCCGTACCAGAGAAAGTCCGTGATCTCCAGCCCGCTTCCCTCCACGGCGGCCAGCAGCTTCTCCCGGGCCGCCGCCATGGCTTTATGCCCGCCGATGGCCACGGCCCTGCGCCCCCACTGTTTACAGTATTTCGGAATCTCTTTATAGGCCTCCGGCCCCACCGTATAGGACGGGATGATGATTGAATAGTTTTCCATTTGACTGACCTCCTCATACAGCCAGGCATTTCGCCTGTATTTACGGCATATTGAAAAATTGCACATGGCATTCTGTAAGACACCCGGCCGGCGCCTCTGCGTGGAAAAACAAGATTTTATCTGCTTGCCCGCATGGGTGGTTCATTCCGACGGCCCCGGCTTTCATTCACGCCTCCCGTTTTATACCCGCCGCCCATCCCCGAAAAGCGCAGACACTTCTCAGGACAGGCCTCTATACATTTGCCACAGCGTATACACTCGGGCGAGCGGGAAATCTCACTGACGGAGAGAGACACCGGGCACGCCTTCTCACAGCCGCCGCAGGAAATACACCGCTCCTTCTCCCACCGGATCTGCACCAGGCTGAACCGATTAAACCATCCGTAAATCGCTCCCAGCGGACACAAATACTGGCAGAAAGGACGGTAGACCTTCACAGAAAGAAAGACGATCAAAAGCAGTATCCCCAGTTTCCAGAAAAACAGCCCGCCGGCTTGGCCCCGCAGGGAATCATTGGCGCCAAGAAGGGGGAGGGCGCCGAACAATGTGCCGGAGGGACACAGATATTTGCAGAACGCCGGAACCTTCGCGTAGCCGCCAAACAAAAGCAGGGAGCCCGCCCCCACCAGAAACACCAGCACCAGGTATTTTCCACATTTCAGTATATTATGAAACGGCAGGCGCTTTCGTTTTTTTAACAGGGGAATCTTATGCAAAAGATCCTGCACCAGCCCGAAGGGGCACAGCCAACCGCAGACAAACCGCCCCAGAAGACTTCCCACCACGAAAAAGAACCCGATCATCCCGAAAGGAACCGAAAAGCCCTTCTGATTCAGCAGCGCCTGGAGCGCGCCGATGGGACAGGACGCCAGCGCACCGGGACAGGAGTAGCAGTTCAATCCTGGCACGCAGACGTATTTCAGGCCGCCCCGATAGATTTTCCCATTTATAAAGCCATACGCATAGCCGTTTGTCAAAACCGTAAACAGCAGCTGTACGGCCAGCCGCATTCTCTTCATTCCCTCACCCGATCCCGATACATTCCATGCAGATCATCACGGCCTTCTGCCATATGACCGCAAACTGCCCCTGCAGGGCTCCAATGCCGAGGAACACGATCCCGGCCAGCACACCCCACAGCCACAGATACTGCCGGCTATTCTTCCAGAAACCCATGGATCATTTCCTCCCACGCAGATTTTTCCATGGCGCCCACCACCACATCCAGGATCTCTCCGTCCTCATCCACAAAGAAAGTGGTCGGCACCGCCGTCACATCCGCAAGGAGCGCGTTATATATGGACTCATTCAGAAGAAGATGGGGATAATCCGCCCCGGTCTGCGCGATCAGATCTGCCGCCGTCTCTGTCTCCCCGTCCCCGGCCCCCTCCTGCACATCGCTGATGATCCCGATGATCTGGAACTCCTCCGGGCTGTAGGCCCCCGCCAGCTCCCCGAGCCCCGGCATCTCACTCAGGCACGGATTACAGTAGGTCGCCCACACATTGACCATGGTAAGTTTTGACTTTGAAAAAATTTCCTCGGATACTTCATTTCCGTCCATATCCACGCCGGAAAATTCCATCCGGGAGGCCGTGGATTCCGTCTCGGAAGACAGGCTGCCCGCCTCCTCCAAAGAGGAAGATTCCTCCGCCGTTCCCGTACTGCTGCTCCCGCCGCATCCGCATACTAATACTGCCGTAATCACCGATACGATAAACCACGCTTTTCTTCTTTTCATAAACATCCTCCTGCCAAATACTCACACATACCGGAGCTTCCGCCCTAAGCCCTCTGGCGCATGTCCCTAGTATACCACAGCTTCCGACGTACTGTCATCCCGGCTTTTGGGAAAAGGAAAAATAAATACCTGGACGTTTTTGCCAAAAACATCCGCAGCGTTTTTTCTTGCCCCGCCGCCCTGCCGGACGTATAATGATTGTTGACATGTAGTCTGTGGCAGATACCCTGCCGCCAGCCCAACGATAAGAGAGGCCCATACCATGATCAATACCCAATACACAGCCATGCTTGGCCAGAAAGACATTATTTTTGAGATCTTCCACTACTCCACGGCCCGGGCGGCCGAAATCGGGGCGGAGAACGTTTTTAATTTCAGCCTGGGGAACCCCTCCGTGCCCGCGCCGACGGCAGTGAACAACACGATGATCCGCAAGCTGGGCGCCCTGAATCCTTTGACCCTCCACGGCTACAGCCCCAACAAAGGCATCCCCGCAGTCCGGGAACAGCTGACCGCGGATCTGAACCAAAAATATGGCTGTCATTATACAGCCGAACATATATTTATCACTGCCGGGGCCGCCAGCGCCCTGGCCCACGCGCTGCGGGCCGTAACCAATCCGGGGGATGAAGTGATTACCTTCACCCCCTGTTTCTCCGAATACTATCCCTACGCCGCTGGGGCCGGTGTGGATTTAAAAACCCTGCCCGCCGATACGGATACTTTCCAGATCCCCCTAAAGTTCCTGGAAAAAGAGATCGGAGAGCGCACCGCCGCCGTGCTCATCAACACGCCCAACAATCCCTCCGGCGTGGTGTATTCTACCGAGACTATCCGCCGTTTGTCAGAGATCCTTACGGAACGATCCCGGGTTCTGGGACATCCGATCTATCTGATCTCCGACGAGCCTTACCGGGATATCCTTTTTGGCGGAGTGGACAGCCCCTATGTAGCCAATTTTTATCCGGACACCCTGACATGCTATTCCTTCAGCAAGTCCCTCTCCCTGCCCGGGGAGCGCATCGGCTACCTGGCCGTAAATCCGGAGTGCTCTGACGCGGATACAATCATCGATATCTGCCCTCAGATCTCCCGTACTATTGGCCACAACGGGGCCGCCGCTCTGATGCAGCATACGGTGGGGGACACCTGCGGCCTCACCGCCGATCTGACGGTTTACGAGAAAAACAAAAACATCCTCTATGGGGCGCTGCTCTCCTACGGCTACTCCTGCGTGGAGCCGGGCGGCACCTTCTATATGTTTCCCCGTTCCTTAGAGCCGGACGACGAAGCTTTCTGCAAACGGGCCATGGCCCTGGATCTGATGCTGGTACCCGGCAGCAATTTCGGCTGCCCCGGTCATTTCCGTATCGCTTACTGCGTTCCCACCGAACGGGTGAAACGGTCGCTGCCGGTATTTGAGCGGCTGGCAAAGGAGTATCGCGCTAACCGGTAATTTTCATTGAGGAAACCGCCCATGAACTACGGCGCCATTCTCCATCTGACATTACAACAGCCGGAAATCTTTTTAAAATGTTACCAGGCCCGAAACTATTCCTATGTAGCGGAATATTACCACTATACGCCCTCTACCATCAGCAAAACCATCCATGCCATGGAGGAGAGCCTGGGCTACGAGCTCTTTTCCCGCGCCTACCACGAACTGGCGCCCGCTGCTGGTGCAGGAGTATTTTGGGGCGGATCTCATCTACGCCAACACGGATGTCTACAATTTCGAGGGCAAAGCCATGGATCCGGATCTGACGGATCTGGGGCTGGAGCGGGTACGCCAGATCGCCGCGGAACGCCAGGCTCTGCTCCTCGCCGGCATGGATGCCGTATTCCTGGAATTCGCTCCCCTTCCGGATGTGATCAACCGGGTAAAGGAAATTATGCTGGTGTGCAAAAACGGCCCCTCGCCCATGATGTTCCTCTTCAACGGTTTCAATCCCCGCACCTCCATAGAACGTATCTTCACCGCCATGCATGCGGCCCGAATCTACGGCGCCCCTGACGCGACCGCAGAAACGTCTTTTGAGATGCCGGAGTATATGACTTTTGAGCAATTTCTAAAACATACAATGGTACATAATCCTGAAGGTTATACCTTCGAGCGGCTGAAACAATCCGGCTATTCCCACCTGCGTTAATCCGGAGGCAACCTGCCATGACGAAAAAGGGCTTCGGCCTTTCGGTTTAAACCTCACTGATCCGCACTATACAATTTTTCATGATTCTCAAAATACCGGCTGACCGCCTTTTACATACTTAACACAAAAGAACACCCCAAAGGCTGCTATGGCCCCGGGGCGTTTTTAATAGCGTTCCTTCATAAAATCTTTTCAAATAGCCCTCTGCCTATGCTATATCTCCTTATCACAGTTTCGTCAATAGTCCGTTTTTCTTATCTATATACATTCATGCATCTCTGCTGCTTGTGTGCAAACGCAAAAAACACCCCAATGCTTTATCCCATCCGTTTCAGCTCCGGCAGGACCGTCATCAGCATCGTCACAAAACAGGCCGCCCCGCCTACCACATTGGACACCGGCTCAGCCATGAATACACCATCCGTCCCGAATCCGAAAAGATATGGGAACAGATATGTCAGAGGAACCACCATGACCACCTTTCGAAACAAGCTGAAAAACACCGCTTTGTTTCTTTTATTCAATGATTTGAATACCGTCTGCCCGCTGTACTGCAGGGCCTGAAAAATAAAAGCGGCAAAATACAGATGCAAGGCCGGGACAGCATCTGCGAGAAGCTCCCTGTCCGAGCTGAAGATTCCGATGAACAGTTCCGGCCGCCACTGGATCAGCAGCCAGACCATCAGGGTGTAAACGATACCTATGACTGTCATCAGGGTAATGGCCTCCCGGACGCGATCCGCCCGCTTCGCACCATAATTGTAACTGATGACCGGCGATGCCCCCTCCGCCACCGCGAACACAGGCGTATCCAGGATCTGCCGCACTGAAGACACAATAGTCATGATAGAAACATAGAGTTCACCGCCAAAGCGCATCAGCACGCTGTTACAGGCGATCTGCACCAGAGAATTCGTACACTGCATGATAAAAGGCGCCAGGCCCAAAGCCATGATATCCTTTGCAAAAGGGACATATGCGCTCAACTTTTTTTCACTCCGGAAATGGATCCTGTACTCCAGTCTTTTTCCCAAAATAAAATATGCTACGATGGCTGCAGACATCCCCTGAGAAATCACCGTGGCTATAGCCGCCCCAGCCACACCGCAATGCAGCCCGAAAATAAACAGCGGATCCAGGATCAGGTTCGCCACCGCTCCCGTGACCACCGACAACATGGTGATTCCCGGAACCCCCTGGGCGTTCAGAAACGGATTCATCCCCGTGGCGACCATGGAAAACAGCGTTCCCAGCAGGTAGATCCGCAGATAGACCAGCGCCTGGGACAGTGTCGCGTCCGAAGCGCCGAACAGACTCAGCAGCGGTGCGGAAAATACTTCTCCCACCGCCATGATCAGCGCTGCCGTGACACAGATCAGCCGGAAGGACGTATTCATCAGCTTCTCCGCCTTCTCCCGGCCGCCCCGGCCCATCTCCATGGAAAACAGAGGCGCTCCGCCCATTCCGTACATATTGGCAAAACCCATGATCAGAACGATAACCGGAAAGCACAGCCCCACCGCTCCCAGGGCATTCGTCCCCTCCCCCGGAATCCTTCCTATATAGATCCGGTCCACGATACTGTAGAGCAGGTTCAAAAGCTGCGCCACCAGCATGGGAAAAGCCGTCTGGGCAATATTCTGTATAGTTTTTCCATTCTCAAAATCAACTTTTTTCATGATCTCTCACTTGACGCTATAAAGCATCCGTTTTACACAGGCAAAGAATTATCTCATATATTACACCGTTTCCGCCGGAAATCAACAGGTAACAACATAAAAAGCACTGGACGGACACCCCTGATGCCTCCCGCATCTGACCGTCCTGTCCAGTGCCTTTTATATCATCTCTTATCTTCAAAATACCGCTCCAGGAACTGTTTCGTCCTCTCCTGGTTGGGCCGTTCAAACACATCCTCCGGTGTGCCGTACTCCGTCACCAGCCCATTGTCAAGGAATAAGATCTTATCCGATACGTCCCTGGCGAACTGCATCTCATGGGTCACGATCACCATCGTGGTACGCTGGCTGGCCAGCTTGCGGATCACCTTCAACACTTCCCCGGTAAGCTCCGGATCCAACGCCGAGGTAGGTTCGTCGAAACACAGAATATCCGGCTTCATCATCAGCGCCCGGGCGATAGCCACCCGCTGCTGCTGGCCGCCGGAGAGCTGATGGGGATAATAGTCCATTTTCGCTTTCAGCCCCACGCTGTCCAAAACAACCGCCCCTTCCTCGCGGATCTGATTCAGAATCTCTTTCTTATGTTCTTTGTAACCGGGCTGCTCCTTCTCCTTCAGCTCCCGGGCCAGCGTCACATTCTGCAGCGCTGTGTACTGGGGAAACAGGTTGAAGGACTGGAAGACCATGCCAAAATGCATCCTGCGCCTGCGGATCTCGCTCTCACTGGTGGTGGCCGGATCCGCCGCGTTGAAGATCACCTCGCCGCCCACCCGGATCACCCCCGCGGTGGGTCTTTCCAGAAAATTCAGGCAGCGCAGCAGCGTAGTCTTGCCGCTCCCCGACGCCCCGATCATGGACAACGTCTCCCCTTTCTCCAGGGAAAAACTGACGTCCCTCAGGACTTCCAGAGAGCCAAAATCCTTCCTGATCTTTTCTACTTCCAGAATCGCCATCTCACGCACCTCCTACGCCCTGAAATAATCCAGTTTCTTCTCCGCCTGGCCAAGCAGAATCGTCAACAGCCCGTTTAGCGCCAGGAAATACAGCGCCGTGGAAAACAGCGGCCAGATCAGGCCCTGTTTCGTGAAACGCTCGGCGCTCATCAGGATCTCCGCCACGCCGATGACCCGGGCCAGAGAAGTGTCCTTTGTCAGCGTGATCAGCTCGTTGCCCATGGGGGGCACGATCCGTTTGACCACTTGCAGGAGTACCACCCTGAAAAATACCTGGCTCTTTGTCATGCCCAGCACCTGCCCGGCTTCATACTGCCCCTTCGGAATGCTCTCAATGCCGCCCCGGTATATCTCCGAAAAATAGGCCGCGTAATTGATCACAAAGGCGATGGTGGCCGCCATGAAACGGTTGCTCATGGGAATCCCCAGAAGGAGCCCCGGCGCATAGAGCACCACCATCAGCTGCAGCATCAGCGGCGTCCCCCGGATCACCCAGATAAATACTCTGGTCAGCCATTTTAGCGGCCGGAACCTCGACATGGATCCAAAGGTGATCACCAGCCCCAGCGGAATTGCCAGCACCAGCGTCACGGCAAACAAACGTATATTTTCAGCAAACCCCTCGAACAGGGCCAGTATAGGTCCGGACATCACGATCCTCCGTTTTATTAGTCTATTTCTTAATCAGCATCTCCGTCAGGCCATACCTTCCGGCAATCTCCTCGACTACGCCATCCTCATACAGCTCGTCAATGGCCGCGTTTACCTTCTCGGTAACATCGCTGCCCTTGCGGAATGCGATACCATACTCTTGCAGGCCAAAATCATTATCCAGGTTCACAACCATATCGTCGTAATCCGTACCCTCGCCCACCATAGCCAGGGCGCACACACTGTCCACCAGGGCCAGATCGGCCGTACCGGCCTTGACTTCCATCAAAGCCTTCGCCATGGAATCGCAGGCAACGTAATTGGACTTCGCAAAATACTCCTTGGCAGACACTTTCACGGTCTCATCATCCTCGATTGTACCCTCCAGCTTGCCCTCACCGGTGGAACCCTGCTCCGCCACCACGGTCAGGCCGTCCACGCTGGCCATAACATCCGCCTCCCGGTCCTTCTTCACCACGATCGCCTGGGTATTGTTCAGGTAGGGGTTAGAAATGCTCATGTTCTCCCTGCGCTCCGGCGTGATGCACATACCGTTCCAGAGACAGTCAATATTCTTGGAATTCAGCTCGATCTCCTTGGAATCCCAGTTGATCTCCACAAATTCCACTTCGATCCCCAGTCTTTCGCAGACCGCCGCAGCCATCTCCGTATCAAAACCCACGAAAGTGTTGGAATCATCATAATAATTCATGGGCGCAAACAGCGTCATCCCGACCACCAGCTTGCCTTTGCCCAATATGTACTCCCAGTCGGAATCTCCCTCTGTGGCGGAAGCCGCCGCTTCGTCTGCGCCGGATGCCTCACTGGACTCCGATGTACCGGAAGCCTCGCCGGATGCAGACGCTTCGCCCGCACCAGAAACCACATCACTCTGGGCGGAGGAACTTCCACCTGCCGCCGAAGCCTCACCCGCCGTCTGGCTCACCGCGGAAGACGTATCCGCCGCGCTTCCCGCGCCGGCGGAGCTGCCCGCCGCCGAACTCCCCGAACCGCCGCAGCCGGTAAACAGTGACAGACATGTGGCCGCTGTCAGAGCCATCGCAACTAATCTTTTCATAATAAAATATTCTCCTTTTCTCTTTTGTGCCTTATTGCTTTAGCACAGTACAGTGGCTATTATAGACCATAGAATTAAAAAGCGCAAGAGAATATTTTGGAAAAGTAGTTTTCTGCATAACCCCACAATAGGTACCACAAAACCACACAAATAAATCAACGGCCATTCTCCGCTTGCCCCTGTTTGCAGGCTTTAACGAACAACAGCGCCCCGCCTACAATTCCCTGAATAAAGTCCAAGCGTGTCGCTCCGTTTTTCAGGAAATTGTATAGCAGGGGCGCTGTGCCGCCTCCATGAATTACTTCGTCTTATACAATACTCTTCCGCGGACATGCGTCCCGGCATTTTCCGCAGTCCGTACACAGGTCGTAATCGATCCTGGGCACGTTATTTTCCAGCTTAATTGCCCCGGCGGGACAATTTTTCTCACATTTCTTACAGCTGATACATCCGGCGTCACATTCCACCATAACCACCTTGCCCTTGTCCGTACAGCTGCAGGCTGTGTGGACGTTGGCGTCGTAGGGCACCAAGCTGATCAGGTGCTGGGGACAGGCCGCCACGCACTTTTTGCAGGACTTGCATTTCTCCTTATCCACCCGGGCCACGCCGTTGATGACGTGGATGGCGTCAAAGGGACAGGCCCGCACACAGTTGCCGTAGCCCAGGCAGCCGTTGTTGCAGATCTTGGAACCGCCGTTTGGTACGTAGGCCATCATAGCACAGTCCTCCATACCGGTGTAATTATACTGGATCTTGGACTTCTCACAATCGCCGGCGCAGTGTACGAAAGCCACTATACGGCGGGTTTCCGCTACCTCCTGGCCCATGATCGCGCCTATTTTCGCCGCCACGGCGGAACCACCCACCGGACAGCTGTTTGCCGGGGCCTCGCCTCTGGCCACCGCCGCCGCCAGGCCGTCACAGCCCGGATAGCCGCAGGCGCCGCAGTTGTTGCCCGGCAGCACTTCGCGGACGGCGGTTTCTTTGGGATCCACCTCCACCGCAAATATTTTCCCCGCAAAACCCAGCAGAAGGCCGATGACGATACCCGTGCCCCCTACCAGGGCAGCGGCGAGTATTACTCCTGTACTCATAGCGTCCCCTCCTTAGATCAATCCGGAAAATCCGAAAAAGGCGATGGACATCAGTCCAGCCGTCAGCAGTACCACCGGCATTCCCTTGAAGGGTTCCGGTATATCGTTATACTCAATCTTCTCGCGCAGACCAGCCATGATAACAATGGATACCGTAAAGCCCACGGCGGTAGCGATACCGGCCACGGTGCTCTCCAGCACGCCGTAGCCGTTCTGCACATTGGTCAGAGCCACGCCCAGCACGGCGCAGTTGGTAGTGATCAGCGGCAGGTACACGCCCAGGCTCTGGTACAGGGACGGGATGGATTTCTTCAAAAACATCTCCACCAGCTGCACCAAGGCGGCAATCACCAAGATAAACACGATCGTCTGCAAATAGGTCATATCCAGAGGCACCAGAATGGCCCGGTAGATGATGCTGGTTACAAAGGAGGAGATCGTGATAACGAAGATCACGGCGCCGCCCATACCGGCGGCCGTATCAATCTTTTTGGAAACCCCGAGAAACGGGCACAGACCCATGAACTGGCTCAGCACCACGTTATTGACGAATGCCGCGCCTATGGCGATAATCAGTAATTCTCTCATGCTTCACCCTCCTTATTCTCCGCCTGGGCAGCCATGCGGCCACTGCAGATGCGGTTGCCGCAGTTCATACAGCTGGTCCGGGAACAGGCCGGGTGACCATCCTCACCCACTCTGGCGCTGCCGATCTTGAACTTATTCTGCAACGCGATCAAAAACGCCAACACAAAAAACGCGCCGGGCGCCAGGATAAAGATCGTGATCGGATGATAGAAAGAAGGCATGATCTGAATGCCGAAAATCTTTCCGGCCCCGATCAGCTCCCTGACCATACCGATACAGGTCAGGGCCAGAGTGAAACCAAGCCCCATGCCGATACCGTCAAAGATAGAAGCGATCACGCCATGCTTGGAAGCATAAGCCTCGGCACGGCCCAGAATGATACAGTTCACCACGATCAGCGGAATAAAAATGCCCAGCGACGCATACAGCGAGGGAATAAATCCCTGTAACAAAAACTGTACGATCGTCACAAAGGAGGCCACAATCACGATGTAGGCCGGCATACGCACGCCGTCAGGGATCACTTTCCTCAGCAGCGAGATCATCAGATTGGACATGGTGAGGATGACCGTGGTGGTCAGTCCCATGCCCAGGCCGTTTATGGCCATCGTAGTCACCGCCAGCGTCGGGCACATACCCAGCAACATCACAAAGGTAGGATTTTCTTTTACAATACCGTTATATAACCGTTCGGCCGGTGTATTCTCTCTCATCATCAACCCTCCTGTCCCACCAGATAACGGAATGCGCTAAGGCCGGCGTTGACGCCGTTTACCATGGCATTCGTCGTGATCGTGGCGCCGCTTAACGCGTCAATCTCACTGTCCGCGGAAGAACCCGTCTTTGTATAGGTAAAGGCTTCCACCTGTTTATCCTTAAACTGGCCCTTGAAAGCATCCGTGTCGGCGTTCATGCCAAGCCCCGCCGTCTCACCGATAGCCAGGATGGAGATACCGTTTAACGTACCGTCCAGCTTCACGCCCATCATAAAGCTAATATCGCCGCCGTACCCCTCGGGGTCAATAATATTCAGCACGTAGCCAAGGAGATTCCCTCCCGCGTCCACCGCCCGTTTTATTTTTACCAGCGTCTGAACATCAAAACCCTCCTGGGCCATGGCCGCCCGGGCCTCCTCCAGCATGGCCTCATCCTCCACGTCCTCAAATTCCGCGTCGGCAAACACTTCCTTGCAGGAATTATCCTCGGTCAGCTTTTCCTGCCGGGCTATGGGATCCTTCGTGATATCCCGCACGGCCCCCAGAAGAATACCGGCCACAAGAGTAATCATCAGAAGGGCAAAGGCATCTTTTATAATTTTACCCATCACGCTTTCCCTCCTTTTCCAAAGGCTTTGCGGATCGTCACCCGCTCGATCAGCGGCACCAGCAGATTGCAGAAGATGATCGCGTAGGAGACACCCTCGGCGCTGCTGCCAAAGAGACGGAAAAGCCCGGTAAGCACACCCAGGGCAATACCGAAAATAACCCGGCCCATGGGGGTAATCGGCGAGGTGACATAATCTGTTGCCATAAACCAGGCGCCCAGCATCAGACCGCCGGTGCAAAGCTGGCAGGCCAGATAATATACGTCAAACCCGTGTCCGCCAAAGAACAGCACAAACACGGCAAAACTGCCGATATAGGATACCGGAATCCGCCAGTCAATGATCTTCATCGCCGCCAAAAACAGGCCGCCAAGGAGCAGGAACAGGGCGGAGGTCTCCCCGATAGTCCCCTTCGTATAGCCGATAAAGGAAGCCAGAAGGTCAACCGTCTCACCAGCCTTTACCGCTGCCAGGGGCGTCGCCCCTGATACCGTATCCGCCGTCTGCAAATGCGCGCCGGATGGCACGGAAAAATCGCACATCAGCCCCGCAAAGGAGATCAGCAGGAAACAGCGGGCGCCTAGAGCCGGGTTCATGATATTCTCGCCCAGGCCTCCAAACAACATTTTCACAATGATAATAGCAAAAGCCCCGCCCACGATGGGAAGCCACCAGGGTGCTGACGCAGGCAAGTTCATGCCCAGAAGAAGTCCCGTCACCATGGCGCTGTAATCGCCCAGCGTATCCGGCCTGTGCATCAGCCGGTTCATCAAAGTCTCAAAACCCACACAGGATGCCACCGTAAGGATTAGGATCAGCAGCGCCCGGGGGCCAAAATTCACCACGCCGAATATAGCTGCCGGAGCCAGAGCTGCCAGCACCATTTTCATCAGATAAGGAGTATCCGCCTTCGCACGAATGTGGGGAGAAGCCGATACGTGTAATAAGTCTGCCATTTTCTATTTTCCCCCCTTCGCATTCTGCTTTCTGCGCTCCGCCAGCACAGTCTGCCGCATAGATTTGATAGACTGGGCCAAAGGCCGTTTGGAGGGGCAGATAAAGGTACAGCAGCCGCACTCCACACACTCCATCCCATACCATTTCTGGAACGCCGCCGAATCATGATGCTCCGCAAAACGGGCCAGACGGGCCGGGATCAGTTTCTCCGGACAGACACTCATACAGCGGCCGCAGTTGACGCAGGCCATCTGCTCCACCGCCGCGACCCTGTCTTTCTGCATACAGAGGATACAGTTGGAGGTCTTTGTCGTGGGCGTATCCGTATTAAACAGGGAAAAGCCCATCATCGGGCCGCCGGAAACGATCTTCTCCGGCTGACAGACAAAACCGCCCGCCGCCTCGATCAGTTCGTTTACGCAGGTGCCGCAGGGCACGTCAAAATTGCCGGGATGTCTGATGGCGCTTCCTGTCACCGTCACCGTCCTGTGGGTCACAGGCTTCTGGTAAACCACCGCCCGGTAGATGGCGGTCATCGTCTCCACATTATTCACAATACAGCCCGCATCCGCCGGAAGCCCCGAGGAATTAATCTGCCGCCCGGTCACGGCCTGGATCAGGAAGCGCTCGCCGCCCTGGGGATATTTGGCCACCAGGGTCTTCACCTCGATCCTGTGCTCTCCGGCGGTCAGATGCTCCATCAGTTCTACGCAGTCCATCTTGTTATCCTCGATACAGATGCACCCCTTCGCTTTCGGGAACATCTGCAGCACGATCTTCAATCCGCCGATGATCTCTTCCGGGCGTTCCAACATCAGGCGGTAATCAGAGGTCAGATACGGCTCGCACTCCGCGCCGTTAACCAGTATGTACTCCATCTTCTCCGGCTCTTTCGGGGAGAGCTTCACCCGTGTCGGAAATCCCGCCCCGCCCATGCCGACCACGCCGGCCTCGCCGATCCGTCTCAAGATCTCTTCCTTATCAAGAGTCTTCGGGTCTGTCGGCTCCGGAAACTCCACACTGCGGTACTCATGGTCATTTTCCAGCTCAATGGCCGTAGTAACGGCCCCGGTTAGGGTCAGATGGCTCACCAGACCCTTGATCTTCCCTGAGACAGACGCATAAATCGGAGCCGAGACAAATCCCCCCGCCTCCGCAATCTTCTGCCCGGCCAGAACATAATCCCCCGCCTCCACAACCGGCACGGCGGGCGCGCCGATATGCTGGGACAGCGGATAGATCATATTCCCCTGGGGCAGAAACTGTTGGATCGCCACCTTCTTAGACAGCGATTTTGCTCCACGGGGATGAATGCCGCCGTGGAAAGTCAGCTTCTCTCTACTCATGTTTTCCTCCAACTGGGTTGTTATTTTTTTAACATCATTCTCAGTATAACGAAAATGTGCAATAAATTCACCTTTTTTATGTGCATTTTATTATTTTCGTGGGATTAAACAAAGTTCAAATGAAATATTCGTGATATTGTACCAAGAAAAAAACATGCCTCCTCTGGATAAACAAAAAAGAGACGGATGATAAGCAATATCCGCCTCTTTAATTGTGATTTTTTTAGCAATGTTTATATTCTGTAAATATTTCGAAAACTTTTATCCTTCGATGGAAATAAATTTGCTCTGCTCTACTTCCGGCGTTTTCTCCTTTTTCGGCACGATTACGGTCAGAACGCCATCCTGGAACCTGGCCTTGATATCCTCCTGTTTCACTTGCTCGCCCACGAAGAAACTCCTTTGATAATGACCGGTGTAACGCTCCTTGCGGATATAACGTTGGCCTTTATTCTCGTCGTTCTCCCGGGTACGGCTGGCCCGGATGGTCAGATAACCTTTCTTCAGCTCCGCCTGCACGTCCTCCTTGGCAAAACCCGGCAGTTCCATGTCGATCTTGTAGCTGTCCGGCAGTTCCTGAATATCCGTTGTCATGGCGCTCACGCTGCGCATCCCCGTCGGCCGCCAGAAGCCGTCATTGAAAAAATCATCAAACATATTATCCACAAAATTATCTGTAAAAATACTGGGTCTTAACATAATTCATACCTTCTTTCTCTGTATTGGCGGGACGACCCGTTTGCTTTTCGTCCCCTGTTTTTTGTTATAGTTATTATATAACACTTATTGTTAGCACAGTCAAGAGGCGAGTGCTAATTTCTTGTGAAAAATGTGTGAACTCTACTCCAGAATAGAGAAAGCCGCCGCCAGTTTACTATAACCAGCGGCGGCCTTCTCTATTCTAAGTCAGCAACCACCAGTTCAACTGGTGGTTTGCTATTAGCCCTCCAAAGGG
>CAJUQO010000057.1 GCA_910588295.1 uncultured Lachnospiraceae bacterium | reverse complement strand
GAACTCACGTATTCAGCTTGGAAGGCTGATGTTCTACCATTGAACCACACCTGCACAATAGCTGTACCGCAACAATGGCTATTATATAAAATGAATTCCGTTTTGTCAAGCAAAAATTTTATTTTTTTTGGTTGGCTTGTTTTCTCCGGGATATGTGGGGAACCCGCCGTTCAATCATGGCGAAATATCTGGTGGGAATCATGACGCCGATGGAAACAGCGATGGCGATGGCAAAGGCCGCCTTAAAGGCCGCCAGGAAATTTGTCACGGCCAGAGAGGTATCGCCGGTCATGGCGGCGTAAACCGTGTTGTAGATGCCGGCTCCGGGAACCAGCGGAAAGATGCCGGCGATCAGAAAGATCGTCACCGGGCAGCGGCGGCGCACGGAAAAGAACCGGGACAGCAGTACTACGGTCAGAGCAGCGCAGAATACAGCTCCCCCGGTGATGGCGGAGCGGGTGTTGGCGGCGAGGTAAATGATCCACGAGATGGCGCCGACCAGACCGCAGGTGGGAAAATATTTTGCGGGAACCCGGAAAAAGATACAGAACGCGATGGTGCCAAAGCAGGCCGCCAGGGGCTGTAGGGCGAAAGTCAGCATGGGAGATCCTCCTTATTCTCAGAAAACGGCCAGCTGCCAGATGACAGCCACCCCGACGGCCATGGAGACTACAGTGAGCAGGACGTCCATCAGGCGGACAAGACCCGACACATAGTCGTTTTCCACGAAATCCCGGATCGCATTGGTGAAGGATACGCCGGGGAGCATGGGCATCAGGCCGCCGATGATGATATTGTTCAGATCGCTGCCGATACCGCGGTTCAGCAGCATCAGGGACAGAAAAGTCACCAGCATACTGCCGAGAATTGTTTTCAGCGCCTTGGCATTTTTCCAGTTCCGCAGCAGCCAGAAGAAAATTCCGAGGATGAGGCCCACTATGGCGGCAGCGGCCGCGTCGGCGGCAGAGCCACATAGGGCGTAGCAGAAGCAGCCCGACCCCACGCCGTAGGCGGGAATCAGCAGCCGGGCGGGATAATCGCCCATCCGGCGGATAGATTCCAGCCGGGCCAGGGCTTCGTCAAGGCCGCAGCGGTTCTGCTCCAGATCCCGGGACAGTGTGTTTACCGCCTCGATCTTGCCAAGATCCGTATCGCCGGTAGATACCTCCTTGATCTGGGCCCGCATCAGATTCTGTTCTCCTTCGGCGGTGGCAAATATACCGTTGGCGATAATGTAGGTCTCCAATGAATAGATGTGCAGGGATTTGGCCATGTGTTTCATGGTACCCTCTACACGGAAAATTTCCGCTCCGCTTTGCAGCAGGATCTCGCCGGCCGATACGACGAGCTGGAATGCCTGCTCCTTTCGCTGCTCTTTTTTCTGCATGGCAGCCCTCCTGTGTGCATGGAAGCCCGGAAAATATGGTTTGCGAAAAGGAAACACGGATTTTCCGGAGCGCTTATTCTGGATAACAGTATAAGCAAAGGGATGGAGGCAGTCAAGGGCAACCGTTCTGCCGCAAGGCTGAACTGTTACCGTCAAGGTGATTTTTGGCCGGCCCGGGGGTATCCAAAAGGGGAAAAAACTGGTATAATGCCAGAAGCGCCATTATTCTATTGAGAAGAAGGAGAGACCATGGTAAAAGCGATTATTTACACATCCCAGACGGGTTTTACCAGAAAATATGCCCGGCTGCTGGCCCAGGAGACCGGGCTGATGGCTTATGAGCTGGGAAAAGCGCCGGGGAAGATACAATCAGATGACCCGGTTATTTATATGGGATGGCTGAAAGCGGGCCGGCTGATGGGACTGGACAGCGCGTTGAAACAGCACAGGATCGCCGCGGTCTGTGCTGTGGGTATGGGCGCTCAACGTCAGGGCGGCTCCCAGGCCCAGGGGGTACAGCGGATGTACCGTCTGGACGCTGTGCCCGTTTTTTATCTGCAGGGTGGATACGATGATACAAAGCTGAAAGGAATGAACCGTTTTATGATGCGTTGTATGGCGAAAATGATGGTTCCGAAGCTGGAGAGAAAGAAGAATCCCACAGAGGAAGAGAAGGAGATGCTCGCGTTATTCCTCCACGGCGGGGATAGGGTTGATAAGAAAAATCTGGCATCTGTGCTGGCCTGGCTGAGAGAGTAATAGCAATATAGGGGAGGAAAAATGGCGGACTATATCACCACCTACAGTAAAATACATATGACGCCTCTGGAGCCGAAAGCGGAACAGATCAGTATCCGGGATATCGCCCATGCGCTGTCTTTGCTGTCCCGGGCCAACGGGCATTTTCCGGAGTTTTATTCGGTGGCCCAGCACTGTATCCACTGTTGTGAGGAGGCCGGGGCCCGGGGGTATGCGCCTCGGGTCTGCCTGGCCTGTCTGCTCCATGACGGGGCGGAGGCTTACATGTCCGATGTGACCAGGCCGGTGAAAAAGCATATGGATTTCTACCGTCAGGCGGAGGATGCCTGTTTGGCCGTGATCTATCGGAAATATCTTGGCAGAGAGCTGGATGAGGCGGAGGAAGGACTGGTGCGGGAGATGGATGATACCCTGCTGTACCATGAGTTTTACCACTATATGGGAGAACGGCTGGGGGAGGAGAAAAGCCTTCTGCTGGGCGGCCAGATCTTTGAAACGGTTCCCTTTGCCGAGGCTGAACGGCTTTATCTGGAGAAATTTGTGTATTGGAGCGAGCAGTCAGGCCGTGTCGAAAATTTGTATTTTTAATAGAAAATCCGATGCGAAATTTGTAGGAAGTTCTGAAAATTATTAATAATTAAAAAAAACAAACAAAGAACAAGTGATAATTTTAGGGGAATTGATACAGGATTTATGAAGATTTTACATGACAGACACAGATTTTTTACTTATTATAGAGGATAGGAATATTTGAAACTAAGGAGAAAGAATCTATATGTACATAATGCTAACGGAACTGCTCAGCGGGCTGGCTCTGTTTTTGTTTGGTATGAAATTCATGAGCGAGAGCCTGCAGAAAGCAGCCGGAGAGAAATTGCGCGATATACTGAATTCGGTCACGAAGAATAAATATGTGGCTGTGCTGTTCGGCGCATTGTTTACGGCGGTCATACAGTCCTCCGGGGCGACGACGGTCATGGAGGTCAGCTTTGTCAATGCGGGGATCATGACCCTGGAACAGTCGGTGGGGATTACCTTCGGTGCCAATATCGGTACCACGATCACTTCCCAGCTGGTTTCCCTGAAACTGACGGCGGTGGCCCCCTTTATTATTTTTATCGGTGCGGCGATCATCATGTTTGGCAAAAAGCCATTCATGCGAAAAGTGGCGGAGATCATTTTCGGATTCGGCGCGTTGTTCCTCGGCATCAATTTCATGACCGGGGCGCTGAGCTCCCTGCAGGATTTCCCGACGATCATGCAGGTGTTTGCCTGTCTGGAGAATCCCTTTGTGGCCGTGGTTCTGGGATTTGTGCTGACGTTTATCGTACAGAGCTCTTCAGTGACGGTCAGCGTGCTGGTGCTTCTGGCGGATTCCGGCCTGGTGGGGCTTTTGAGCTGTCTGTATTTTATTCTGGGGGCCAATATCGGCTCTTGTACGCCTGCGGTGATGGCGGGGCTTAACAGCAGTAAAGAGGCAAAGCGGACGGCCTTTATCCATGTGATGTTCAATGTGATCGGTATGGTGGTGATTTCGGCGATCCTGTTTTTCGCCAAGGACTGGGTGGTGGATACGGTGTCCGCCTTAAGCGGCGTGGGCAATGCGAAGCGTTTCGTGGCCAATGCGGATACCCTGTTTAAGACTTTCCAGTGCCTGATCCTGCTGCCATGCTCCGGCGGCCTGGTGAAGCTGGTGCGTTTTTTGATTCCCGAGGGGGAGGAGGAATGCGGCGATACCGAGCGGAAGCTTATGTATATCGGTAAAAACAGGCGGTTCATGGAGTCCACGGCGATCATTGACATCGTCCATGAGATCGAGCGTATGGCCCGTATGGTGCAGGATAATCTGATTATGTCCATGGACGCCCTGCTCTATGATAAGCTGGAAAACGTGGAGAAGATACAGCAGCAGGAACTGTATATCGATTATTTGAGCAGCGAGATCACCGAGTATCTGGTGGAAACCAATAAATACCAGCTTCCCCTTTCCGACGCGGCCCGGATCGGCGGCCTGTTCCATGTGGTGATTGATGTGGAACGTATCGGCGACCATGCGGTGAACGTGACGGAGGCGGCGGTCAAGAAAAAGGATCGGGGCATCCGTTTTACCGAGGAAGGCGGCGATGAGCTGACGGATGTCTTTATGGACGTGCTGGACATCTATGATAAATCTATTGAAATGTTCGTGACGGATGATCAGAGTAATTTAGGTGAGATCACTTACCTGGAGGATAATATCGACCGCAAGCAGATCGATTACCAGGAGGGCCATGTGCGCCGGATGTCCATGGGACGCTGTTCCATTGAGGCGGGTCTGATCTTTACAGATCTGCTGATCGGTCTGGAGCGTATCGGCGACCATGCGGTGAACATTGCGCACTCGCTGCGGAAGGAAAAACCGGAGGAGGATGCATAGGGTAACAAGCGGGCGGCATTTGCCGCCCGATATATATTTACATATAGAAGGGATGGATAAAACAATGGAACGGAAAAATGTGTGGAACTCTTACGATGAGGCTCAGCTGAACGCGCTGGAATCACTGGCGAAGGATTACCGGGCATTTCTGGATGTGGGAAAGACGGAGCGGGAGTGCGTGACGGAGGCGGTGCGGCTGGCCGAGGCGGCCGGCTACCGCGATCTGGACGACGTAATCGCCGCCGGGGAAACTCTGCAGGCCGGAGATAAGGTCTACGCGGTCAATATGAAAAAGACGCTGGCCCTGTTTATCGTGGGCCGGGAGAACATGGAGAAGGGAATGCGTATTCTGGGCGCCCATATTGATTCCCCGAGACTGGATCTGAAGCAGAATCCCCTTTACGAGGATACGGAGATGGCCCTTCTGGATACCCATTACTATGGCGGTATTAAGAAATATCAGTGGGTGACGGTACCGCTGGCGCTTCACGGTGTGGTGGCGAAAAAAGACGGTTCCGTGGTGGAGATCGTGATCGGTGAGAAGGAGGATGAGCCGGTGGTGTGTATCTCTGATCTGCTGGTGCATCTGTCCGGGAAACAGATGGAGAAAAAAGCCAGTCAGGTGATCGAGGGCGACGACCTCAATGTGCTGGTAGGCAGCCGTCCCCTGAAAGGCAAAGAAGGCGAGGAACTTAAAGACGCGGTGGCCGCCTACGTGATGGATGTGCTTCACCGGCAGTACGGCGTGGAGGAGGAAGATTTCCTCTCGGCGGAGATCGAGGTGGTTCCGGCGGGAAAGGCCCGGGACTGCGGCCTGGACAGAAGCATGGTGCTGGCCTATGGGCAGGACGATCGGGTATGCGCCTACACGTCTCTGGCGGCTATTCTGAACACGGCGCCTCAGGATAAGACCTGTTGCTGTCTGCTGGTGGACAAAGAGGAGATCGGCAGCGTGGGAGCCACCGGCATGCAGTCGGCATTTTTTGAAAATACCGTGGCAGAGTTGATGAACTGCCTGGGGTGCTATTCCGAGCTGTCCCTGCGCAGGGCGCTGAGAAACAGCAAGATGCTCTCCTCCGATGTGAGCGCGGCTTTTGATCCGGACTTCGCTTCATTCTTTGAGAAGAAAAATGCGGCGTACTTCGGCCGCGGCCTGGTGTTCAACAAATATACTGGCAGCCGCGGCAAATCCGGTTCCAATGATGCCAACGCGGAGTATATTGCCGAGCTTCGCCGCATTTTTGACGGCCATGGGGTGGCTTTCCAGACCGCGGAGCTGGGTAAAGTGGATGTGGGGGGCGGCGGAACCATCGCTTATATTTCTGCCCTTTACGGCATGGACGTTATTGACAGCGGCGTGGCGTTGCTCAGTATGCACGCGCCCATGGAGGTCGCCAGCAAGGCAGATATCTATGAGGCGAAGAAAGGGTACGAGGCGTTTCTTAAGGAGGCATAAGATTTCCGTATAGGAAAACATAGTTTTCTCTTGCAATGGGATGGGGTTTTGGCTATACTAGGGGCTGCCTGTATAAAACAGTTAACGAATGAAAATACCAAAAAACAAGGAGAATGCTATGTATTCATTTCAGGAAATTGAATCTGTAGATGCCGAAGTGGCATCTGTGATCCGGGCCGAGGTGGATCGGCAGAATTCCCATATAGAGCTGATCGCCTCTGAGAACTGGGTGAGTAAAGCCGTGATGGCGGCCATGGGCAGTCCGCTGACCAATAAATATGCCGAGGGATATCCGGGAAAGCGTTACTACGGCGGATGTGAGTGCGTGGATCAGGTGGAGACTTTAGCCATCGAGAGAGCCAAAGAGCTTTTCGGTTGTGAGTATGCCAACGTACAGCCCCATTCCGGCGCCCAGGCCAACATGGCCGTGTTTTTTGCTGTTGTAAAGCCCGGTGACACCGTGCTGGGGATGAATCTGGCCGAGGGCGGCCATCTGACCCACGGCAGCGAGGCCAATATGTCCGGCAGCTACTTCCATGCGGTGGGATACGGCGTCGGCGAGGACGGCTTCATCGACTATGACGGGGTTTTAAAGATTGCAAAAGAGTGCCGGCCCAGACTGATCGTGGCCGGGGCCAGCGCCTATCCGCGCATCATTGATTTCAAACGTTTCAGGGAGATTGCCGATGAGGTGGGGGCATATCTGCTGGTGGATATGGCCCATATTGCCGGACTGGTGGCGGCGGGGCTCCATCCCAGCCCGATTCCTTACGCCCATGTGGTGACGACCACCACCCACAAGACCTTGCGCGGCCCCCGGGGCGGCATGATCTTAAGCAGCCGTGAGATGGCAGAGAAGCTCAAACTCAACAAAGCCGTATTTCCGGGTACCCAGGGCGGCCCGCTGATGCATGTGATCGCTGCCAAGGCCGTGTGCTATAAGGAGGCGCTGGAGCCTTCTTTTAAAGCATATGCCCAGGGCATCGTAGATAATGCAAAGGCGCTGAGTGAGGGCTTGCTGGCCAGAGGCGTGAAACTGGTCTCGGGAGGCACGGACAATCATCTGATGCTGATCGACCTGCGTGATAATGAACTGTCGGGGAAGGATCTGGAGAAGCTGCTGGATGAGGCCCATATCACGGCCAATAAAAACACGGTTCCCGGTGAGCCCCGTTCCGCTTTTGTGACCAGCGGCGTCCGTCTGGGCACGGCGGCGGCCACCTCCAGGGGGCTGAATACGGAGGATATGGACAGGGTGGCGGAGGCCATTTCTCTGGTAATGAAAGGACGGGGAAATATCCCGGCAGCCCGCGCAATCGTGAAGGAGCTGACGGAAAAATATCCACTGAATGCTTAAAATACGGGCGGGAAACCGCCCGTACGCTTATCATACGGAAATAATCGGCCGAAGATATAAGGGGGGAGAACGTCATGAAGTATGTATTGGCGGCTGTAAACGCCAAATATATCCATTCCAATCTGGCGGTATATGACCTGAAAGCCTATGCCGGGGCCCATGGCCTGCCGGTGGTGATCCGGGAGTATACGGTCAACCAGCCCAGGGATCAGATTCTGGCGGATCTCTACCGGCAGAAACCGGATATGCTGGCGTTTTCCTGTTATATCTGGAATATTTCCCTGGTGAGAGACGTGGCTGCGGAGCTTCATAAGCTGCTGCCGGGGCTGCCCGTCTGGGTAGGAGGACCGGAGGTTTCTTTTGAGGCGGAACGTTTTCTGGAGGAAAACCCGTGGGCGGCGGGGGTCATGCGCGGCGAGGGAGAGCAGACGTATCTGGAACTGCTCGGCGTATATGAGGGCCGGGGCAGCCTGGCGGATGTGCGGGGGATCAATTACAGAGAACCCTGCGGGGCGTCCCAGGATCTGTTGCATACCAATGCGGATCGGGCCCCGTTGGAGCTTGACCGGATCCCTTTCCCATATGGGGAACTGACAGACCTGAACCATAGAATCATATATTATGAGTCCAGCCGGGGCTGTCCTTTTTCCTGCTGCTATTGTCTCTCCTCGGTGGAACGCCATCTGCGCTTTCGGAGTCTGTCGCTGGTTTTTAAGGAACTGCAGTTTTTCCTGGACGGGCGGGTTCCCCAGGTCAAATTTGTTGACCGTACCTTTAACTGCCGTCCCGGCCATGCCAAAGCCGTCTGGCAGTATCTGGCGGAGCATGACAACGGCGTGACGAATTTCCATTTTGAGGCGGCGGCGGATCTGTTGGATGAGGAGATGCTGGCACTTATAGCCGATATGCGGCCGGGCCTGATCCAGCTCGAGATCGGCGTCCAGTCTACCAATCCCCGGACGCTCAAAGCCATCGGCCGGGCCATGGGTTTTAGCCGGATGAGGGAAGCCGCGGCCCGAATTAAGACGGGCGGGAATGTGCATCAGCATCTGGATCTGATCGCGGGACTGCCCCACGAGGATCTGGAAAGCTTCCGGCGGTCTTTTAACGATGTGTATGCCCTGGGGCCGGATCAGCTTCAGCTGGGTTTTCTGAAGGTGCTGAAAGGCTCCAGGATGCACCGGATGGCAGAACAGTGGGGATGCGTCTATCAGAGCCGGGAACCTTATGAGGTACTGTGTACGGAATGGCTCTCCTATGACGATGTGCTGCGGCTAAAACAGGTGGAAGAAATGGTGGAGGTTTACTACAACTCCGCACAGTTTAGACACACATTGCCGGAGTGCGTGAGACTTTTTCCTGATGCGTTTGCATTTTTTGACGGGCTGGGGACATTCTATCAGGAGAAAGGCTATCTGTGCCTGTCCCATACTCGGCTGCGCAGGTATGAGATCTTGCAGGAATTCCTGGCGTGCCTGCCGGAGGGGCGGGAACGTATGGCAGAGTATAGGGAGTGGATGCTCTTTGACTTGTATGAGAGAGAAAATCTCAAGACAAGACCCTCCTGGGCCACGGATCTCTCCGGATACCGGCAGACATTCCGGGATTTTTACGGCAAGGAGGCCGAAACCCACATCTGCCTGCCCGATCACAGTGACTGTGATGCCAGGCATCTGGCGGGCCTGACCCATCTGGAGGTGTTTCACTATATATATGGAAGGGATGCGGCGGTTCTCTTTTCTTACCGGAACCGGGATCCGCTGCACCACGGTGCAAGATGGTGCAGCGTGGAGCTGAAATAACAAATGAGGAAATGTTTATGAATGAATATGTGGTGGTGGATCTGGAAACGACGGGGCTTGCGCCGAAGACAGATAAAATCCTGGAGATCGGAGCCTACCGGGTAGCGGGAGGGGATTTCGGTGAGAAATTTCATATGATGCTTGATCCCGGGATTCCCGTTCCTCCCAGGATCACCGAGCTGACAGGGATCACCGGGGAGATGGTGCAGGGCCAGGCGCGGGCGGAGGACGGCATCCGTGCTTTTATCGACTTCGCCGGAGATCTGCCCCTTCTGGGGCACAATCTAATCTTTGATTATGGATTTTTGAAGCATGCGGCGGTCAACAGCGGATACACCTTTGATAAAATGGGCGTGGACACGCTGAAAATCAGCAGGGAGATGCTGCCGCAGCTGGCCAGCCGCAGCCTTGGCTCCCTGTGCGCTCATTTTTCTATTCGTCAGCAGAGCGCCCACCGGGGCGATGATGACGCCCGGGTGACGGCGCTGGTCTATGAGAAACTAAAAAAATGTTATGAAGAGCAGCGCCCCGAGTTGTTTGTTCCCGGGCCGTTATACTATAAAGCAAAACGGCAGTCGCCGATCACAAACGCGCAAAAAGGTTACTTGAATGATCTGGTAAAATATCATAAGATTAAGCTGGACGTGCAGGTGGACAGCCTGACCAAGAGCGAGGCTTCCCGCCTGATTGACGGGATTCTCACGGAACACGGACGGATTAGACGATAAAAGCTGTTGCGGCGGGGGACTCCCGCCTGTGGAGGTAGAATTATGAAGAAAAAAGAAAAAATGAGAAGAATCATAGCCGGCGTAATTGCCATTATCCTGGTCATTGCCATGGTAGTTCCGATGGCGCTGCAGTATCTGGTTTAAAAATGAAGAAACGACACAGGAGAAAGTTAAGCAAAAGGAAAGTAAGGAAAATGCTGTTGCTGTCCCTGTGGGTCATCATACTGGCAGTGGGCATTCCCATAGTCATGCATTTAGCAGCCGGACAAAAAGAGCGGGTGGCTTCCCCGGCAGGGAGTTCTTCCTCCCCAGGGGCGGATATGGCGCAATCCGGCGGGCCGACGGCAGGACATGCATCCGCGGCGGGACAGGCGCCGGAGGAGCAGGAATCCATGGTAGAGTCTGTGGCGGGGCTGAACGGGACGATCCATACCGGTGTGCGTATCGGCGGAATGGATGTGTCGGGTATGACGGCGGTGGAGGCGGCTGAAGCACTGGAGAGAAAACTTCTCGAGACGAAGGGTTATCTGATTTCTCTGAATCTGGGCCATGCCACCCTGCCTGTGACGGCAGGGGATCTGGGACTGGAATGGTCTAATTCCGATGTGGTGAAGCAGGCCATGGCTCTGGGGCAAAGCGGCAATGTGGTTCAGCGCTATAAGACCCGAAAACAGCTGGGACAGGGGCCGGTGAATCTGCGTCTCTCTTATGATGTGGAAGAGGAGAAAGCCCGGGCGCTGTTGGAGGGGAGGTGTGCCTCCGCCTGTAACCGTGATCCCATAGAGCCGACGCTGAAAATGACGGACAGCGGCCTGACGGCCGTGGAGGGAGCCCTGGGCTACACACTGAATGTGGAGGAGTCCCTGGACAAAGTGAGAAATTATCTCGGGGATACCTGGCTGGGCGGCGCGGGAAGCCTGGAACTTGTCTACGCCACGAAAGAACCGAGCCATAAGCTGGAGGAGCTGCAGGCGGTTAAGGATGTCATGGGACAGGCCAGTACAGATTATTCCTCATCAAGTTCAGCCAGAAGAACGAACATAGCCACGGCAGCGGAGAAGATCAACGGCGTGGTTCTGTATCCGGGAGATTCCTTTTCTGCTCTGAATGCGATCACACCGTTTACCGAGGAGAATGGCTATGAGCTGGCCAATTCCTATGCGAACGGGGAGGTAGTGGAGAGCTTTGGAGGCGGGATCTGCCAGGTTTCCACCACATTGTATCTGGCCGTACTTCGGGCAGAGCTTGAGGTGACGCAGCGGTATAATCATTCCATGCTGGTGACTTATGTCAAGCCGTCCATGGATGCGGCCATAGCGGAGAACAGCGGAAAAGATTTTATATTTTCCAATAATACGGATCATCCGGTCTATATTCATCTGGCTGCCTGGAACGGTACGCTCAAAGCGGCTGTTTACGGCGCTGAATACCGGGATGGGGATCGGAAGGTGGAATATGTGAGCGAGACGCTGAGTACGGAGGAAGCGGGCACCCGGCTGAAAGCCACCGACGATCCTCTGGGAACCATCAACCGGACACAGTCGGCCCATGAGGGCTGTTCGGCGGAATTGTACAAGGTGGTGACGGAGGGCGGCAAAGAGGTGAGCCGGGAGAAGGTAAATGCCAGTACCTATGCCAAAACCGATGCGGAGTATGAAATCGGCACTTCGGGGGATAATGCGGATGTTATTGCCCAGGTGAAAGCCGCCATTGCCCAGAACGATATTCAGGAAGTGCGCCGGGTTCTGAAGGCCAACGGCCTGGGATGATTTAGCGGGAGGGACGACAGTGAAGATTGGAAAGCTGCCGGAGCAAGTGTTGGTACGCTCCGTGCTGAGACAGGCGGGGCACCGCCGGGAGGAAGTGCTGGCAGGTCCCGCCGTCGGGCGGGATTGCGCCGTGGTGGCCCTTGATGAGGGCGAAGTGTTTGTGCTGTCCACAGACCCGATCACCGGCACGGTGCAGGATATTGGCAGCCACGGCATCCATATCACGGCCAATGACCTGGCCGCCTCCGGAGCGGAGCCGGTGGGCGTGCTGCTCACGGCCCTTTTACCGGAGGATATCTGCGAGGAACAGATCCGTGAGATCATGAAGGATGCGGAAAGCGTCTGCCGGGAACTGAATATGGAGATCCTGGGCGGCCACACGGAGATCACCAGGGCGGTGGCCCAGCCCCTTTTGTCCGTCACCGGCGTGGGGAAAATATCCCGGGAGGAGCAGCAGACGGTTCCGTGCATCCGGCCGGGGCAGGATCTTGTTGTGACTAAATGGATCGGCCTGGAGGCTACGGCTATACTGGCAAAAGAACGGGAGAAGGAGCTGCTGACCCGTTTCAGCCAGGACTTTGTCCGTACCGTTCAGTCTTTTGGGCAGTACATTTCCGTGGTGGCGGACGCACGGGCTGCAAAGGCGTTTGGCGCCGGCGCCATGCATGATATCACAGAGGGCGGCATATTCGGCGCCCTGTGGGAGATGGCCGAGGGCTCCGGCGTGGGTTTGGAGGCGGATCTGAAAGCCATTCCCATCCGTCAGGAGACCGTGGAAGTCTGCGAATATTTCGGCCTGAATCCCTATCAGATCATGTCCAGCGGCTCCCTGCTGATCGCGGCGGAGGACGGGCCGGGGCTGGTGCGGGCTCTGGAGGAGAATCACATCCGCGGAACGGTGATCGGCCGGGCCACTGAGGGCCCGGGGCGAATACTCAGGAACGGGGAGGATATCCGCTATCTGGACAGGCCCCAGCCGGATGAATTATACAAGATTATGGGATAGAGAATATGGCGAAATTCAATATTGTTTTATTCGAGCCGGAGATCCCGGCTAATACGGGGAATATCGGGCGCACCTGCGTAGCTACGGATACGCGGCTTCATCTGATCGAGCCTCTGGGATTCCAGCTTACGGAAAAGCAGCTGAAACGGGCCGGGATGGATTACTGGAATGATCTGGATGTGACCCGCTACATGGATTTTTCGGATTTTATGGAAAAGCATCCGGGAATCCGGCTGTATATGGCTTCGTCAAAAGCGCCCCGGTCTTATACGGATGTGCGGTATGAGGACGGATGTTATATCATGTTTGGCAAGGAGAGCGGAGGGATTCCCGAGGCGCTTCTTCTGGAACATCAGGAAGACACGGTGCGGATTCCCATGGCCGGGGATACCCGCTGCCTGAACCTGGGCAATTCCGTGGCTGTGGTGCTCTACGAGGCGCTGAGGCAGCACGGTTTTGAGGGACTGTCGGCCCGCGGGGAGCTGACGAAATATAAATGGAAATGAAAGAACTGCCGCTGGCAGCTTTTCTGTGTGCGGAGCAGGCAGAGGGGATGTCCGGGGATCACTCCCCGTCGTTCTCTCTGTCTTTTTTTGAGCGGGCCAGCGTGAAGATAAATTCTGAACCCACGCCTTCGGTGCTGACCACGTTGATGTTTTGTTTGTGGGTGGCGATGATCTCCTTTACGATGGAGAGGCCCAGGCCGGTGCCCTTTCGGTCCTTGCCCCGGGAGACGTCTATTTTATAGAAACGATCCCAGATCTTGGCCAGGCTGTCCTTGGGAATGCCGCTGCCCCGGTCTCTGACGGAGACAAAAAATTTGTCGTTTTTCAGGGTGGTTTCAATGGTGATGACCGAATAGTCGTCGCTGAATTTGATGGCGTTATCGATCAGATTGTAGAGCACCTGCTGAATTTTCTCCCTGTCGGCGGAGACAAAGGCCTGCTGGGAAGCCAGAAGCAGCTCAATGGAAATATGCCTTCGGGTACAGATGCCCTCAAAGGAGGCGGCAGTTTCTTTGATTACCACATGCAGATCAAAATCCGTGATATTCAGCATGTAGGTCTTCATGTCGAAGGTATTAAGCTGTAGCATGCCCTGGGTCAGCTTGGTCAGGCGAGAGGTCTCAAAAAGGACAGTATTCAGATATTTGTTCTGCATCTCCGCCGGGATGGTGCCGTCCAGGATGGCCTCCACATAGCCCTTGATGGAAGTCAGCGGGGAGCGGAAGTCATGGGAGACATTGGAGATGAAATTTTTCTGAAACGTCTCGGTCTGTTTCAGTTCGCCGGCCATATAATTCAGCGTGGTGGCCAGGTAACCCATCTCATCCTCCGAGCGTACTGGGATCTGATAGTCCAGATTTCCGGAGGCAAACTCTCTGGCTCCGTGGGTGATCTTTTTCAGCGGCCGGTAGATGGCGGCGTAGGAGAGCAGCAGAAGGAGCAGAAAAAGCGCCAGGATTATGCCGTAGAGAACCAGTGTAACGGACAAAAGCTGTTCCCGCCCGGCCAGTACGTCGCTGACAGGCTTGTGGATGGTGACATACCCTCTGGTGGACATGCCCAGAGTAATTGGCGCCATGACACTGATGTGCTCATTGGAGAAATGGCCGAAAAATGTGCCGGTGGTGTAGTAGGAATTGTCCGTAGCGGCAGGTGTGAAATTTTCCAGTTCCTCCAATTTATCCGGATCCAGTCCAGCGCCTGTGTCCAGGATCACATTGCCCTTGATATCTACGATCAGGATATCGTTTCCCTGGGTTTCGGCCAGGGTGTGAAGGATGAAATAGGTTTCCTCCATATTGTCCCGAGGCCGGTAATAGCTGATCGTATCGGAACGGGACAGGGAGATGGCCTCCTCGTAAAGCCCGGTGCAGACTCTGGACATCTGGTACTTGCCGAACATATAGGCGCCGACAGTGTTGATCAGGCAGAAACCGGCCAGCGCCAGCAGGATATAGGACAGGATAAATTTGACGGGCAGTGACAGCTTCATCGGCTTTTTACCTCAAATTTGTAACCGATGCCCCAGACCGTGGCGATGGCCCAGGTCTCATGGTCTTTGATTTTTTCCCGCAGCCGTTTGATATGTACGTCCACGGTGCGGGTGTCGCCGATGTACTCATAGCCCCAGATATGGTCCAGCAGCTGTTCCCGCGTAAATACCTGGTTCGGTGAGGAGGCCAGGAAATACAGAAGCTCCAGCTCTTTCGGCGGCATATCGATGGTTTTTCCCTGGTAGACAACGGAATAATTGGTCTGGTTGATGACCAGGTCGGGATACTCCACATATTTGCCGCTGTTCTGGCCCGGCGCTTTGGCCGGTTTGAAACGGCGCAGTACGGCCTTACAGCGGGCCACCAGCTCTTTGGAGTCAAAGGGCTTGATCATATAGTCGTCGGCTCCCAGTTCCAGCCCCAGTACCTTATCAAATACCTCGCCCTTGGCGGAGAGCATGATGATGGGCACGTCGGAGGTATGGCGGATTTCCCGGCAGACCTGGTAGCCGTCGATACCCGGCAGCATCAGATCCAGCAGGATCAGATTGGGCTGCCAGGACTGAAAGATTTTCAGAGCCTCCTCGCCGTCATTGACGATCCGCGTCTCATAACATTCTTTCATCAGATACAGAGCGATCAGCTCCGCTATATTGTTGTCGTCGTCTACGATTAGTATTTTCTGTTTGGATGTCACGGTTATGCTCCCCTTTCTTACTTTGAAAATCCGCCGCCGCATGGGGCGTCCGTTCAAGGATGTCCCATGCGCCGGTTTCGGCTTTCCTGAGTGGTGGTGCGCCAGTGGGGCGCATGATGGTTTATTTAAAATCCACAATCGTCACACCGGCGTCTCCCTCGCCAAAAGCGGCCAGATGGAAATTGTCTACGGTTTTCAGGCGGCGCAGATAATTGTGCACCCCTTTGCGGAGGGCTCCTGTACCTTTGCCATGGACAATGCGTACGCTGGGTATATGGGCCAGGTAGGCGTCGTCCAGGTATTTGTCCAGCTCGGCGATAGCCTCATCCACGGTTTTTCCGAGAAGGTTGATCTCGATGCCCACCGAGGCGGATTTGGTCATTTTGATCTTGCCCTGGCCGGTGCGGGACAAGCTGGGGGCGTTGATCACGGGCTCGTCGATCAGACGGATGTCGGAGATGTGTACCTTGGAACGCATAATGCCCATCTGGACAAAGAGGAATCCCTTGCCGTCGGGCATGGAACTCACAGTGCCCTTCAGATTCAGGCTGATGACTTTTACCATGTCTCCCAGATGAAGTTCCCTGCTCTTGGGAGCCTGTCCGGCAGATGCTTTTTTCGCCGGACGGGCCATGCCCTTTTCGGTCTTGTCCATTTTTTTCCGGAGGGCGGCCCGCTTTTCTTCCATTTCCCGGATGGAGCCGGCCTCTTTACCGAATTTCTGGAAATCCTTGATGGTCTGGTCGGCGTAATCCTTGGCTTCCTGTAGGATAGTGCGTGCCTTTTCATTGGCTTCACGCAGGATGCGGTCCTTCTGGGTGTCCAGCCGCTCCTGGCGGTTTTGCAGCTTCTCTTTCAGTTCAGCGGCTTCCTCGCGGTATTTGTCCAGCTCCCTCTTTTCATTTTCCAGGGCCAGACGGTTTTCCTCCAGGCGGGCGATCACGTCCTCAAAGGATTCCGCCTCCTGGCTGAGCTGATCGCGGGCTTTGTCAATGATATAATCCGGCAGACCCAGCTTTCCCGATATGGCAAAGGCATTGCTCTTGCCCGGGATGCCCACCAGCAGCCGGTAGGTGGGGCGCAGCGTCTCCACATTAAACTCGCAGCTGGCGTTTTCCACCCCCGGCGTGGCCAGGGCATAGACCTTCAGCTCGCTGTAATGGGTGGTGGCCATGGTGCGGATGCCCTGTTCATGGAGATGGGACAGGATGGCGATGGCCAGGGCCGCTCCCTCAGTGGGATCCGTGCCGGCGCCCAGTTCGTCGAAGAGGACGAGGGAACTCCGGTCGGCTTTTTCAATAAAGGAGACGATGTTGGTCATATGGGAGGAAAACGTACTTAGGGACTGCTCGATGCTTTGCTCGTCGCCGATGTCTGCGTAAATCTCCCGGAAAACGGAAAGTTCGCTGCGGTCCAGCGCCGGGATATGGAGCCCGGCCTGGCCCATCAGGCTCAACAGACCGACGGTTTTCAGGGAAACCGTCTTTCCGCCGGTGTTGGGGCCGGTGACGATCAGCAGATCAAAATCATCTCCCAGGGTAATGTCAATGGGTACCACCTGATGCTTCTCGATGAGCGGGTGGCGGGCCCTGCGCAGACGGATGCGCCCCTCATCGTTGAATAGCGGCGCTGTGGCGTTCTGCCGCATGGCCAGACAGGCCCGGGCAAAGATAAAATCCAGTTCGGCCATGAGCTGCAGGTTGGAGAGGAGAGCCTCCGTATGCAGGGCGGCTTCGTTGGACAGACGGGCCAGGATGGCCTCGATCTCCGCCTGCTCTTTTAGCTCCAGCTCCCGCAGCTCATTATTCAGGCGCACCACAGCAGCCGGTTCCACGAACAGGGTGGAGCCGGAGGAGGACTGGTCGTGGATCATGCCGGGCACCTGTCCCTTGTATTCGGCTTTTACCGGTACGCAGTAGCGCCCGTTGCGCATAGTGATCACGGCGTCCTGCAGATAGGTGCGCAGACCGGAATTCACCAGGGAAGTCAGCTGGCTGTGTACCTTGCCGTTGGTATTTTTCATCAGCCGGCGCACGTCTTTTAAAGCCGGGGAGGCGTCGTCGCTGATCTCCTCCTCAGAAACGATGCAGCGGCGGATCTCCGCGGCCAGGGGCGTGGTGGGTTCGAGCTGGTCAAAAAGGCCGTCCAGGGAATCGGCCTCCCCGTCTGTGTCGTCCCGACGGCCGAAAGATTTGACCCGGGCCGTATTTTCCAGTAGACGCTGGATCATCAGAAGCTCCCCGGCGCTTAAGATACTGCCGATCTCCAGGCGCTTTAAGGGGCCCCGGATATCTCCTACGCCGCCAAAGGACAGATTTCCCTTCTGGAACAGCCGGGACAGGGCATCGCCGGTCTCGGCCTGGCGCAGACGGATAGCCTTCAGGTCATCGTCGGGACGCAGCCCGCGGCACCGGGCTTTTCCCAGATCGGAGGAGGCTTCTGCGGCCAGCAGTTCAATGATCTTATCAAATTCCAGTGTGTGGAGTGATTTATCGTTCATATGATATTCCTCATTGTTTTTTATGTGTAACTATTGCAACTGTTCGGTATCCCCACAGCTACCATATTACATCCATTTGAGATCGTCTTCGGCGAGGGGATTTCGCGCACCTGAACAGCTATTCTTATTCTACTCTATAAATGCCGGGTTGAAAAGCTAATTTTCCGAAACAATTCATAAATCGTTCATAACTGTTTGCTAGACTATAGCTATATCTGTGCAATAAGCAGTTCGGCCAGGCTGAGCTGCCGCATATCTGTACTGTGGGAGAAATGGTCGCATGGGAGAAGAAAAAAATACACAGAAACCGGAGATGCCGGAGGACAGGGAAGGTAAATTCAGTTTCCTGAGAGAGAGTATAAAAAAGCCGAAGCCGGATAAGCGTAAGCTGGTGAAGAAAGCAGGGATACTGGTGGGATCGGCTCTTGTTTTCGGCATCATGTCGGCGTTGACGTTTGCCTTCGTTTATCCGCGGGTGGCGCCCGCGGTAGCCCCTTCTCCGGGACGCAGCAGCGGTGGTTTGCTTCCGGGCACATCATCTATCGTGGATGCGGCGGCGGGCAGTATGGCGGAAACATCACCAACAGCCATAACATCAGCGGCCGCGGAGGTGTCTTCGGCGGCCCGGAGCGCTCTGCCGGACGAGGGCGGACAGGGGGCGGAGGCACCCGGGGAAGACAGCGCGTCAGGTTCCGGAGACGGGCAGGGATCCAAGATTCCGGAAAACGGAGAAGGGGAAGAAGCCGTGCCGGATCAGTCCGAAGGCTCAGGAGCTTCAGGTTTGCCGGAAACGGGAAGCCAGGAGAGCGGAGTCCCGGAGGGAGAAGGAGACCAGGCGCAGGAGGAGCCCCCCCAACTGCCTGCGGCAAATCTCACACTGGAGAGTATAGAGCTTCTCAGCGAACAAATGCAGCAGGTGACAGAGGAGGCGAGGCACGCGGTGGTTACCGTCATCGGGATCACCCAGGATTTGGACTGGTTCAATGAGACGTACGAAAACCAGGGACAGCTGAGCGGCCTGATCGTGAGCGGTGGGAATAAAGAATATTTTATCCTGACGGAATATCGCGTGGTTAAGGATGTGGATCGCATTATGGTTACATTCTTTAACGGGGACAGCGCGGATGCCCGCTATGTCCGGCGGGATGACGCCACCGGGCTGGCGGTTCTGCGGGTCATGGCGGAGGATGTAAGCAGAAAGACAAGGGAGGATATCCAGGTGGCGGATATAGGCTGGGTACAGCCCGTCAGCCAGGGACAACCGGTGCTGGCCATCGGGAGCCCTATGGGCTACAGCGACGCTATTACCTGGGGGATTGTCACTTCTGTTAATAATAATATCACTGTCACGGACAATGTGTACCGCGTGATCACCACCAACATGCAGGCCGGAGAGGACGGCAGCGGCGTGCTGCTGAATATGGACGGCCAGGTAATCGGTTTTATGGCTCAGAAGCTGACGGACACAAAGGAGCTGGGCCTGGTGAGCTGCCTGTCCATGGCGGAGCTTCATTCCCTGGTGCAGAAACTGTGCGCCAATGAGGATCTGGTCTATGCAGGGGTGAGCGGCCAGGAGGTGGTGGCGTCTATTTCCGAGAAGACCGGTATTCCCAAAGGGATCTGGGTGGACCGGGTGGAGACGGATTCCCCGGCTATGAAAGCCGGTATCCAGAAAGGGGATGTGATCTATCAGGTGGGCGACACGGATATCAGCTCCCTGCGGGATTTCCATGCGGCCCTGGAAAGCAGCGGCGTAGGGAAAAAGATACAGATCAGCGCCATGCGCCAGAGCGTAGAAGGATATGTGGAGATAGTATTTGACGTAACCATCGATGCAGTATAAAATAGAAAACGGGGATGTTGCAGCCATACATACCGCAACACCCCCGTTTTCCATAACTATGGGGATATCCCGGGAGGCGTCGGGGCAGTACGGAATGCCCGAAGAGCAACCTTGTTAAGGATCGGTCATCGACACAGAACATTCGAAGGGGATATTTCGCAAAAAACCGGATGCCAGTACGGGCGTCCGGAGAAGTATGATAACTGATTTTATTATTGCCGAAAGAGGAGAGGGAAGAAAAATGAAATATATTCGGGAACTGCGGGACGGGGAGAGGCTTGTGGGGATTTATCTGTGCAAACATAAGCAGTCGGCCATGACGAAAAACGGCAAGCCCTACGACACAGTGCTTTTACAGGATAAGACGGGGGTGCTGGACGGAAAAATATGGGATCCCAATTCCTACGGGATCGAGGATTTTGAGGATTTGGATTATATCGAAGTGACCGGGGACATTATCACTTTCGCCGGCGCTCTGCAGCTCAATATCAAGAGGGTTCGGAAGGCCAGAGAGGGCGAGTACCGTCCCGGTGATTATCTGCCGGTCAGCTCCCAGAATGTGGAGGAAATGTACGCGGAGCTTCTGGCCTATGTCCGTTCCGTGAAGAATCCCTGGCTGGCGCAGCTGCTGGACGGCTGGTTTGTGAAAGACGCAAAATTTGTTAAAGCGTTCAAATTCAGTTCCGCCGCCAAGACCGTCCATCACGGATTTGTGGGCGGTCTGCTGGAACACACGCTGAGCGTGACGAAGCTGTGTGCGTATTATACGAAATCTTACCCGTTCCTGAACCGGGATCTGCTGATCACGGCGGCCCTTCTGCATGACGCGGGAAAGACCAGGGAGCTGTCCCCTTTTCCGGTCAACGATTACACAGATAACGGTCAGCTCCTGGGCCATATCATGATGGGAGCGGAGATGATCCATGACGCGGCGATGGGGATACCGGGTTTTCCGCCGCGGCTGGAGAGCGAGCTTAAGCATTGCATCCTGGCTCACCACGGAGAGCTGGAGTATGGCTCGCCGAAAAAACCGGCGCTGGCGGAGGCCATGGCACTGAATCTGGCGGACAATACGGACGCGCGGATGGAGACTCTCCGGGAAGTGTTCCTGGATGCGGGAGACAAGAAGGAATGGCTGGGGTACAATAAGATCTTTGAGAGCAATCTGAGAAAAACCACGGCGGGGGAATAAGGCGCGTGATGTCTGCCGGACGTTATGTCCGGGTTCTGGATGTGTGGGACGCTGGAGTTATAGCGTCAGGATGTCGGAAGGGTGAGATCTATGGAAGAATACAGGAAAAATCAGGAGCTGGAGCTGGAAATTTCGGCTCTCGGCAGCAGCGGGGAGGGGATCGGACGGACACGGGAAGGCTTTACCGTGTTTGTCAAGGATGCCCTGCCCGGGGATCGGGTGCGGGCAAGGCTGATGAAGGTGAAAAAACAGTATGCTTTTGGGCGGCTCATGGAAATCATAAGTCCGTCGCCGGATCGTGTGGAGGCGCCGTGTCCCGTTGCCCGGGCCTGCGGAGGCTGTCAGCTTCAGGCTCTTTCCTATGAAAAACAGCTGGCCTACAAGGAAAATAAGGTGCGGCAGGATTTGATCCGTATCAGCGGAATAGAAAACCCTCCTATAGAGCCAATCATCGGTATGGCGAGTCCTTGGCGTTACCGGAATAAAGCGCAGTTCCCGGTGGGACGGGATCGGGAGGGCCGTGTGGTGGCCGGGTTTTATGCCGGCCGTACCCACTCGATCATTCCCCAAAGGGACTGTCTGCTGGGGGCGGAGGTAAACCGTCGGATTCTGGATATCGTGCTGGGTTATATGGAACAGTACGGGATTGCGCCCTATGACGAGGCGTCGGGCAGCGGCCTGGTACGCCATATCCTGATCCGCTGCGGGTTCTCCACGGGAGAGATTATGGTCTGTCTGGTGGTAAACGGGGATCGGCTGCCGGAGGAAGGAATGCTTGCGGAACGGCTGCGGGAGATTCCCGGCATGACGGCTGTTCTGCTCAACACCAACCGGGAGAGAACCAACGTTATTCTCGGACATACTGTGCGCACGATATGGGGAAAAGGCTATATCACCGATATGATCGGCGGCGTATCCTTCCAGATCTCGCCGTTGTCCTTTTATCAGGTAAATCCCCGTCAAACAGAAAAACTGTACGGACAGGCGCTGGAATACGCGGGCCTGACCGGTCAGGAGACCGTCTGGGATGTCTATTGCGGCATCGGTACGATCTCCTTATTTCTTGCCCGCCGTGCCCGGCAGGTCTGGGGCGTGGAGGTCGTCCCCCAGGCCATCGAGGACGCCAGGCGGAATGCCGCTTTAAACGGTATAGAGAATGTGGAATTTTTCGTGGGAAAAGCGGAGGAAGTACTGCCCGAACAGTATGAGAAGAGCGGGCTGCGTGCAGACGTCGTCGTCGTCGACCCACCCCGCAAGGGATGTGACGCGGCGGTGCTGGAGACGATTCTGAGGGTGAGGCCGGATAGGATTGTGTATATCAGTTGTGACCCTGCCACGATGGCCCGGGATGTGAAAGTGCTGGGGAACGGGGGGTATAGCGTGGAGAAGGTCAGGTGTGTGGACATGTTTGGAATGACGGGGCATGTGGAGACGTGCGTCCTTTTGGGTAGGAAATAGTAACACTGCTGAAACAGTCTATGCG
>CAJUQO010000056.1 GCA_910588295.1 uncultured Lachnospiraceae bacterium | reverse complement strand
TTTCAGATTCATGGTACAGTTATCAGTTCAAATACTGTTCCGTGAATAATTCAGGATAAAGAAGACTAACACACGGGGGGAATGCATATGAAAATGAAAGCGGCAGTAATGATGGAACTGGGCAAGCCACTGCAAATCCGCGAGGTATGCCTGGATAAGCCCAAAGCTCATGAGGTACTGGTGAAGATCGCGGCCACAGCGGTATGCCACAGCGACCTGAATGTATTAAACGATCCCACCACCCCGATTCCCCAAGTACTGGGCCATGAGGGCGCCGGCACCGTGGTGGAGGTGGGGGACTATGTGACCACCTGCAAGCCCGGCGACAAAGTAGCCTTAAGCTGGGTTCCCTACTGCGGAACCTGCGAGAGCTGCAAAAACGGCCAGGTCAGCCTGTGCGAGTCGGCCTTCGGCCCCATGTACGCGGGAACCCTGATGGACAATACCTCGCGCATGACGCTGGACGGCGGCCCCTGCTACCACTCATCCCTGCTGTCCACCTTTGCGGAGTACACAGTGGTGCCGGACATGAGCTGCGTGCCCATGCCCGAGAATATGAACCTGACCGCCGCCTGCATGATCGGCTGCGGCGTTGCCACAGGCTTCGGCGCCAGCGTGCGGGCCGCGGGCGTGCGCCCCGGCTCCTCCATCGCCATCTTCGGCATCGGCGGCGTGGGGATCAACGCTATCCAGGGGGCCCGCATCGCCGGGGCCAGCCGGATCATCGCCTGCGACGTCAAAGATGAGAACCTGGAAGCCGCCAGAAAATACGGCGCGACAGATGTACTCAACACCAGAAATATCAGCGACGTGGCCGGAGCTGTAAAGGCCCTCACCGGCGGCATCGGTACAGACTATGCCATCGACTGTACCGGCATCCCCAAGGTGGGGACGGACGCATGGCTGTCCGCCAGAAAGGGCGGCACCATTGTTGTGATCGGCGCCTACCCCGAGGACGCCACCCTGACTCTCCCGGCGGGCAGTTTCCACCGGGTCGGCAAGATCCTGAAGGGAAGCTTCTACGGGGACGTGAATCCCTTCAACGATTTCCCGAGGATCGCCCGGCTCTACCTGGACGGCCGATATGATCTGGACAGCCTGATCATTGAAAGGATAAAACTGGAAGAGATCAACAAGGCTTTTGACGCTTTCTTAGATCCCACGGCGAAAAACATGGGCCGCTACGTGATTACTTTTGAAGACTGACGGTCTGTGCCCTGAGAGGAGACATAAAACAAATGCGAATCGAACACGACTTTCTGGGAGAGATGGAGATAGAGGATTCCGCCTATTACGGCATACAGACAAAACGGGGATTGCGCTACTCCGCAAAATCCGGCCATTCCTTCGGCCAGGACGCCTTTGTGCTGATCTACAACCTGGCCGCGCTCAAGCTGGCCGCGGCGCAGTCCAACTGCCTGTCCGGGGGACTGACCGAAAAACAGTGCCGGGCCATTATCCAGGCATGCCAGGAGATCATGGAGGGCCGTTTCATGGATCAGTTCCCCACAGACCTGTTCACGGGCGGCGGAGGCATTACTGTCCACATGAACGTCAACGAGGTAATCGCCAACCGGGCCAACGAGATCCTGACCGGCCATAAGGGTTACGACGCCATACATCCCAATACCCATGTCAATATGAGCCAATCCACCAACGATGTGCTCCCCTGCGCCCTGTTGCTCTCCCTGAACAGTCTGCTGGAGGATCTTGCCTCTTCCACCAAAGCGGCCGCCAATATCACCGACAAAAAGGCGGAGGAATTCAAAGACGTGGTAAAGATCGGGCGAACCTGCCTGCAGGACGCCGTTCCGATCACGCTGGGACAGGAGTTTTCCGGCTACGCCTCCGCCCTGCACCGACAGGTAACGCTTTTGCAGGAGCTGGCCGACGCCTGCCTGGTACTCCCCATCGGGGCCACGGCGGTGGGCACGGGCGTGGGACTACAGCCGGGCTATATCCTGCAGGCGGAAAACTGCCTGTCCAATATCCTGCACAAGGATATCCGTGTCACCAAAAATTATTTTGACGCCTTCCAGAACAGCGACATTTACACCAGGATCTCCTGCGCCCTGAAAACCCTGGCCGGCGTGCTGTCCAAGATGGCCACGGACCTGCGGCTGATGTCCTCCGGCCCCCGGGCCGGCTTCCACGAGATCAATCTGCCCCGGCTTTTACCCGGCTCTTCGATCATGCCGGGCAAGATCAACCCCATCCTGCCAGAGCTGGTGATCCAGGTATGCTTCCAGATCAACGGAAACGACACGGCCATCTCCATGGCTGTGGACAACTGCGACCTGGATCTCAATGTATGGGAAGCAGTCATGACGAAATGCCTGTTTGAATCCTGTACGCTCCTAAGCCGGAGTCTCGACGTCTTTGCCCGGGAATGCGTGGCGGGCATCACGGCCAATGTGGATGTGTGCAGAGAATACGCGGAAAATTCCACCGCGATCTCGGCCATCGTGTCTGCCGTCTGGGGCTATGAGACCGGAAGCAGCGTGGCCAGGGAGGCCGTGGAAAAGGATATGACCATTTATGAGGTGGTCGTTTCCAGGGGATTGCTAAATGAAGAACAAGCCAGAGAGCTTCTGGATCCTCTGACTTTGGTGGATCCGGTAAAAAACCAGAAAAATATCGCAAAGTACCAGAGGCTCCTGGGATTTGCGTAAAAAGAAGAATAAGCCGGAAACGATTGTATATCGATTATACAATCGTTTCCGGCTTATCTCTACGCATATCTATATAATCTAATACTGCGACAGCTGCTGCCCGATCTGTCTGCTGCACTCTTTGAGTATGGGCACCAGCGAAAGCATCCGATCCAGCGTCAGCCTGGATTCGGGGCCGCAGATGTTGATAAAGGCGGCGGGAAAGCCGTTTTTGAGGATCGGCGTGCAGATACCGTTCTCCCCGTCGTTGTTCTCCCCCAGGATATAGCTGTAGCCGTCGGCCCGGATCTGGGCGAGCTGGCCGCGGATCACGTCGGGATCCACGATGGTCCGCGGCGTTACTTTGGACAAGGGCTGGTTCAGAAGCAGATCCAGCTCCTGCTCATCCAGATAACTGAGGAGCATTTTCCCCGTGGATGAGGAATGGACATGGGATATCTGGTTCAGATAGCTCTTCACATGGATGCCATGGGTCGAATAGATCTGATCAATCGTCAGCGTGCCGCTGAACCGGGGCACCGCCAGCAGAATATCCTCATTAATCTCCCTGGACAGCTTCTTTAAGAAGGGCCTGCTGATGCGCATCAGCGGCGCGTACTGCTGCATCAGGTTCAGGCACAGGCTCGTGGCATTATAGCCGAGGGCATAGCCCCGGGACAGATCGTCACGCTCCACAAATCCGGAATCCTCCATGGTATTTAAAAGCCGCCATACCGTGGTGCGGTTCAGGCCGGACATCTCCGAAAGGGTGGCAACGGAAACAGGCTTTTCCATCCTGGCTATGATTTTCAGAAGAAACAGAGCCCGTTCCACAGACTGGACGTTCCCATTTTTTCCTGTATTTTCCATCGGCCCCTCCTGCTATTCCCTGGCCACTCCGGAATCTCTGGCGGCCTGGGCTACGGCCTGAGCCACGGCTTTGCCCACGCGGGGATCAAAAGCCTTGGGAAGAATATAGTCCGCCGTAAGTTCTTCATCGGAGATCAGCCCTGCTATGGCATGGGCGGCGGCCAGCTTCATCTCATCGTTGATATCGCTGGCCCGCACATCAAAGGCGCCGCGGAAAATGCCCGGGAATGCCAGTACATTGTTCACTTGGTTGGGGAAATCGCTGCGCCCCGTGGCCACCACTGCCGCGCCGCCGGCTTTGGCGTCATCGGGAAAGATCTCCGGCGTGGGATTGGCACAGGCGAAAATGACCGGGTCTTTGGCCATGGTCTGCACCATCTCCTTTGTCAGCACGCCGGGCGCCGATACGCCGATAAAGACATCCGCACCCTCACAGGCTTCCGCCAGGCCGCCCTGCCGTTTCTCCAGGTTCGTCTGCCGGGCAAGTTCCTCCTTATAAGGGTTCATGCCCTTCTGGCGCCCCTCGTAGATCAGGCCCGTGCGGTCCACCAGGCTGATATGCTTAAAGCCGCCGGAGAGGAGCAGACGGGCGATGGATATGCTGGCCGCCCCGGCGCCGTTCATGACGATCCGCACATCCTCCTTCTTCTTGCTGGTCAGTTTCAGCGCGTTAGTCAGACCCGCCAGGGTGATCACCGCCGTGCCGTGCTGGTCATCGTGGAAGATCGGGATATCACAGCGCTCCTTCAGTTTTCTCTCGATCTCAAAACAGCGGGGCGCCGCTATGTCTTCCAGATTGACACCGCCGAAGCTTCCGGAAATCAGGGCGATGGTGTTGACGATCTCATCCACGTCCTTGGACTTCACGCACAGAGGAAAGGCGTCCACATCGCCAAAAGCCTTGAACAGCACGCATTTTCCTTCCATAACGGGCATACCGGCCTCGGGACCTATATCGCCCAGCCCCAGGACTGCGGTGCCATCCGTGACCACCAGGCAGAGATTATGCCTGCGGGTATACACATAACTCTTATCCACATCCTTCTGGATTTCCAGACAGGGGCTCGCCACGCCGGGGGTATACGCCAGAGACAGGTCATCACTGTTATTCACCGGCACCCGGGAAACTACTTCGATCTTACCTTTCCATTCGCCGTGGAGGCGAAGGGCTTCTTTTCCATAATCCATACTGTATTCTCCTTTGCCACAGTCGTTCGTATTACGAACGATATTATAGCAATCCTTTCGGACGCTGTCAATATTCCCTGGACTATTTCCACTCAATTACACATAATAATTACCGTTCAGGCGGCTAAACTGTTATCATTTTACATATATCCCCGAATTTATCCCTTTTCATGTTGACAGAATAACCAATATGAAGTTATAATTGACACACCGAAATACGAACAAAATGTTCATAATGCAAACAATTTTGATGTAAAGAATTTGCGCTATGGGCATTTGACTTTATAAAAGTGAATATGAGGAGGTTGGCATATGCTGGATAACGCGGAAAAAATCCATCAGCTTTCTATGCAGATCATGGAAAAGACGGGTATGCTCTTTCATCATCCCGATGCAGTCAGTATCTTAAAAGAACACGGCATCCGTATGGAAGGCCACGTGGCCTATTTTACGGAAGACCAGCTCATGTACTGGATCCACAAGGCCCCTGCAAATATTGACCTGTTTGCAGAGGATCCCCGTTACCATGTGGCCCTCGGCGGCCGCAGGAGCTATTCGGCCCCGCCGTCGGGCTCGCCCCAGATCTCAGACCAGACCGGGGAAAAGAGACCGGCCCTGGCGGAGGACTATGTAAAGCTGGTGAAGTTGTTTGAGGCAAACCCCAAATACAGGATCAACGGCGGCATCGTCGTCTTCCCCGACGACGTACCGGTGGACAACGCCTGCCTGATGATGTACTATGCGGCCTACACCCACTCGGACAAAGCCCTGATGACGGGCACCGGCAATTACGGCGAGCTGGAGGCCCTCATGCAGATGGGGATCGCGGCCGCCGGTTCCCGGGAAGAATTTGAGGCCCGCCCCCGGATGCTGACCATCGCCAACGCCAACACGCCGCTGCAGCTGGACCACAAGATGACGGAGACCATACTCACCTTCGGAAAATACCGGCAGCCCTGCGTCATCGCCTCGGCGGCCATGGCGGGAACCACTTCCCCGGTCACGCTGGCCGGTACCATCGCTATGGTAAATGTAGAGGTGCTCACCAGCATCGCCCTGGCCCAGATGGCAAACCCGGGATGTCCGGTGATCTACGGTTCCCAGACCACCACCGCCGACTTAAGGAACGGCGCCATCGCCATCGGCGCGCCGGAAGGGGCCCTGTGCTATAAATACTGTACGAAAATGGCCAAATATTACGGCCTGCCCTGCCGGGGCGGCGGATCCCTCTCCGACGCCAAAGTAGTGTGCGCCCAGGCGGGCTATGAGTCCATGCTCACCTATATGGCCTGCCGCCAGAACGAGATGAACCTGATCGTGCAGAGCGCCGGCATCCTGAACGGCTATACCACGGTCTCCTACGAAAAGGTAGTCATGGATTTCGAAATCATGGACTACGTGGACCGCTATCTGGCGGATGTGGATGTCAATGAGGAAACCGTCCCCGTGGATCTGATTGACGAACTGGGCCGGGAAGAATCCTATCTGCTGGACGAACATACACTGGAATGGTGCCGGAAGGAACCGCTGACGCCGAAGCTGGCCGTCAGGGGGACGACGGCAAAACCTGCCGTGCAGTTCGACGAAAACATACAGAAAGAAATGAACCGGCTCTGGGATTCCTACCGGAAACCCGCCAGGGACGCGGCGGTGCTGGAGCGGATGAAAGAGATCCTCGCGCAGCGGGGCGTGGACCGGGCGCTGGCCGAACGGATAGAGAATTTGTAAATTGGCAGATTTATATTATACATAGAGGAGGTTTACTATGGGTTACGACATCAATGAATTCAGCCTGGACTTTTTCTCCCTCAAGGGAAAAAACGCCATCGTGACGGGAGGCAACAGCGGCCTGGGCCAAGCCTTCGCCCTTGCCTTGGCAAAAGCCGGCGCCAATATCTTCACCTTCGCCTACGTGGATGACGACGGCACGACGCAGAAGCTGATCGAGGCCTGCGGGGTGAAATATTATTTCATGCAGGGCGACCTGACTGAGGACGGCATGTGCGACAAAATCGCCGACAAATGCGTGGAGGTCTACGGCTCCATCGACATCCTGGTAAACTGCGCCGGCATCTGCATCGTCAAGGACGTGCTGGAATTCACCCGGAAAGAGTGGGATCCGATGATCAACATCAACCTGACCGGCGCTTTCGATTTAAGCCACGCCGTGGCCAGATACATGATCCCCCAAAGAAGCGGCAAGATCATCAATATCTGCTCCCTGTTCTCCTTCCTGGGCGGCCTCGGCTCCCCGGCCTACGCGGCCATGAAGGCGGGCCTGATGGGCCTCACCAAGGCCTACGCCGACGAGCTGGGCAAATACGGTATCTGCGTAAACGGCATCGCGCCGGGCTATTTCCAGACCGCTATGACCAGCGGCACCGGCAGCGCCGACGAACACGATGAAAAATATATCAAGATCAAAGAACATGTTCCGGCAGACCGCTGGGGCGAGAGACAGGATCTGATGGGCGGCATGGTCTATCTGGCCAGCAATGCTTCCAATTATGTAAACGGCACGCTGCTCGTCATAGACGGCGGCTATCTGGTGAGGTAAGGAGGAAATCATGAATAAAACAGAGATTCTTGAAAAATTAAACGAAATGCTTCCCGCTGAGCGTATTGTCAGCGACGAGGCCGTCATGCGCGAAAACAGCGCCGACCGTTTTCTGAAATACCAGACCGTTTTCGGCGTGTACACCCGTCCGCTGCCGGCGGCTCTGGTCAGGGTAAAGAGCACCGAGGAGGTATCGAAGCTCCTGGCCTTCTGTAATGAAAATAAAATCAACGTGATCCCGAGAACCGGCGGCTCCTCCATCGAGGGCGGCCTGGAGAATGCGGTGGAAAACGCCGTCATCATCGACGGTTCTGAGATGAACGAAATTATCAAAATTGATACCACGAATATGATGGTCACGGCCCAATGCGGCGTGTGCTTGGAGTACTTGGAGCAGAAACTGCGCGCCATGGGTTACACCACGGGACATTCGCCCCAGTCCAAGCCCCTGGCCCAGATGGGCGGCCTGGTAGCTACTCGGAGTATCGGCCAGTTCTCTACTCTGTACGGCGGCATCGAAGATATGTTGGTGGGCCTGGAATTCGTTCTGCCGGACGGCCACATCGCCCGGATCAAAAATGTGCCACGGCGGGCCGCGGGCCCTGACATCCGCCACGTCCCCATGGGAAGCGAGGGCGCCCTGTGCTATATCACCGAAGTAACCGTGAAGATCTTCAAATATATGCCCGAGAACAACCAGTTCCACAGCTGGCTTTTGAATGATATGAAGTCCGGTTTCGAGATCCTGCGCCGCGTCATGGTGGAAGGCTACAAGCCTTCCTTCGCCCGGCTGTACGATTTTGAGGACGGCGAGTATTACTTCTCCCACTTCTGCGAGGGCAAACCGGTGCTGATCTTCATGACCGAGGGACCCGCCGAGATCAGCGAGGCCACCGGCCGGGGCATCGAGCGGATCGTCGCCGAGTACGACACTTACAAAAAGGTAGACAGCCGCTATATCGAAACCTGGTACGCCGGGCTGAACTGGGATACATCCAAAGTGGAAAAAGAATACAAAGAGATCCGCGAGACAGAAAACGTGGGCTTCACCACAGAGATCAGCGCTCTCTGGAGCGATATCCATGATGTCTACGAGAACGTAATCCGCCGTATCAAGGCTGAAATCCCGGATATCACCATGGTGGGCGGCCACTCCTCCCACAGCTACATGACCGGCACCAATCTGTATTTCATGTACTATTACAATGTCGTGGACTGCAAACCCGAGGATGAGATCCACAAATACCATGACCCGATCAATAAGATCATCGTGGAGGAAACGCTGAAACGCGGCGGTTCCATGGTACACCATCACGGCGTAGGCAAACACAGGGTAGCCTGGGTCAAGGAAGAATACGGCAGTTCCTATCCGGTTTTGAAAGCCCTCAAAGATATTTTTGATCCCAACGGCATCATGAACGCGGGAACAATCTACCCGATGGAAGACTGACTGCCGACGGATTTACAATGGGGGAAAAGCAAATGAAGTATATATTATCTATAGACGGCGGTTCACAGAGCACGAAAGCCACGATCTTTGATCTGGAGGGGCGTATCATCGCCTCGGCTTCAAAGCCCCTAAAGCCCTATGACCTGCCGGGACCGGGGCTGGTGGAGCATCCGGGGGACGATTTGTGGGACTCCCTGGTCGCCGCCTGCAAAAAGCTGATGGACCGCTTCGAGGGGAACCCGGCGGATATCGCTGCCATGGGCCTGTGCAGCATCCGCTTCGACAGGGTTCTGATGAAGGAGGACGGCACCCTGGCCCAGCCGGCGTTAAGCTGGATGGACATCCGCGTATCCCGGCCCTATGTACATGACAACCCCGCGGTGAGCCACGTGGCATCCACCAACGGCTATCTTACCGCACGGCTTACCGGGCAGTTTAAGGACAGCGCGGCCAGTTACCAGGGCATGTGGCCTATCGACACCGATGCCTGGCAGTGGTTCGAGGATTCCGAAACCTTTGATTACTACAATATCCCCAGGGAAATGCTCTGTGAGCTGAAAATGCCCGGCGAGGTGGTGGGCCATCTGACCGCTGGGGCCGCGGCCCTTCTGGGGCTGCCCGAAGGACTTCCCGTGGTGGCCACCGGCAACGACAAGGCCGTGGAGGCCCTGGGCACCGGCGCCCTCTCCGAAGGAAGCGGCCTGATCTCCCTGGGCACCTACGTATGCGGCATGGTTCACGGCGACCGGAATCCCAAGAATACGGTAAATTACTGGGTGAATTTCGCCTCCATGCCCCACAGATACATATACGAGAGCACCGGCATCCGCAAGGGCATGGGACATATCAGCTGGTTCCGCGACCTGCTGGGCGAGGAGGCTTCAAACAAGGCAAAGGAACGGGGTATTTCCCCGGAGGACTATCTGGCAGAGCTGGCCGAAAAGATCCCGGCCGGCAGCGAAGGCTTGATGGTCGTGCCCGAGTGGCTGGCCCCGGCAGACCGGCAGTTTAAAAAGGGCATGTTCATCGGCTTCGACAACCGCCACGGCGCCGGACATATGTACCGGGCCATCATGGAAAGCCTGGCCATGACCATGAAGATCCAGATGGACGCCCTCTGCGAAGAGCTGGGCATCCGCTTAGAACAGATCACCGTCTCCGGCGGCGGCTCCAACAGCGGCCTGTTCATGCAGATCTTCGCCGACGTATTCGGTATCCCCGCCTCCCGCAACGAAATGAACGGCGCGGCGGCGGTGGGCGCGGCCATATGCGCGGCGGTGGCCGAGGGCATCTACCCCACTTTCGAGGAAGCCGCGGCAAAAATGGTACGGCAGAGGGACGTATTTACCCCCAGCGCCGAAAATCATGAAAAATATGTAAAAATTATCAACGGCATCTATAAGGATCTGACCAGTTACACAGATCCCATGCTGGAAAAAGCTTACGAAGTATTTTCCAACCTGTAAAACGTGCTGAACGGAAAGGCAGGAACTATGGCAGACAACATCGGCATCATCCGGAAAATAACCGGCCGCCGGCCGGAAGAACGCCCCGCGGCCGGGGAGCCCGTGCGCTCCATCAGCCTCTCCTACGATATGACCTACGGAGAAGTGTATGAAGCTCTCCTTATGATCGTTGACAGGAGGAGCAAAAAGGCCCGCTGCGGGGTGGGGATCTTCCTGCTGGCCATAGCGGCGGTCTGCGCGGTTTTGTTCGCCATGAATCCCTACGGACTGATGTTCGAGATCGGGGCTCTGCTGTTCGCCCTGTTCTCGTTCCTGGTTCTCGCCTATCCCGGAATAAAAGCAAAACAAGGCGCAAAAAAGATCAGCAGGCGGAAGGGTACGTATAAGGTTAAGCTTTTCTCTGACGGGTATATTGTACCCTACGGCCGGGAAAAGTTGGATATCCGGGGAGACAAGGACTGCCGCGCTTTCGAGAGCGACGCGGTATTTGCCCTGCGCCTGGACCGTATGACCAATTTCTGCCTGCCGAAGCGCCGAATGAACGGCTCCGAGATCCAACTGACCCGCGACACCCTGCAGAAATACGCCCGGCGGTTTTCTGACCGCCGCAGCGCTGATGCAAAGAGGCGGTCCTGAACCGTCCCGGAGCCGGAAGGGAAAAAGAGAGACGCGCCGGTTATATCCGGTGCAGCAACCAAAAAGGAGGTTTTTATGTCTGAAGAGAAAACTACCGGTAAACAGTTGAGTTGGGGTATTTTCCTGCCCCCGTGGCTGATCATCGTAGCGATCATTGCCCTGAACTTCATCAACTACGATGCCTTCAACCTGGTGATGGGCACCGCGCAGAACTGGATTCTGGAGAATTTCCAGTGGCTGTTTAACTCTGCCACCACCGTGGCCGTCCTGCTCATGTTTGTCACCTATTTAAGCCCTGTACGGAACGTCCGCTTCGGCGGTTCCAAGGCCAGGCCCATGATGAGCTATTCCAACTATATCTGGATCATCCTGTGCACTATCATGGCCGCCGGTATCCTTCTGTGGGCCTGTGCGGAACCCATGTACCATATGTACGCTCCGGCGGCAAACGCCAATGTAGAACCCGGCAGCGGCGGGGCCGTCAATTTTGCCATGAACATCCTGTTCCTGGAGTGGACCTTCTCCCCAATGGCCATCTATGGCCTTCCGGCCCTGGTCTTTGCCTTTGTGTTCTTTAACATGAAGAAAAAATTTGCCATCGGTTCCATGATGTCGCCTGTACTGGGCGACGCCACCACAGCCAAGGTTACGCCGGTGATCGACGCCATCTGTCTCTTCTGCATGTGCTGCGGTATGGCCGCCTCCATGGGATCCGGTGTGCTGCTTTTGTCCGGCGGTATCTGCAGTCTGACCGGTATGGAAAACAGTACCCTGCTGTACGTGATCTGCGGCAGCGCCATCGTGATCGCTTTCGTGGCCTCCGCCGCTTCGGGCGTTATGAACGGTATCCGTATCCTGTCCAGTATCAACAGCAAGGTATACATGGTTATGGGCCTGTTCATGCTGATTTTCGGGCCCACAGCCTATATTCTGGACCTGACCTGCGAGTCCATCGGCACCTATATCTCAAAATTCTTTGAGATCAGCCTGATGACCGGCGCTTCCGGCGGCGATTTCTGGTCCCGCTGGTGGCCGTCCTTCTATATGTGCTGCTGGCTGGCCTGGTTCCCCACCACCGCCGTATTCATGGGCAAGATCAGCCGCGGCTATTCCGTGAAGGAATTCCTGAACGTGGTATTTCTGATCCCGTCCATCTTCTCCATGATCTGGCTGGGCTTGTTTTCCGGCACTTCCATCTGGATGGAACTGCAGGGTTATGGTATCAACGAAGCCATGCAGGCGGGCGGCACGGAGGCTGCCACCTATGCGGTGCTCCAGCATCTGCCCCTGGCTATGATCACCATCCCGCTGTTTTTGATCATCGTGTTCGTCTCCTTCGTAACGGCGGCGGATTCCAACACCAACGCCATGGCGGGCTTATGTACAGAGGGCCTGACCGCGGACGATACCGAGTCCCCGATTCTGCTGAAATTCCTCTGGGGCGGCACCACCGGTTTCCTTTGCGTGCTGATGGTCTGCACCAAGGGTATCGACGGTATCAAGCAGCTCTGTAATGTGGGCGGTTTCCTGAACGCGTTTATTTTTGTCGTGGTGATCGTGGCCTGGGTGAAGATCATGCTCAATCCGAAGAAATACGACACCTTCAAAGAAGATTACGACGAGAACGGCAAGCCCATTCCCAGCAGCCGGCTGCCTTATGAGGGATACGATCCCGATAAAAAGCAGCTCTGGATTACAAAAAAGCTGGATGGGGTAAAATAAGCGGCATATTGGGACAATTGATAAAAATGTAATCTTGTTCAGCGGATTTTGGATCGGCGGATAAAAAAGTCCGCCGATCCTGTTTTTGTGGTATGATGCGAGTATGAAAATATTATGTTTATTTAAAATGGAACCGGATTTGGACATTTTACCGGAAAAAGAATGGCAGCCGGATAAAGATCTGCGGGTGGAAACGGCTTTCCTGCCTTCTATATGGAACTGTTTTGACGAGAGCGCCCTGGCCATGGCGTTACGGCTCCATAAAGAAAATGAAGATATCTCCCTTTCCGCCCTCACCATAGCCCCGCCTGCCGGCGAGACGGCCATGCGCACCCTGTACGCCCTGGGTTTTGACAACTGTGCGCGGCTGGATCCCGGCGGGGCAGACCTGCGTTTTGCACCGGAATGGGCGGCGGAGCTGATCTGCCGCTACTGTGAGAGGGCCGGAGGATTTGACGTGCTTCTGTTTGGCCAACAGAGCGCGGAGGGAAATAACAGCCTGACCCCCGCCCTCTGCGCGGAAAAGCTGCATGTGCCCTGTATCTCCCAGGTCACGGAACTGCACTGTGAAAAAGGGAAGAAGCTGTCTGTGAGCTGCGCCTGCAGCCAGGGCCTGGTCCGGCGGCAAGCGTCCGCGCCCCTGGTGCTCTCTGTGGGAAACGCACAGATCTCCTGTCTGCCGGCGCCCACATTGAAAGCGAAAATGACCCTGGGCAAAAAGCCGGTAAAACGGCTGGTATACGAAGACCTGGGGCTCACGGAAGCTTCCATGGGCGGATATACCGGCCTTAAACTCACAGGCCTCGAACCGGTCTCCCTGAAAAGGGCGGCGCGGAGGATCACCGGGGCCACGCCAACGGAGATCGCAAAAAAGCTTTACAACGAATATATCAAAAAAGCACTGGAGGAAGGGCAATGAAAAAATATCTGATCTTAAACGGTTACGGCGCTCCTTCCTCCGTCTCCCGGGCTACAGCCTTTTTTAAAAAATCCTGGCCCGGGGAGGAGCCGGAGCGGTGTCTGCTCCTTTGCCCCGACGAAGACACGGCGGTTAAGCTGGCCGGACGAATCCCCTGGAGCCGGATAACGGCAGCAGCTAAAGCGATCTACGATCCGGAACCATTCCTCGCCCTGCTGGCCCGGGATATAGCGGACGACGGGGTATATATTTTCGGGGATGACCCCGATTCCGCCGGACTGGCCGCCCGCCTGTATGGCCGGCGCGGAGGCAGCGCCTGTATCGGCGTCTGCGCTGTGCAGCAGGAGGGCGGACGGCTTATTCTCCATAAAAGAGTTTATTCGAATCATATGGAAGCCCGGTTCCTGGCCAAAAAACTGCCTTGTTTCATCGCCTTAGCCAAGGGGCTGCCGCCGGACGCAGGGACGGGAAACACCCTTCCCTCCCTGGAAATGATTACCCTGGAGGACGGAAACGCCCAAAATGAAATTTCTTTCCTGGAGGACAGCCCTGAAAACAGCCTGGAAACGGCGAAGATCCTGGTGGCCGGAGGCAACGGAGCCGGAGGGCCGGAGGGGCTTGCCTGTCTGCGGGAGCTGGCGGCATGTATGGGGGCCGGTTTCGGCGTGAGCAAGCCCGCCGCCATGGGCGGCTGGGCGCCCTTATCTTCCATGATCGGTATATCCGGAACCTCCGCCGCCCCTGAATTATGCATTGCCGCCGGAGTCTCGGGCGCCGCCGCATTCTTCGCCGGCATTGAAAAAAGCGGCACCATCCTTGCCCTCAACACCGATCCGGAAGCCCCGGTCATGAATCTCGCTGACGCCGCCGTCCTGGGAGATTACAAGGAGATCCTTCCCGAGCTGATCCGGCTGGTCAGAGAGCACGCTGTCAACCGGACAGAATGAGCGGTTTTCCGGAAAAAACGCCGAACCGCACCTGTACGGCCCAACCAAACATTTATATAGGAGTTTGCCATGAAGATTTATCAAATGGAGGAAAAATACCGACAATTTGCCGGAGACGAATCCCGACTCACCGGCCGCTGCGACAGCCTCTCTTTCCCGGAGACGGAGGATGAAGCCGCTGAAATACTGGCACATATGGCCGCGTCAAAAACTCCTGTTACCATCCAGGGCGGCCTGACCGGCGTGGCCGGAGGCGCCGTCCCCCAGGGCGGCCATGTCATGAACCTGAGCCATATGCTGAAAATACTGGACTACCGAAAAACGGAAAAGGGCGCCCTGTTGGCCGCGGAAGCCGGCGTCACGGTTCTGGATCTGAAAAAGGAGATCCGCCGTCTGGCCGGGAAAGACCGTCTGTTCTGGCCGGCATGGCCCACCGCCGAGACGGCTTCCATAGGCGGTATCGCCGCCAACAATTCCCAGGGCATCTGCTCTTACCACTACGGTGACGCCCGGGCCAATATCGCCTCGGTGCGTATCCTGGCGGCGGACGGAAGCCGAAAAACCGTGACGGCCCGGGAGGATCCCGGACTGTTCGGGCAGATCGTCGGCGGCGAGGGAGCCGGGGGCATTATCACCGCCCTGGAGCTTACGCTGGTTCCCCGGCCGGAAAGCCTGTGGGCCATCTGCTTTTTCCTGAAAACGGAGGACGCCGCCGTCCGCTTTGTGGAGGGCGCAAGGCACATCGCCCACGCCCACAGAGAGGACGCCGCTTTCGCAGCCGCCCTGGAATACCTGGACGGCCCCGTACTGGCGCTGATCAGGGAAAACAAGGCCTCCGTGGCCAAACTCAAGGATCTGCCGGAACTTCCCCCAAACCCGGCCGGGGCGGTGTATATGGAACTGCACGGCCCGGAGGACGGGGTGGAGGAACTGGCGGGGGAACTGCTGGAGCTCTCCGCGGACTGCGGCTGTATGGACGAGGATACCTGGGCCGTGTCCGGCGAGGCCGAAACGGAACGGCTGCAGCATCTCCGCGGGGCCGCCTCCGAGCTGGTCAACACCCGCATCGACGAGATCAAGCGCGCCTTCCCGGCCATGACCAAACTGGCTACGGATATGGATTTCCCCGATGAACCCTTTGCCGATACCCTGGCCCGTTACCAAAAAGGCGCCGAGAGCATAGACGTACCCTGCTATATCTATGGACATGCGGGAACCGGCGGCCTGTACGCAAACCTGATGCCGGACAATGCCGAAACATACGGGGCCTGCACAAAACTGCTGAGAGGCTGGGCCCGGGAATGCCAGGCTCTGGGCGGCACGACGACGGGGGAATACGGCGTCGGAAAACTGGCCGGAAGGCTGCTCGAAGGGCTGCTGCCGGAGAAAAAACTGGAAGCCTTCCATGCCCTGAGGGCCAAATGGGATCCCGTCGGCATATTGTAACAGTCCAGCCTTTGGCTAAACTGTTGCTGAAGCCGGCCACGGATACCATACCCCATAGATGAGGAAAACATAATGTTACAGATAGCCGTATGCATGAAACAGGTGCCTGCGCTGAACGAGGGAAAAATGGACGAGGGGATGGGCACGCTGATCCGAAAGGACATCCCCCCCGTCGTCAATGTGTACGATCTCACCTCTCTGGAGGCGGCCCTGCGGCTTAAAGAAGAGCATGGCGGGACGGTCACGGTCTTCTCCATGGGGCCGGAAAGCGCAGAAAGCCTCCTGCGGGAAGCTTTTGCCATGGGCGCCGACCGGTCTGTACTTGTCACGGGGCCGGAGTTTGCCGGGGCGGACGCCGTAGCCACCGCCTACGCCCTGGCCCAGGCGATAAAAGTGAAAGGCCCCTTTGACCTGATCCTCTGCGGCCGTCAGACCACCGACGGGGACACCGCCCAGGTGGGGGGCGCCATAGCCCAGTTTCTGGATATCCCCAGTGTCTACTGGGTTTCCCGCATCCATGCGGCCACACCGGAGGGCTGCACGGTAACAGCCCTGACGGCAAAAGGACAGGCCTCCTGCCGGGTGGATTTCCCCTGTCTGCTGACTGTGGAACGGGAGCTGGCCGTGCCCCGCATACCGGGGCTTAGGGCTAAAATAGCCGCAAAAAAAAGACAGCCGGAATGCCTCACCCTGCGGGAGCTTCCCGACCGGGATCCCGCCCATTACGGGAGACAGGGCTCCGGCACCCGGGTGATAAAGATCTTTTCTCCCCGGGAGCCGGAACCGGCCGCCGCCGTTTCCATGGGCGGAAAAGAAGCCGCCGCCTGTATCCTGGGATGGCTGGACGAACCGGCAGAGGGAGGGATACGGTGAAACGAATACGCATTCTGATCTACGGGGAGACCCACGGAAAGGGCCTCTCGCCCGTCACGCGGGAGCTGGTCGGGAAAAGCCGCGCCCTGGCACGGGAAATATCCGGGAAAAACGCTCTGGCATACAGTCTGGCCCTGATCAGTGACCGGGCAGAAAGCTGCAGGGCCGAGCTCTCCGCCTACGGGCTTTCCCGCATCTATGTCTGGAAAGACGCCGGAGATTTCCGGGCCGACCGTTACGCCGATCTGCTGGCAGAGACGATCCGCCAGGAAGAACCAGATATCCTGCTGGTGGGCGGCACCCCGGAGGGCCGTTCCCTGGCCCCCCGCGTGGCGGCAAAATTCCGCACCGGCATCACCGCCGACTGCACGGAGCTTGCGCTGGACGCGGAAAACCGGCTGATCCAGACGAGGCCGGCCTTCGGCGGCAATATCATGGCCCACATCCTCACACCGGACAGACGCCCCCAGATCGCCACAATCCGCCCCGGCGTAATGTCTCCGGCAGAGCAGATAGAAAGCTGCCCGCCCCCGGAATGGATCTTCTGCCGGAACACGGCGCAGACCTCCTCCATACAGTTTCTGGGGATCGAACCGGCCGATACCGCGGAAGACATCGACGCCTGCAGTCTTCTGCTGGCCGTCGGCGGCGGAGTGAGAGATAAAGACGATCTGGAAATGTTCCGGGAGCTGGCGGCCCTCCTGGGAGCCGGGCTGGCCGGAAGCCGCGTGCTGGTGGAGCGGGGCTTCTTACCCCCGGAGGCCCAGATCGGCCTGTCCGGCCACAGTGTCCGCCCCCAAAAGCTGATCACCTTCGGCGTCTCCGGCTCTCTGCAGTTTCGGGCCGGCATCCGTCAGGCGCAGCAGATCCTGGCCGTAAACAGTGATCCGGAAGCCGAGATCTTCCGCGTCGCCCACACCGCTATATGCGGCGATCTCTATGAGATCGTACCGGAGCTGATCGGACAGCTCCGATCCGGACAGCCCGCCATACACAAACCTATGGCAATGCCCCGGAAAAACATATGAAGAACCGGATATCCGGTCTTTGCCAAAAAATAATCTACACAGGGAGTACACAAGAAAGACATGAACAAAAATATTCAGGAGCGCAGCATACAGCTCACCTACATCCTTGGAGGCAGCCTGATCTATGCCTTCGGTTTCAACACTTTTATCGTGCCGATGAACCTGTTCAGCGGCGGCCCGCTGGGCATCGCCCAGCTGCTCTCCTACCTCTTTATCAATGTTTTACATTTTGAATTTCTCAGAACCGTCAACATTGCCAGTATCATCTATTTCATCCTGAACATCCCGCTTTTATATGCGGGCTACCGCGTACTGGGCAAACGTTTTACCGTCAAGACCCTGACCATGGTTGCCCTCCAGTCTGCCATGATGCTGTTTCTGCCGATCCCGAAGACGCCGATCATCGACGATTATCTGACCGCATGTATCGTGGGCGGCATCGTCTGCGGCACCGGCAGCGGCCTGGTACTGCGGGGCCATGCCTGCAGCGGCGGGCTGGAAATCGTGGGGCTCATCTGCTCCAAAATATATAAAAATATGAGCGTGGGCAAGATCACGATCCTGATCAACGCCGCGATTTACGCCGTCTGTCTGGCCCTTTTTGATCTGGAGATCGTCATCTACTCCCTGATCTTTGCCACGACGGCCAGCCTCACCACCGACAAGATCCATATCCAGAACATCAACGTGAGCGTGCTGATCTTCAGCAAGAAGAAAGGCATCGCTTCAGAGATCATGCAGCAGCTGAAAAGGGGCGTTACCTGCTGGGACGGCGAGGGCGCCTACACCCACGAAAAGGAGCACGTCCTCTATGTCATCGTCTCCAAATACGAGGTGAACCGAATCAAACAGATCGTCCGGGAGATCGACCCCCAGGCCTTCGTCTCCATCACCGAGGGGAGCATGGTGATCGGCAATTACGAAAAGCGGCTGTAACGGCGCGGTCTTCCCCCTCTTCAGCCCGGACTTTTCCATCCCCGGCGCGTTCTGAAACGCATCCCTGTCCGGGCTGAATGAAACCTGATATATTCCGCAACGTCAACGGCTTTATTTCTTCCACTGGCAGGAAGACATTTGCTGGTTAACCTTTTGTCTACGATGGTCTTTAAAATATCACATCTATCAAGCACTTTTGTCAGAGTATAATCTTTATGCTCTTATAGATCTTAAGCCCTTCTTTTTGCCCATATTTCGCAATGATAGACCTATACATATTCTGTTTGAAATTTTGTTTATCAAAATATTGGGGAATCAGAGAAACCACATAATTTTTTACATCATTTTTAAACCCAGCCTTACCTAAAATTTCTAAAATCTCACTGTTCAATTCCGCAATAGCATTTTCCTTTTCTGTATCAGGTGTCGAAGAATACTCCGCTATTATTGGCTTGACAGCTTTATATAAAGCTAAATAGTCAGCGTAACACTCTCTGAGTTCATTATGTACATTCCCCGCAAACTTACTTTCTCCAAAATGTTTAACAACAACAGAGGCTACTTTACCCGCAATTAAATGAGAATATCCGGCATCACAAATTGTTTTCATTACACGAGTATTAAGCTGAACTTTTCTTTGCGAGGCATTCATTACGGTATTTTTTTTGCTGACAGCCTTTGGCTTATTGGGAGATGCTATAACTGCAATTTTATTTCGACGTGTAATGTCGGCATTATGATGCGCTTTCCAGAAGGAAACAATGTTATCATAATCGGTATCCTTGCTGATAATGACATATTTGCATTTTTTATCAGTATTTGTTCCAAGAAGATAACCTAGATAAGAAACTAAATGCATATCTAAAGATTGATTACCTGCAGGAATTTTATGTGCGGATAAATCAGCCCGATTAAAATTCGTAAATTTTTCAATACTTATTTTAGGGGAATTTTCCGTAAAAAACAGGTGGACGTGATCGCAGCCCACTAATTTTTCAGCGCCGGATAATCCGCTCTCGTTTACATTTTCAAAATCGATCAAATAATATGTCTCCATTGAAGGCATCTGTTTGTACTCCTCTACTTCCCATATAGCATATGTTTTTCCATCGCTGTCTACTTTGCGCACTCCATAAAAAATCCCGCCACCTGCTCCGGGCTGTACTGGCCGTGGTCTACGATCCACCATTTCACGGTCTCGGAAAAACTGCACACCGCATGATTCAGCACATAATCGGCGGGCGCATGGTATTGCAGCACGTCAACCCGCGGGAGAAACATTTCCCGCAGGTAAGTTTTAAAATACCCCATGAAAATCTCGCCGCTCTCGCAGGAAAAAAGCCCTTTCAGATGTTTCCGGTTCTCCTGCAGATGGTACAGCACATGGGTGATCTCCTTCTCAAAATCATGGCCGGCCTGGGAAAAATCATGGCTGCTCTCCTGCTTCAGATTTTCCGAAAACACATGCTGAAAAATCTCCGTGCACATCGCTTTCAACAGTTCATCCTTGGTCTCAAAATGAGTATAAAAGGTACTCCTCCCCACATTGGCCTCATCTATGATCTCCTGCACCGTGATATTCCCAAAATTTTTCTTCTCCAGCAGGCTGCTGAATGCCTGAAATATGGCCTGCCGGGTTTTTTGCTGCCTTCTGTCCATAAACCCTCCTGAACATTTCCCTTAAAATGTCCCGTATTGGACATATCCGTTTTTTTATATCTTGTACTGTTTTCCCGGGATGATACAATAGATACTGAACAAAATGTTTTATAATGAATAAATTGTACAGCTTGTCTGGGACGCTGTCAATAAAGAAGGAGAAATGGCTATGGTCAAACGTATCAATGATTTTCTGGCAGGACTGCCGATGACTATGATCGGCGGGATCTTCCTTATCCTAAGCTTCGCCCTTCCACGGGCCGGGTTTACCCTGCCCGTCGATCCGGCATGGATCACCGTCGTCATCTGCGGGATCCCCCTGCTGTATCTGGCCATATGGAGGGTCATCTACAATAAGGGCATCAGCAAGATATCCTCCGCCCTGCTGATCTGTATCGCCATGGCCGCCGCCATCGCCATCGGAGATCTGTTTGCCGCGGGGGAAGTCGTGTTTATCATGGAGATCGGGGCCATTCTGGAGGATATGACCACGGACCGGGCAAAAAAGGGCCTGAAAAAACTGATCGGCCTTGCGCCCCTTAAAGGGCGCAGGATCACGGATTCAGAAGAAGAAATGATCGGGGCGGATCAGATCCGCTGCGGCGATATTCTGCGGATACTGCCGGGAGAAACCATTCCCGCGGACGGGACTATTTTAAATGGTGAAACCTCCGTAGATCAGTCTGTCATGACAGGGGAATCCCTGCCCGTGGATAAAATTCCCGGAGATGATGTGTTCTGCGGAACCTTAAACTGCTTCGGTTCCATGGATATAAAGGTTACGAAGGCGGGAGAGGACAGCTCTCTGCAAAAGCTGATCCGCATGGTGCAGGATGCGGAAGAAAAACGCGCCCCCATGCAGAGGATCGCCGACCGTGCAGCCAGCCTGCTCGTTCCCGCGGCTCTGCTGATCGCCGTCGCCGCGGGCATCGCCACCCGGGACATCGTCCGGGCGGTGACGGTGCTGGTGGTCTTCTGCCCCTGCGCCCTGGTGCTCGCCACCCCCACCGCCGTCATGGCGGCCATCGGCCAGGCCACGAAACACGGCGTCATAATCAAGTCCGGCGAGGCCCTGGAGAAAATGGGCCGGATCGATACGATAGCCTTTGACAAAACGGGCACCCTCACCTACGGAAGACCGGAAGTAAGCGATATTCTATCCTTCGATGATGCCATAGGCGAAAGCGACCTGCTGGCCCTGGCCGCCTCCGCCGAGGCGAAAAGCGAACATCCCCTGGGCAAAGCCATCACCGCCCATGCAAAGAAACAGAACATCCGATTACAGGAAGCCTCCGCCTTCCAGATGCACAGCGGAAAGGGCATTTCCGCCGACATACAGGGAAAAACACTGTATCTGGGCAGCAAACGGTACATAGAACAAAACGGCATCCCGCTCTCCGCCAGAGTCAAAGAAAATTTAAGTTCCCTGCAGACCCAGGGAAAAGCTTCCGTCCTCATCGCCGACAAAAGCCGCTGCATCGGCCTGATCGCCCTGTCCGACGTGCTGCGTCCAGAAGCAAAGGCCATGGCCGAACGGCTTTGCGCCATGCACACAGACGTTGTTCTTCTGACCGGCGATAATCAGAAGACAGCAGACCATCTTGCCGCCCAGGCCGGTATCCGGACAGTGAAAGCGGAACTGCTGCCCGAGGACAAAGTGGACTGTATCCGGAAATTGCAGGCAGAGGGGCACAGCGTATGCATGATCGGCGACGGCGTAAACGACGCGCCGGCCTTAAAGACCGCCCAGGTGGGAGCCGCCATGGGGGCCATGGGAAGCGATATTGCGGTGGAGGCGGCGGATATCGCCCTCATGGGCGACGACCTGTCCAGGATTCCCTATCTGAAACGGCTGTCCGATGCCACGGCATTCACGATCCGCCTCAGCATCACCCTGTCCATGTGCATCAATTTTATCGCCGTGACCTGCTCGGTGCTGGGCCTTCTGACCCCCACCACCGGCGCTCTGGTACATAACGCGGGCTCCTGTTTTGTGGTACTGATCGCCGCGCTGCTCTATGACAGAAAATTTGAATAGTGTAAAAACAGCACCCTCGCTCTTGCAAAGTAAACGGTAGATAGTCCGTACCTCGACTGTAGAGGAAAAGTGTGTGACAATAGACTATATTTCTATTACGAGTACACCAGTTTACAACTTTTTTGATTTAAAAAAATAAAAATACAAACTCAGTCTCTTTGCGGTATAATTTAAGTGCCTAAAC
>CAJUQO010000055.1 GCA_910588295.1 uncultured Lachnospiraceae bacterium | reverse complement strand
CCACCGGACGTTATCCGGCATCCTGCCCTGTGAAGCCCGGACTTTCCTCACCTGACGCCTTTCGGCTTTTGTCAGCTGCGATCATTTATTCTGCTCCGTTGGCATTTTAGCATACAGGGGGGAGATGTGTAAAGGGTAAATTTATATGCTCATGCGAGGAACAGACGATGAAGCTGAATATGTGGATGATTGCTAACCGATTGGCAAATTATGAAATCGAGATGAAAATTGACGCGGACGCGGAGCCGGTCCTGAATAGTACGCTGCCCTATTCTGTGCCCGGATGTGTATATATTTCAGCGGTGGGGCAGGATGTGCTCTGCGAGAGCGTCCAGGGATATATCCGAATACGGGAGCTGGGGCTTGGCGACGGCTATCTGCTGATCCAGGGGATCTTTGACTGGTATCAGGACTGGGTGGACAAAACCAACGACGCCATCATGTCGGCGGATTTTGGGCGGCTGGTGCAGCTGTGCCAACAGGCTTTCGGCAACCCGGTCATGCTGCAGGATTCCAATTATTGTCTGCTGGGTATGGCAGGCCCCTTTGGAGAGGGCGGAATGCCGCCGGAATGGGAATATATCCGAAAGAACGGGCAAAGTTCTGTGGAAGGATACGAATGTATGTCCCAGGCCCTCCAGTACGCCGAAAAGGTCTACCGCCAGAATGTCCGCCAGTTTAAGAGAAATCCCCATGCGCTGGTGCCAAACGGCGGCCTTCATGCGACGATTACTTTTCATGGAAGGGGATATGAGAAATTAACTGTTCTGGAGAGCACCAGGAAGATCAACAGAGGGGATATCTGCCTGTTGGAGTACATTTCCAGGCGCATGGCAATCTATGCGGCGGCGGTTTCCGGGGAAACGAGAAAATTTCTGGATAACGAAGTGTTGGAAGACCTGGCCGCGGGAGGGACGGTGCCCCGGGAGAAGATCCGGTATTTCCAGTCCGTGATCGAGAACGGGCGTCCCGGTAAATTTGCCGTGATGCTGGTGGATTTTTTTGACCGGGCAAGGAGAGGAGATCTGCGGGCCCTGCAGCTTTTGAAAAATATTGTGTACCGGCAGTACCCCGCCGTCAACAGCCTGATCGTGAAGGGAAAGCTGCTGCTTCTTTTATATTCCGGACACCCGGAGATCCTGGCGGAACAGATTCTGAAATCCATAGGGAAATGCGGTTGTCAGAAAGATCTGCAGGCCGGGCTCAGCTGTGAGTTTTATGACTTGTCTGAGCTGAGATTTTTCTTTGAACAGGCTATGCAGGCGAAAAGCGCCAGCACCGGCGGGGTGGCAGGTTTTTATGATATGGCGGTGGATTATCTCATGGAAAATACAGGCCTGCAAAGGCTTTGTGCCTGCGAACCAACGCTGAGGCGCATGTGGAATGAGGGCGGGGACAGGAGAATGGGTGTGCTCACCCTGAAAGCTTATCTGGGAGAGGAGCGATCTTCCAAACGGGCTTCCGAAAAACTGTTCATCCATAAGAATACGCTGACCTACAGGATCAAGTATTTGAAGGAATCAACGGGCTGGGATCTGGAAAAAACCTATATTCGGGACTACTTGCGGCTTTCGGCTTACTTTCTTGAAAAGTCTGAAATTGCAAAAAATAAAAATTAATTGTTGAAATTCTGTAATACCGGGAATATCCTTTTACATTGTGCTGACAGGCACAATGGGAAGGGTATTTTTTGTATGTCAGAACATTTAAATAGGGCGGGAGGAAAAGTAAAATGGATAGTACCAGAGAGGAGAAAAGAGAAAAACAAGGAAAGGCGGGAGAAAAAATATGGAGAGGGTTCCATACTCGGATGATGAGTTGAAGATCGTGGGGAATTATGTCAGCACGGGCGCTCCGGTGCCCCGTTACAACACACCGGTGACGCCCAGGGAAAATATAAACCATTGGATCCGGGGCGAAAAGCCCCTGTGGCTTCCCACAACCGATGATTTTGTGTTCATTACGCCTAGGATTATTGCCGATAATGTTGCCCGGGGGTTTGCTTTTGAATGTCTGCCGCCTCTGACGGCGGAGGAGAGCGGCGGACCGGATATGTTTGGCACGGAGTGGGTATATGTGCCCCAGGTGGGAGGCTCCATGGTAAAACCGGGAAATCCGAGGCTTTCGGATGTCAATGACTGGCGCAGGATCATCACGATCCCAGACCCCGATGCATTTGACTGGAAGGGATCGGCAAAAATCAATGCCGGTCTCAGGGACAGCGGCCGAAGCTTTCAGGGAATGCTGCTTACGGGTATGTTTGAGAGGCTGATCTCTTTCATGGATTTTGAGGGCGCGGCCCTGGCGCTTATTGACGAGGAACAGCAGGACGCCGTCCATGATCTGTTCGGTGAGCTGGCGGATTTTAATATCAGGCTGATCGACAAACAGATAGAGTATTACGGCATAGAGGGAATCACCTTCCATGATGACTGGGGAAGCCAGCGGGCGCCGTTTTTCTCTCTGGCAACGGCCAGGGAAATGCTGGTGCCTTACATCGGGAGGATCGCGGATCACTGTCATGAAAAGGGCCTTTGGTTCCAGATCCATTCCTGCGGGAAAAATGAACTGCTCGTCCCTGCTTACATAGAAGCCCATGTGGATATCTGGTGCGGCCAGTCCATGAATGATAAGGATAAGCTTTATAAACAGTACGGGGATCAGATCTTTCTGGGTATGGATCTGCCCGCATTTCCCGAGGGTACGCCGGATGAAGAAATAGACGCTTTCGCCGCGGATTTTGTCCGGAAGTACAGGGAAGGCAATATCCTGGTGAATGTCCGCGGGATACGCCGGGAGACTGTCGAAGCAGTGTACAGGCATAGCCGGATCGTGCTGGGCGGATGACCTTCAGCAGATAAGGGGAGGGATAGTTTATGCTAAAGCGATATCAGGAAATGTTGAAATTTTTTGCTGCGGCTGCGGTTGTCTTGGTGTTTGGAGTGATGCCGCCTTTCGCGGGATTGTCCGGAAGTGCCATGCTGCTGTTGGGGATTTTTATCGGTTCTGTGTTTTTGTGGATTTCCGTGGGGATATCGTGGCCGTCGCTGTTCTGTCTGTTGGCTTTGTCCCTGCTGCCGGAGCTTTCCATGAACGGGCTGGTATCCTCGTCTATCGGGAATCCGGCAATTTCCTTTTTGATTTTTACCTTTTGCTGTTCCTATGCGCTGAACCAGACTTTATTTACCCGGCGCTGCGCGATTTGGTTTCTTTCTTCCAGACTGGCGAAAAAAGGGCCGTGGCAGTTTCTGATCCTGTACTTTTTTTCGATCCTTTTGCTGGGGTCATGTATGAGTACTACGGTAATCGTGGTTCTGTATCTGACGATCAATGAGGAAATCTTCGCGGTGCTGGGCCTGCGTAAAGGAGACCGCTTTGCGGCCCTTCTGACTATGGGGCTGGTGATCACGGCCAGTATATCCGGCGCCATGACGCCCATTGCCCATGTTTTCCCGCTGATGGCTCTTAGTAATTATCAGGCGATTACGGGGGAGACCATCAGTTATATCAGCTATATGGCGGCGGGAATTCCCGCGGCGCTTCTATCGGTGACGGCTATGCTGCTTATTTTCCGGTTTGTCCTGCGGCCTGATACCTCGGCCCTCCGGGTGATCGATACGGACGCGTTGAAAGAATCCCTGCGTCCCGCAGACAGGAGGGAACGGATCACGGCCACAGTATTTTTTCTGGTGGTAGCCCTTTGGGTTCTGCCGGAGCTGTTTAAGGGGATTTTGCCTGCGGCTGCCTGGATCAGCAGTTTCGGGACGGTGATGCCGCCTCTTTTGGGAGCTATGGCCCTGTGCATGATCCGGGTGGATGACAAGCCGCTGCTTTCCCTGGCGGAGGGGGCGAAATCCGTTCCCTGGCCTTCCCTTTTCATGGCGGCTTCCGCCCTGGCGTTGGGATCTGCCATGACAAACCCGGATATCGGCCTTTTGGATTTTATTAAAGTTCACTTAGGCCCGCTGTCTGCCGCGGTCGGGGGAATGGCCTTTGTCCTTTTGCTGACGGCTGTTACGGCCATCATGACCAATGTGGGATCCAATATGGTGACGGTTACAATCGTCAGTACGGTAGCCCTTCCCGTGGCCTGTGCCCTGGAGGGGGTAAATGCGGGGGCTCTGGCGGTGGTGATCGGTATGATGTCTACGTATGCCTATGCGACGCCGCCGGCTATGACGACGGTGGTGCTGGGCACCGGATCGGGCTGGACAACCAATGCCCAAATGGCAAAATACGGATTTTTGATTTTAATCCCCTGTATATTGATTGTGGCTCTGATTACCTATCCAATCGCAGCACAATTATTATAAACGGAATGCTTATGGCGTTCCAATCATACAAAAGGAGGAGAGACTATGGCGACATTGAGTTACAAGGAAAATACCCTGCTGGCCTATCAGCACAAGGAACCGGAATTTTTTCCTCTGGCCACGGACATGGATACGTGTGCGCCCAGAGGGATGGATTTCATCCGGGAGTCCATCTGCGTCAATGGTACGGCCAACGACTGGTTTGGACAGAGCTGGACCTTTGAGCCGAAGATCGGCGGGGCCAATCCCACGCCGGGGATCCATCTGGTTCCTGATATAACGAGATGGCGGGAGTATATGAAATTTCCGGATCTTGGCGTGCTCGACTGGGAAGGCTATGCGGCCCGGGATACGGCGAACTGGGACAGGGAACACAAACTTTCGCGGGTAATGGTGGGATTTGGCCTGTGGGAGCGCATGTTCAGTGTAATCGAGTTTCAGGACGCCCTGTGCGCATTGATGGAGGAGCCGGAGGCCTGTTATGATTTCTTCGGCGCGGTGGCCGACCATAAGATCCGGCTTTATCAGTATCTGATCAAATATTATAAGCCGGATATCCTGATCATGCATGACGATTACGGCTCCAACAGCGGGATGTTCATGTCACCGGAGGTGTGGCGTGAGCTGATCAAACCCCATTTGCAGCGGGTGATCAATTGCATTACTGAGGCCGGGGTGATTTATGAGCACCATTGCTGCGGCTATTTTGCACCGATCCTGGGTGAGATCGCGGATATGGGCTGTTCGGCCACCAATACCATGCATGTTTCCAACCATCCGGCTGAACTGAAAAAGGAAATTGGCCATAAAATGTGTTTTGTGGGCGGCTTTGACACCCAGTTTATGGACAGGCCGGGAACGACGGAGGAGCAGATACGCGAATCCATAGATAAGACTATTGATGAACTGGCGCCGGGAGGAAGCTGGGTGGCCCAATCCGGATTAAAGACCAGAGAACGCAACGCAATTGTGGCAGATGAACTGATCCGCTACGGTTCCACCAAGTATACGTGCAAACGCCCGGATTATGACGATCCGCGGGGGGACGGGATCAGAGGAAATCCTTTTGTGAAATGAGAGAGTACAGGAGAAGGAGGGAAATTTATGGGAAATCAAACAAACAGTGCGGCGGAGCCGAGAAGGATCAGTAAGACCATACGGTATTTTTACGGTGTAGGCGATATGTGTTTTGCCCTGATGACCAATGTGGGTGTTTATTATTCGGCCTTTTATCTGACCAATGTAGCCCAGCTGGGCTTGGCCAGCGTTGCTTTTCTGACGACAATGACGGCCATGATCGACGCCTTTACGGCCTGGATCTATGGCGGCGTGATTAATTCCGTGAAACCGATGAAATGGGGGCGTTACCGTTCCTGGCTGATCGCAGTAAACTGGCTGGTTCCGGTATTTTACTTTCTGATGTATGTGCGGATCGGCACGACGGACGCGGTATCTACGGCATTTTTCTTTTTCTTTATGCTGGGCGGCCGTTTCCTGCATAACTGGGGCTATACGGCCAATATGTCCCTGATCAGCGTGGTGGCGAAAACGCCGGACGACCGTATCGCCATGGCGTCAAGCCGCGCGACCTGGAATAATATGTCGAAATTTGCCTGGTCTTATCTGGGCGTCCCCTTCCTGGCTATCCTGACGGGGATTTTTACGGAAAAATACGCTTACGCCATGTTGTCGGGTTTTATGTCCCTGCTGATGGTGGCGGGCTATTTCTTCCATTTCAAGATGACGGAAGGCTATGAAGATACGGGTACAGAGGAGCTGGCAAACCAGGCGAAAGCGAAGCGGGCCCGTACCAGCGTGGTTGACCTTTTGAAAGCCTTGTTTGCGAATCCGCCTCTTTTGTCACTGATCATTGCCGATCTGGCAAAATGGCTGTTTAATTTCATGGTTGCCGGTACGGTGGTTTACTATTTTACCTATATTGCCCTGAATAAAGGGATGCAGGCCAGTTATATGCTGATTATTGCCTTTCTGGCGGTTATCGGCGCTTATGTGAGTCGTTTTATCGGTAAAATGCTGAGCGGCCGTATTACCGTGATCGTCTGTTACGTGGTCATGGCCGCGGCCCTGCTGGCAGCCCGGATGCTCTACACCAGCCCGTGGACCGTGGTGTTCCTGATCTCTGTGGCTCAGCTCGGCTACGGCTGCTGCTATTCCTGTTCTTCGGCCCTGTATGCGGACGCCGCCGTATACAGTGAGTGGAAATCCGGCAAAAACGCGTCCGGATGGATCATGGGCCTGCAGAATATTCCGCTGAAAGCGGCCAGTACGGTAAAAAGTGCGGTTCTTGCGGCCTGTCTGGCCATTGGCGGGTTCTCGGCGGCCATTGCCGTGGAGGATGCTTCTGTGGAGATGAAGGAAGCGATCTGCCTGGCGCTGATGGTGATTCCGGCAATCCTTTTGATCGTGGGAGCCGTCGTTCTTCTGGTTGGTTTCCGGCTGCCCAAGAGTAAAGTGGAGCAGATGGAGAAGGAGATTGAGGAACGCAAGAAAGCAGAGGAAGCCGCTGGCTGATTTGCTGTAATGGCGTGGGAGCATTTTTAAAAATACGCATTTTTGTGGTATGGCTTGGCCATACCACATTTTTTGTATGACGGGCGTGAGGGGTGCTGCGGGGAAACCTGGAAAGAAGAGAAGATTCGTCCTTACGCAGTTACTGCCCGCACAGGGCCTGGCATTTATTGCAAAGTCCGCAGGAAAATGATTCAGGCGTGCAAAAAGCTCCTTGCCAAAGGCAATTTTCTTTGTTGGACTGGTACGGAAATCATGTTACAATAAGGCTGTCGCGCAGGCTTTTTCCGGAGAAACAGGCGGCAGGGGACAGAGGGCCTGCAAAACCAGTGAAATGCTAAAAAGGATCGGGCAGCATGGATAAAAGCATGGGTCTGGAACGGGCCAGACATATATTGGGTATATCGGCAGCGGACGACAAGGCTGCCGTCAAAAGAAAATATCGCAGGCTGATGGCCTGCTATCACCCGGACGCCATCGGGTCGGACCGGCCGGAGCATATCCGGCGGGCCCAGGAGATCAACGAAGCCTACAATTTTTTGCGGGGGCATGGCTGGGCTGCGCCCGATAAAAAAGAAAAGAAGGAATGGCAGGGGGAGATTAATGAAAGTGCTTTCCACGAGAGGAATATGTATCTGTATTATTCCATGGAGGTTCCCGAGAAACAGCCCTATTACAAGGCGGCCCGGGGGAAGTACATGTGGAATCCCGATGAGGAAGATTTTGAGCTTTTTCTGTCCAGTATCCATCATGCCGTCAGAGAACTTTTGGAAAAAACAGAGGAGAGGGTTTCCGGCCTGTGGTATGAAAATGCGTGTTCCGAGGAACAGAAATTTGCGGTTCAGGCACAGCTTTTTTTGTGTCTGGCCATGCAGTATATTGATCCGGTAAAGACGCTGCGGAAGATTGCGGAACCGGGGCATGTGGATGGACAGGGCCGGGAGATCTATCATTTCCGGGCGTTTCTCAGCGCAAAGGGACATGACAGGACGGCAAGGGCCTTGGATAAGCTGCAGCGTGGAGACGCCATTTATCCAAAGGCTTTCCACGGCAATAAGATTGCCGTTATGGGTCAGCATGGGCAGCCTCTGGGATATCTGTCCCTGGAAGACGACCAACTGTATTTTTGCGTTATGCCCTTGTTGAAAAAACGGATGGCACGGGTTCGGATGGAGGTCAAGGAGGCGGAGGCCAAAAGAAAGACCGGCATCGTAAAGGTGGAAGTGGATTTCCGTTTCCGTCTGGAGGAAGGGGCAGAACAGTATAAAGGCTGTGAGCAGAATCTGAAGATCGCGGATCTGCTGAACCAGTATGAGAAGTTGTTGAAAGGGGAATAGAAATGTGAATGAGATCATAAAAGCACTTCATGAGAGAAAATCTGTCCGGGTATTTACGGACCAGGAAATTACGGAAAAGGAAAAAGAAAATATTCTGCGGGCGGCATTGCAGGCGCCCTCTGCGGGCTGTCAGCTACTGTATACAATTTTACACATCACGGATCAGGAAAAAAAAGAAAAGCTGGCGGAGCTATGCGACCATCAGGGCTTTGTGGCGAAGGCCGGACTGGTGCTGGTGTTTTGCGCGGACTGCAGGAAATGGCTTTCCTTTTACAGAGAAGCAGGGCTTACGCCCCGCGATCCCGGGCCGGGCGACCTGCTGCTGGCCGTGGAGGATACCCTGATCGCGGCCCAGAATGCGGTGACGGCGGCGGAGAGCATGGGAATCGGTTCCTGCTATATCGGCGACGTGATGGAAAACGCAGAGGACATGAAAGCGCTGTTGGGGCTTCCCCGGTATGTATATCCCGCATGTATGGTGATTTTCGGCTATCCCACAGAACAGCAGAAGCAGCGGAAGAAACCAGAACGGTTCAGGCTCTCCGATATGGTATGTGAGAATGTCTATCAGGATAAAAGCGGTGAAGAGATCCGTGAGATGTTCGCGGAACGGACGGGCAGTAAGCGATATGAGGAATGGATGGAGGCTTTCTGGAAAAGAAAATATGAATCGGATTTTTCCAAGGAGATGAGCCGCTCTGCAAAAATATATTTAAAGGAATTCTTGTAACTAATAAAATGGGAGGTTATAGTATGCTTAAAATAACAGCAGAAGTTGAGGGGATGGCCTGTGGTATGTGCGAGGCCCATATTAATGACGCGGTACGGAATACGTTTTCGGTAAAAAAAGTGACAAGCTCACATACCAGGAAGCAGACAACTATTATCACGGAGCAGGATATATCCGAGTCAGAACTGAAAAATGTAATTGCGAAGGCGGGATATCAGATAATTTCTGTGAGAAGGGAACCGTATGAGAAAAAAGGGCTGTTTTCAATGTTAAAAGGATGACGCTAATTAAATGTGGCGATGATGGGCCAAACAGCCTTCAGGGGCCGCAGAAGGTTGAAAATGCTTACTCTGGCAAAGGGGATTTCTGACAAAAGGAAAACGTTCCTGAAAAAGCAGGCCCGAAAAGCAGCAGAGGCTCCGGAATACAGGGTGGCAACGCAGTCCGGCCAGACGTTTGCCTTTGGCGCAGGACATTCAAAACTGGCAGGCAAGTGGCTTCAAAGACAGCTTGCGTTCGTGTATATTTCAGCCATAAAAAAGGAAAAATACCCCCAAAAGCAGGATTTTACGAAAACCAACCAGGGGGTATTTTTTATGGGCGTACATGTCATGGATGAGGCTGAACGGTGCCTGAACTGTAAAAAACCAATGTGCCAGCAGGGATGCCCGGTGCATGCATCGATCCCGCAGGTCATTCAGGCTTTCAGAGAGAACAGACTGGCGGATGCGGGCAACAAATTGTTTGAAAATAATCCGCTTTCGGTGGTCTGCTCTATCGTTTGCAATCATGAAAAACAGTGTGAGGGGCATTGTGTGCTGGGGAAAAAGGGAAAACCGATTCATTTCAGCAGCATTGAGAATTTCATTTCGGAGGCCTGGCTGGAGCGGAGAGAAGCGCCGGTGGCGGAGAAAAAGGGGATACGGGCCGCAGTCATCGGTTCTGGGCCTGCGGGGATCACGGTGGCAGTAGAGTTGGCAAAACACGGTTTTGATGTGACGGTTTTTGAGGCGAGGGATAAGATCGGCGGTATGATGCAGTACGGTATCCCGGATTTTCGCCTGCCCCGGAGTATCCTTACACGTTATAAAAAGAAAATGCTGGATTTGGGCATACAGATCCGGCCCAATACTACTATTGGCGGAGCGCTTACGATTGAGGAACTGTTTCGTGACGGTTATGCGGGTGTTTTCGTCGGCACGGGCGTGTGGAGGCCGAAAACACTGGGCATTCACGGAGAGACTCTGGCCAATGTTCATTTCGGCATCGATTATCTGGCCAATCCAGACGCCTACAGCCTGGGCGAGCGGGTTGCGGTCATCGGCACAGGCAATGTGGCGATGGATGTGGCCCGGACAGCGCTGCGGAGAGGCGCCCGGGAGGTGACGCTCTATGCGGTGGGCAAGGCGGTCACAGCGAGCTCCAGTGAAATGTCTTACGCCATGCTGGAAGGGGCGGAGGTGGTCTATGGGAAAGCTATCGCGTCCATTACTCCCCAGGGCCCCGTGTTTAAGACGGCCGTCTTTGATGAAAAAGATGAGATTGTGGGCTATGAGCCGGAGGAAGAACAGGTTGATGCCGACGCCACGATTATCTGCATCAGCCAGGGCCCGAAGAATAAGCTCATCCTCACTACGGCGGGGCTGCAGGGTTCAGACGAAGGACTGCTTATCACGAACGACCGGCATATGACCACCCGCGAGGGCGTCTTTGCCGCGGGCGATGTGGTGCACGGGCCAAAGACCGTTGTACACGCAGTGGAGGAAGCCAAAAAAGCGGCGGCGGCCATGATGGACTATATGGAGAAGAAACATGCCTGAAGAGCGGCGACGAGATCCTTCTCGACAGTATTTTTTTGCATTTTTTATAACAGGGACAGAAACAGATAGAAAAAACACAAAAAACATGGTATCTTTATCATTGCCGTAAAAAAGATGATAATAGTTCAGATGACCGGAACTATTAAAGAAAATGACAAAATAAGCAGAGGCGGAGGTACAGATGCCAAACATAAATTATCAGAAAGAGCTGGACCGGACATTGGAGAAACTGGAGTCGGAGGGAAAAGTGCCGACTCTTTTTCTCCATGCCTGCTGCGCGCCGTGCAGCAGTTATGTGCTGGAGTATTTGGCTTCTTTTTTTCATATTACTGTATTTTTCTATAATCCCAATATTTCCCTGAAAGAAGAATACGAAAAGCGGGCAGCAGAACTGCATCGGCTGGTAAAGGAGATGCCGGTGAAATATCCGGTGTCCGTTGTGGACGGCGCGTATGGCCCGGAACGGTTTTTTGCCATGGCCCGGGGCATGGAGAATCTGCCGGAAGGCGGGGTGCGCTGTTTTGCCTGCTACAGGCTGCGCCTGGAAGAGACAGCCAGGCTGGCAGCCGCCGGGAAATACGATTATTTTACCACAACCCTGTCCATCAGTCCGTTAAAAAACGCCGCAAAGCTCAATGAGATCGGCGGCGGGCTGGCAAAAGAATACGGGGTGCCTTATCTGTATTCGGATTTTAAGAAAAAAAACGGCTACAAACGATCCATTGAGCTGTCCCGGGAATACGGCCTGTACCGTCAGGATTACTGTGGATGCGTGTTTTCGCGGCGGGAGCGGTAAAAAACGGTTACTTTGCCAGATAAAGAACGATGTGGATCGGGAATTGTCGTAAAGAATGGGTGAAGGCGGTCATTCGGCAGGCCGCAATTTTATCTTGATTTCACAAATACGGAATGGTAGTATAGAGGGCGAATAGATCAAAAGAGAAAAGAGGAAACGATATTGGCACAGTTATGGGGCGGCCGTTTCACGAAAGAAACGGATCAGCTGGTATATAATTTTAACGCGTCCATCGGTTTTGACCAGAAGTTCCTGGCCCAGGACGTGCGGGGCAGCAGGACCCATGTGACCATGCTGGCGAAGCAGGGGATCCTGACCGACCAGGAGAAGGAACAAATCCTGGAGGGGCTTTCTGGTATCCTCCGGGACGTGGAAAACGGGACGCTTCCCATCACCGCCGAGTACGAGGATATCCATAGTTTTGTGGAGGCGAATCTGATCGAACGGATCGGCGATGTGGGTAAAAAGCTGCACACCGGGCGGAGCCGTAACGACCAGGTGGCGCTGGATATGCGCCTGTACGTGCGTGATGAGATCAGAGAGACAGACGGTCTGCTTAAAGCTCTTCTGGAGGTGCTGAACCGTTTGATGGAGGAGCATGTGGGTACTTATATGCCGGGCTTTACCCATCTGCAGAAGGCTCAGCCGGTGACGCTGGCGCATCATCTGGGGGCATATTTTGAGATGTTTAAAAGGGACCGGGGACGTCTTGCGGATATTTATGAGCGTATGAACTATTGTCCGCTGGGCAGCGGCGCCCTGGCCGGAACTACTTATCCTTTGGATCGGGATCATACCGCTGGCCTGATGGATTTCTACGGGCCCACTTTAAACAGTATGGACGGGGTTTCCGACCGGGATTATGTGATCGAGCTTCTGTCGGCCATGGCTACGATGATGATGCATCTGAGCCGCTTCTGCGAGGAGATCATCATCTGGAATTCCAATGAATACCGGTTTGTGGAGATTGATGATTCCTACAGCACCGGCAGCAGCATCATGCCTCAGAAGAAAAACCCGGATATCGCTGAGCTGATCCGGGGCAAGACAGGGCGGGTCTATGGCGCGCTTTTCTCCCTTCTGACTACGATGAAGGGGCTGCCCCTGGCATATAATAAGGATATGCAGGAGGACAAGGAGCTCACCTTTGACGCCATTGATACGGTGAAGGGCTGTATCGCCCTGTTTACCGGGATGCTGGATACCATGGGCTTTCATACGGGCCGCATGGAGGAGAGCGCCAAACAGGGTTTTACCAACGCTACCGATGCCGCCGATTACCTGGTGAACCACGGCGTACCTTTCCGGGATGCCCATGGCATTGTGGGAAAGCTGGTGCTGTACTGCCTGGAGAAGCAGATATCCCTGGAGCAGATGAGCCTGGAAGAATACAGGCAGATCAGCCCGGTATTTGACGAGACGATCTACGAGGCGATCAGCCTGAAAACCTGTGTGGAGAAACGCATGACCCTGGGGGCGCCCGGACCGGAGGCTATGAAGCAGGTGATCGAGGCAAATAAGCAATACCTGCTGGGAAATAAGTGACGATCCCGGCAGACGCTTTGCCTTGTGCCGAACAGTTACCGTCGGAGTACATATATGGAGGAAAAATTATTATGAATGAAAAGTTACGTGTAGGAATCTTAGGAGCCACAGGCATGGTGGGACAGCGGTTCATTTCTCTGCTGGAGAATCATCCCTGGTTTGAGGTGACGACGGTGGCGGCCAGCTCCAGGAGCGCGGGCAGGACTTACGAGGAGGCTGTGGGAGACCGTTGGAAGATGGATACGCCCATGCCGGAGGCTGTAAAAAACCTTGTAGTCATGAATGTGAACGAGGTGGAGCGGGTAGCCGCCGGAGTGGATTTTGTATTTTCCGCGGTGGATATGTCCAAGGACGAGATCAAGGCCATTGAGGAGGAATATGCCAAAACAGAGACCCCGGTGGTGTCCAACAACAGCGCCCACCGTTGGACGCCGGATGTGCCCATGGTGGTTCCGGAGATCAATCCTCAGCATTTTGATGTGATCGAGTTCCAGAAAAAACGCCTGGGTACTACGAGAGGATTTATCGCGGTGAAGCCGAACTGCTCCATCCAGAGCTACGCGCCGGTGCTCACTGCCTGGAAAGAATTTGAACCCTATGAGGTGGTGGCTACGACGTACCAGGCCATTTCCGGCGCGGGCAAGACCTTTAAGGACTGGCCGGAGATGGTGGAAAATGTCATTCCCTATATTGGCGGCGAGGAAGAAAAATCGGAGATGGAGCCTCTGCGCCTGTGGGGTGAGATCAAAGACGGCGTGATCGTTCCGGCCGAGAGGCCGGTGATCACCTGCCAGTGCGTGCGTGTGCCGGTACTGAACGGCCATACGGCGGCTGTATTTGTGAAGTTCAGGAAGAAACCCACAAAAGAGCAGCTTCTTAAGAAGCTGGAGAGTTTTTCCGGGCTTCCCCAGGAGCTTGGCCTCCCCAGCGCGCCGAAGCAGTTCATCCGCTATATGGAGGAGGATAACCGTCCTCAGGTACAGGCGGATGTGGATTATGAGAACGGCATGGGGATTTCTGTAGGCCGCCTCAGGGAAGATAAAGTGTACGACTGGAAATTTATCGGTCTGTCCCACAATACAGTGCGCGGCGCGGCGGGCGGCGCGGTGCTGTGTGCGGAGACTCTGAAGGCGAAGGGGTATATTCAGGCGAAGTGATATAGAATATGTGTAAAAACAGTTAGTGCCTGTTGGAAAAATCGGTTGCATTTTCTCTGGATTTTGTTATACTTTATAGAAGAAAATGTTTGCCGTTTGTTGTGCGACGGGGTATAAGACGCATAACAGGTAATTTTACCACTTGCTGTACAGGTGGGATATAAGTAGTATAGTTTGTAAATAAATCCCCATCAGTTTGGTGGGGGTTTTTCATTTATATTTTAGAACAGGACATAATCTATGAAATCACTCTTTATTGCAGAAAAACCCAGTGTGGCCCAGGAGTTTGCCCGGGCTTTGAAGATAAACGGAAGCCGCCGGGACGGCTATTTGGAGTCGGAGAAGGCCGTGGTGACCTGGTGCGTCGGGCATCTGGTAACTATGAGTTATCCGGAAAAATATGACATGAAATACAAGCGGTGGAGCCTGGAGACGCTGCCTTTTCTGCCGGAGAAATTTCTCTATGAGATTATTCCCAACGTGGAGAAACAGTTCAAGATCGTCTCAAGCCTTTTGAACCGGGAGGATGTGGATACGATCTATGTCTGTACGGACTCCGGGCGGGAGGGGGAGTATATCTACCGTCTGGTGGAGATGATGGCCGGAGTGAAGGGAAAGCGGCGGCTGCGGGTCTGGATCGATTCCCAGACAGAGGAGGAGATCCTGCGGGGCATCCGGGAGGCGAAGGATGAGTCGGCCTATGACCATCTGTCCGATGCGGCGTTTCTGCGGGCGAAGGAGGATTACCTGATGGGGATCAATTTTTCCCGGTTGCTTTCCCTGCGTTACGGCAACGCGGTGGGCAGTTATCTGGGAAACCGTTACCAGGGAATCTCCGTGGGCCGGGTGATGACCTGCGTGCTGGGTATGGTGGTGCGCCGGGAGCGGGAGATCCGGGCTTTTGTAAAAACGCCTTTTTACCGGGTGATCGCGGGACTGGGGCTGGAAGGCGGGCAGAAGCTTCCTGCCGAGTGGAAAGCTGTGGAGGGGAGCCGGTATTTCAAACATCCCTGTCTGTACAAGGAGAATGGATTTAAGGAAAAGAAAGACGCTCAGGCGCTGATCGAAGTTCTCAAAAAGATTGAACCCCAGGAAGCGCTTCTGGAGGCGGTGGAGCGGAAAAAAGAAAAGAAAAATCCGCCCCTTCTCTATAATCTGGCAGAGCTTCAGAACGACTGTTCCCGGATGTTCAAGATCAGCCCTGACGAGACGCTGCAGACGGTACAGGAGCTGTATGAGAAAAAGCTGGTGACTTATCCCCGTACCGACGCCAGGGTGCTCTCCTCGGCCGTGGCCAAGGAGATCGATAAAAATATCCGCGGCCTGGCCAGGTATGAACCCTGCGCCCCTTTCGCGGAGGAGATTCTGGAGAAGGAAAGTTATAAAGGAATAGCGAAAAGCCGTTATGTGAATGATAAGCAGATTACCGACCATTATGCGATCATCCCTACCGGCCAGGGACAGGCAGCCCTGCGTAGTGTATCGGAGCGGGGACGGAAGGTCTACGAGGCGGTGGTCCGGCGGTTCTTAAGTATTTTTTATGGACCGGCAGTATACCAGAGGATCAGCGTGACGGCGGCGGTGGGTAAGGAGCATTTCTTTGCCTCTCACAAGGCGCTGCTGGAGCCGGGGTATCTGAAGGTGGCGGTAAAGGAGACGGCGGCCAAGAAATCGGATGAGCCGGAGCTGGATATTTCTCTTCTGGCAAAGCTCAGAAAGGGCGGCAGGCTCCCGGTATTGGATTATACGATCAAGGAGGGGGAAACCACGCCGCCGAAACGATATAATTCCGGTTCTATGATCCTGGCTATGGAAAATGCCGGGCAGCTCATCGAGGACGAGGAGCTGCGGGAGCAGATTCGGGGCAGCGGCATCGGCACCAGCGCCACCCGGGCGGAGATATTAAAAAAACTGGTGAATATCAAATACATGGATCTGAATAAAAAGACTCAGGTGATCACCCCTACCCTTCTTGGGGAGATGATCCATGACGTGGTGGCGAGTTCCATCCGCTCCCTGCTAAACCCGGAGCTCACGGCGAGCTGGGAGAAGGGGCTCACCTATGTGGCGGAAGGCTCTATTGACCAGTCGGAATATATGGAGAAACTGGAGCGGTTCATAAGGAGCCGGACGGACGGAGTACTGCGGCTCAGAAACCAGACGGATCTGCGGAAATATTTTGACTATGCGGCGCAGTTTTATAAGAAAAAGGGGGCGGGGAAAAATGGCGATGTATCTAAACACAACTGAGTCGTTGGCTTTATTGAGGAGAAAACAGTAGGGGAGGTATACCGGGATGTCCGGAGACGAAGCTAAAAAGCACATTCTTTACGACAAAGATATCCGGGAGCCCTTGTTTTTCTTTTTGGAAGAAAGATATGGTAAGGTGCGCATTCTGGAAGAAAAACGTACCGGCAGGGCGAGGGCGGATGTGGTCATGGTTACTTCGGATGTGCTGTATGGCATAGAGATTAAAAGCGATGCGGATACTTATGCAAGGCTTGGCGGGCAAGTGAAAAACTATGATCAGTATTATGACAGGAATATTATTGTTGCAGGGACATCCCATGTAGCCCATGTAAAGGATCATGTGCCCGAATGGTGGGGGATCATCACGGTGGAGCCGGATGAAAACGGTGAGGTTGATTTTTATATTCTGCGGGAGCCTGACCGGAATCCAGGGGTAAAAGGAGGACGGAAGATTACGATTTTCTGGCGGACGGAGCTGAACCATCTGCTGGAAAAGAACAGGCTTCCGAAATATCGTGAAAAAAGCAAAAAGTTTGTGCAGGATAAACTGTTGGAGAGAGTTCCGGGAGAGATCCTGTGGCCCCAGGCGTATGAGGAACTTTTTGAACGCGATTATAACACCATCGCGGAGGAAATAGAAGATTTTCGAAGAAAAAGGCGGAAGCTGTCGGCCAGATCGAATGGACAAAAAGGGTGAATGGATCATGACAGATGAACAAAGGGAGTGGACGAGGGCCAGGGAAGGACTTACTGCGGCGGTTATGGGGCTGGGTTTTCCTGCGGAACTGGGAGATGAGATCGCCAAAAACCTCGGCAGTCCAAAGGCGATGAACAGGATGATATCCTATCTGCATTACGCAAAGCCCCAAAAAGTTGAGCTGGTAGTTGATGAAATGCTGGCGATCCAAAGTGAGATCAGCGCCTGGCGCAGGAAAAAGGCAGGCCAGGAAGCAAATGCCAGATACAATGAGTTTTTAAATTATGGGCCGGGCGGAGAAAAGGATTGAGGTTTTGAAAGAGGCTGGACGGCGATGAGTATATCGATGTGGTCAACTTGAAAATGGAAGATATGTTTTTTCGTGACATGCTCATCCGGCAGTTGAACTGTAACGGAATCTGCTCCTTTGCAGTTTGTCTGTGGTAAAGGGGCGGATTTCATTGACTAATCTGCGAATGTTTTTTATAATCTGTTATGGTTCGGAATAATAATATTTAGAATGTGCGGGAGGATTCCGGTGTCTGTGTCGAGATGCGGCCCTTGGCCTGGCAGATGTACGGGACTTTCCTGATCTGAAGGAGGATATCATGAGCCATACCTACATACCCGAAGACTATTTTTCCATGCTGAGCCTTTATGAGACTCAGGAGGCCATCGGCACGATCAAAACTATTTTTGAGAAAAAGCTGAGTATCGCCCTTCATTTGAAGCGGGTGACGGCGCCGCTGATCGTAGATCCGCTGACAGGTCTGAATGACGACCTGAACGGTGTGGAACGTCCGGTGGGCTTCGACATACCGGCGCTGCAGGCGGATGCCCAGGTGGTGCATTCCCTGGCGAAATGGAAACGTATGGCCCTGTACCGCTATGATTTTCATATGGGGAAAGGGCTTTTGGCGGATATGAACGCTATACGCCGGGATGAGGAGCTGGATAATGTCCATTCCGTCTATGTGGATCAGTGGGACTGGGAAAAGGTGATCCGTGAGGAGGACAGGAATCTGGAATATTTGAAAAATACTGTAGAACGGATCGTCAATGTGATCTGCAATACACTGGATGAAGTGTGCTATCATTTTGAGAGTCTGAATACTCAGCTTTGCCGGGAGGTGACGTTTATCACGTCCTCAGAACTGGCGGCCCTGTATCCCGATAAAACGCCGAAGGAGCGGGAGGATCTCTTTGCCCGGGAGCATAAAACGATTTTTATCATGCAGATCGGGGATGTGATGGAAAACGGCGAGCGCCACGACGGCCGGGCTCCGGATTATGACGACTGGGCGTTGAACGGCGATCTGCTGTTCTGGAACCCGGTGCTGGGCCATGCGCTGGAGATTTCCTCCATGGGCATCCGGGTGGACGCAAAGTCCCTGGACGAACAGCTTACGAAAGCGGGTTGTGACGATCGCCGGAACCTGCCTTTCCATAAAATGCTGTTGGAGGGCAGGCTGCCCTTTACCATCGGCGGCGGCATCGGCCAGTCCCGCCTGTGTATGCTGCTGCTGGGCAAAGCCCATATCGGAGAGGTACAGGCGGCGGTATGGGATCAGGATACGGTGGATATCTGTAAAAGGGCAAGGGTGGAATTGCTGTAAATAAGGAAGTGCTGCGGCATATTCTGGCGTACTGATAATTTTATGTCAGTCCAAAATCATACAGAGCAATTTTTATTGGCTGGACGTCGGAAGGTCTTTCCGGCCGGGTGAGAATGCAGAATGGCGTGCGGTGCAGGTATAAAAAAGGAGGAAACGATGGAATCGGTGTATATTGCTGATTTATATGATCTGACACAGACAATGGCGGCGGAGCTTTTCGAAGGAAAGGATTTCCCCTGGGAGGTTTTGCCCGATATTGGAGATTGGATCATGCAGAAGGGCCCGACGCTGGATACGGAAATTTATGAACAGCAGGGCCAGGGGATCTGGATTGCCAGGACAGCGTCCATCGCGTCTACGGCGTCGATTACCGGGCCAGTGATTATTGGTGAGTATACGGAGGTTCGGCCAGGGGCCTTCATCAGAGGAAAAGTCCTGGTAGGCAGCTATTGTGTGGTGGGTAATTCCACAGAACTTAAAAATGTAGTCCTGTTCAATAACGTCCAGGTGCCCCACTACAATTATGTGGGAGATTCAATTCTGGGATACAAATCCCACATGGGTGCCGGTTCGATCACGTCCAATGTGAAGTCGGATAAAAAGCCGGTTATTGTCAAGGGTTCGAAAGAGCGGTGGGAGACCGGATTTAAAAAGTTTGGGGCTATGCTGGGCGACCATGTGGAGGTGGGGTGCGGCAGCGTGCTGAATCCGGGAACCGTGGTAGGCCGGAATACAAACATCTATCCGCTTACCAGCGTGCGGGGAGTGATCCCTTCAGATTCCATTGTGAAAACGATGGAGAATATCGTGGATAAAGAATAGATTCCAGGGACGAATGTTTGAGAGTATTCTTTGTGGTAACAGGATTTTGTGGTTTTGCCTGATTTCGGCGTTCGGCAGGATAGGCCGAACGCAGGAATCGGTTTTCGTATATGGAAACTGTCCGGAACCCCTATGGGTGTAACATATTTAGACGCCTTGGATCAAAGATGGTGAAACAGCACATAATTGATCCCCACCAGCGCCAGCAGGTGAAGAGGATAAAAGGCATAGAAAAAATATTTCGGCGCACGGCCTTTTTCTCCGTTATACAGGGCGATGGGCAGGAAGGCGATGATGGCGGCCGGCTCCCAGGCAAAAGAGAATGCCCCGGTGAGCAGCGTCAGTCCTTTATTATAACGGAATAGATATAAGAGGAGCAGAGACAGGATACCGTGATAGCTGTAATCCGTGCGGCATACTGTGACAGCCAGGCAGGCGGCCGCGACAGTCAGCAGACTGGCCAGTAAAGCCGCCCAGCGGGGCAGGTCGGAAAACTGGATTTTTTCCAGAATCCACATCATCAGGAATCCGGCAAACAGTGTCCAGAACACATTCTGGTGTATAAAGGAAAAAAGGGTTCTGTCCACGGCCAGATTGAAAGGCAGTTCCGAGAGGCAAGCAAAGAGAAAAAGCCTTATGGCATATTTTCTGCGGTCGTGGGTGTGAATAAAGCCCTGCACCAGCAAAAAAAGGAAAATCGGGAAAGCAATACGGCCAATCTGACGCATCAGATTATATAGGGAAGGAAGGATGTCGTAACGCCTTACGAGCAGCATTCGTCCGTTGTACATGAAACCATAAAGAACAACGACCAGAGCGGTATGGTCGATCAGCATAGTAACGGCGGCGATATATTTTAAGGCGGCCCCGCTTAACCCTATGGGGATCCAATGGGATTTCTGTGGGGGCGCTGTGTTTGTTTCTGCCATGGTGAGAACCTCCGAATGAAAACAGGTAATTGCGCGGTTTATAATACTGCTGCGAATGATTATACTATACCGTCTTTGGTTGAAAAAGTAAATGACAAAGTAAGTTAGTTTGATAAAGGAACAAAGAGTGAATGAAAGTAACCGTTCAGACAGGTATGCGCATTTTACTGCGCGTACCGTAAGGAAATGATTCGGGGGCGCAAAAATCCTATCGCGCAGCGATTGTAAAGGGATTTTTGCAGGTAACAGGGCGGTTGGCCTGAACTGTTGCGGAGTACCATCTGTATTGTGAAATGCGGGAGTGTATTCTGCAAATTTCTTTGTACCGGAAAGGGAGCGTGACAAATGATCGTTATATATGCAAAATGTATTGTCAGCGGCCAGAATGTGGAGGAATTTCTGAAAGTGGCCGGGAAGCTGGTGGAGGATACCAGAAAGGAACCGGGCAATATCAGTTATGAGCTGATCCAGTGCCGGGAGGGACGCAACATTTATGCTTTTCTGGAACGCTGGCCGGATCAGGAGATACTGGATCTTCATATGGCTTCCCGGCATTTTAAGGAGGCCGTTCCGAAATTGCAGAGGGTACTGACGGTGCCCATGGAAATATCCACCCATGAAATTCTGATATAACGTGCATTGGCATACAGAAGTAGGATCAGGAGCTGCTGAAATGATAGATTCCGCCGTAATGAAGTTCAGGGCCGAACGGCAGCGAAAGTTATTTGCAATGCAAATTTTTCCTAGACGTAGGCCTGTGTTTGTGCGATAATATCAAATGTATGGGGCGATTTTCGTAACTGATCCGGCTGTCTGAGCGGTTGCTGATTTATTGTTCCCATATCGGAAAATGTTTTTCAAAGCAAGAAATACATAGTTGAAAGGAGTTTAACAATGATCTACACAAAAGAAGTTGAACTGATGTGCCCTGTGGCAAAAGGCGCAAAGCATGAGCCGGCTCCTATCCCGGAAGAGGGAAAATGGGTTCACGCGAAAAAAATCGAGGATATCTCCGGTTTTACCCATGGTGTCGGCTGGTGTGCCCCGCAGCAGGGCGCCTGCAAGCTGACGCTGAATGTAAAAGAGGGTATCATTCAGGAGGCTCTGGTGGAGACCCTTGGATGTTCCGGTATGACTCATTCCGCGGCTATGGCTGCTGAGATCCTTCAGGGGAAGACCATTCTGGAAGCTCTGAATACCGACCTTGTGTGTGACGCCATCAACACTGCCATGAGAGAACTCTTCCTGCAGATCGTATATGGCCGTACCCAGAGCGCTTTCTCCGATGACGGCCTGGCTATCGGCGCCGGTCTCGAGGATCTGGGCAAGGGATTGCGTTCCCAGGTAGGAACCATGTACGCAACCAAAGAAAAAGGCGTTCGTTATCTTGAGATGGCAGAGGGCTATGTGACCGGGCTTGCTCTGGATGAGGAAGATGAAGTGATCGGATACCAGTTTGTCAATCTGGGCAAGATGACAGATTTCATCAAAAAAGGCGATGATCCCACCACAGCCTGGGAGAAGGCGAAAGGCCAGTACGGCCGTGTGGACGACGCTGCCAAGATCATTGATCCGAGAAAAGAATAAGCACAGGAGGAATGGATAAAAATGGCTTTATTTGAATCATACGAAAGAAGAATTGAACAGATCAATGCCGTGCTGAACAATTACGGCATCGCTTCGATCGAGGAAGCTGAGAAAATCACCAAGGACGCCGGACTGGACGTATACGATCAGGTAAAGAAGATCCAGCCCATCTGTTTTGAGAATGCCTGCTGGGCTTACACCGTAGGCGCTGCCATCGCCATCAAAAAAGGCTGCAAAAAGGCTGCGGATGCCGCCGCCGCCATCGGAGAGGGACTTCAGGCATTCTGTATTCCCGGTTCTGTGGCTGATCACAGGAAAGTAGGTCTTGGCCATGGTAATCTGGGCAAGATGCTTCTGGAGGAGGAGACCGAGTGTTTCTGCTTCCTGGCCGGCCACGAGTCCTTTGCTGCCGCTGAGGGCGCCATCGGTATCGCTGAGAAAGCAAACAAGGTTCGCCAGAAACCTCTGCGGGTTATCCTGAACGGTCTCGGCAAAGATGCTGCCCAGATCATTTCCCGTATCAATGGTTTCACTTATGTTGAGACAAAATACGATTATAAAGAAGCAAAACTGAATGTGGTATTTGAGAAACCCTACTCTAAGGGTCTTCGCGCCACAGTAAAATGCTACGGCGCCGATGATGTACAGGAAGGCGTGGCCATCATGCATCATGAGAATGTGGGCGTATCTATCACCGGAAATTCCACCAACCCCACCCGTTTCCAGCATCCGGTAGCCGGTACATTCAAGAAAGAGTGTAACGAGCAGGGTAAGAAATACTTCTCCGTTGCTTCCGGCGGCGGCACAGGCCGTACCCTTCATCCGGACAACATGGCTGCAGGACCGGCTTCCTACGGTATGACCGATACACTGGGCCGTATGCATTCTGACGCGCAGTTCGCGGGATCTTCCTCCGTTCCGGCTCACGTGGAGATGATGGGTCTGATCGGTATGGGTAATAATCCCATGGTCGGCGCCACCGTGGCTGTGGCTGTTTCTGTGGAAGAAGCGGCGAAGGCTGGGAAGTTCTAACAAATAGCGTATTTTTAAGGGTTTCCGTTGATGTGGATTGCCAGCGGAAGCCCTGAATTTTGCCACGTAGCACACAAGTAACACACAGGTAGCACA